>JBEKEP010000203.1:0-11919 GCA_050013775.1 Occallatibacter sp. | reverse complement strand
GGCAACTACCTCTCCGCCCAAGCCCGCTTCAGCGGGCGCCAGACGGTAGCCCCAGTCCCCGGGGTCCCCACGGACGCCGGGGTCCCCGGCGGGCGATTTTTGCCCGCTGGGGTGAGGTTAGGTCTTCGTCCGTGGGGTGGAGACGCAAGACTAGGGTTCGCGCAACCCCACAATCGCCCCAGCCCGCTTCAGCGGGCGAAAGATCGACCTCTAGTTCCAAAAGTCAAGCCCCACCTCATCACAATCCCGCCTCATCTCCTTGATCCCAAACGACCTATTTCTCCAACTCTCATTGCAGATCATTTCCGCAAAATCGCTACACTTTTCGTAGTAGCGAAAACAAGGCGGATATTTTGGGCGGCCCGGTCTGGCATGATCCGGGCCGCCCGCTTTTCTGGGCCAAAGCTGTGCTGGCCGCGCGAACGAAACTCGACGCGGCTAACTCCGCTAACCGCGCTAACCTCTTATTCTTGAAGACTTTAGGCTCTAACTTCTTCGCTTTCAATCGTTTACAGAAGGCCCCAAAAAGCCAACCCGCCTCGAATCAAGACTTTACCAGAAAAGGGTAGGGGGGAGGGGGCAGGGGGAAAGGGTACTGCTATGTACATGCTTTGCCGGCACATCAAGACCAACGGGCTCCCTTGCGAGTCCCCCGCCCTCAGAGGTGGTCAATTCTGTTACTACCACTCCAAGATCCACACCGTCGGCGCGGAGCCTCACCTCAAGTACGGCCCCTTGCAGATGCCCGCGCCCGAAGATCCCGCCGCCATCCAGCTCTCCGTCGTCCGCATCAACGACGCCATCATCAATGACCGCATCGAGCTCAAGAAGGCGACCGCCCTTCTCTACGGGCTCCAGATTGCAGCGCAGTTCATCAATCGCAAGCAGGAATTCGATGCAGCCGACACTGTCCAGTCCGCCGAGCAGACTGCCCAGGGCGACGAGCTCGCCCCCGGCAATTACATCTGCAAAAACGAGGACTGCAACGAATGCCCCTTCTCCACTGTCGGCCAATGCCCCAGGTGGCGCTACGAATCCACGAACACCCAGGTCCCTGACGCCAGCGACGACGAAGACGACGACGACATCGACGATGGTGAAGACGACGGCGACAAAGACGGCGGCGAACAACTGCCGGAACAGACATCTTGCGGAAATGCTCTTCAAGGACCGCAAGAAGTGTCAGGGCACAACCTCACAGCTTCCGGGAAAACTTTTCAAGACAAGCAAGAAGTGTCAGGGCACGACTTAACAACTTCCGAAAGAACTCTTCAGGACAAGCAAGAAGTGTCAGGGCACGACTTTAGTCGTGCCGTAAACGTCTCAATAGCTTCGGGGGCTTTAGCCCCTGCGCGATCCCTCCCTGACAAAAATGCCTTTTTCCGCAGCCAGTCGAGAAAGCTTCTGCCCGCCGCAACCAGCGTCACGCAGAATCTCCCATCGTGCGGATCAACCAGTCGATCGCGGCTCGCTCATCGTCGATCTCAATGCGCAACGGAACGGTCAGAATCGGGAGCGATGCGCTCATCGCGCCCAATCGCACCAGATCCTTCTCGGTCGTCAACACCGCCGTCGCACCGGCCTCTCGTGCCGCCAACGTCACCCGCTCCAGATCGCCGGCCGTATAGCGGTGATGGTCGGGGAAGGCGAACCGTGCCGCCAGGTGCAAGCCGCCCGCTTCCAATCCGCGGAAAAACTGTTCCGGCCGCGCAATGCCGCAGAACGCGACAACGGGCCCCTCGATGGGAGGCACGTCCATCTGTCGCCGCACGCGCCACACCGTTCCCTTCCAGCCCCGAGCCTTCACCCATTCCGCAACCTCGGGTTCGTCCGCTGGAATCGCAATGACGCTTGCCCGCTCTGCCGCACGCAGCGCCTCGCGCAAATTCCCCGCCGGCAATAAATGATCGCGGAGGTCTTCAGAACTAAGCAGCAGAATGTCCGCATCGCGCGCAAGCTGCCGATGCTGAAACCCATCGTCCAACAGGTGCAAACCAAAACCCGAAAGCGCGGAGCGCTCTGCCAACAGCCCCGCCTCATACCGCTCAGCAGCCACGTAAACCGGCACCTGCGCTTCGCGCGCAATCACCAGCGGCTCATCGCCGAACGCTTCTGCCGTCCCACTCGTCTCGACCAAAACCGGAAGCACGGAGTGCCGGCGGCCGTAGCCGCGCGAAAGCACGTCCACCTGCACGCCGCGCGCCGAGAGCGCCTTCGCCAGGGAAATCGCCAGCGGCGTCTTTCCGGCACCCCCCGCCGAAAGATTCCCCACGCTCACCACCGGCCAGCGCAGCCGCCTTACCGGCTTCAGCCCCATGCGCAACTGCAACGCGCGCAGCGCAAGAGCCAGCCGGTAACCCGGCACCAGCGGCCACAGCCACGGACGTGCGGCGCGGGTCATGCCTTGCGCTCCAGTTCCGTCCCGCCGGCGATCAGCGTGCGCAGCGCCGCCACGCACCGATCCGTCGCGCCCGCCTGCTGCTCGAAGACTTCTCTGGCCCGCGCCCCCATTGCCTCCGCGGCGGCACGGTCGCTCAACAATGCAGTCAGCGCCTCAGCCAATTCCTCCTTCGCGGCGATGCGCAATGCATCGTGCGCGCGCAGGCTATCAGTGATCGCCACAAAATTCGCGTAGTGCGGCCCCATCACAATGGGCACGCCGAACTGCGCCGGCTCCAGCGGATTGTGCCCGCCCGCCGCAACCAGGCTGCCGCCCACGAACGCCACGCTGGCCAGCGAATACACCGACGCCAGCTCGCCAATCGTATCGAGCAGCACAATCTCGCCGGGCCGCAACGGCTCTACAAATTTCGACCGCCGCGTCCACCGGTTCCCTGACTTCTCGAGCAGCGCCGCAACCGCCGCAAACCGCTCCGGATGTCGCGGTGCAAGAACCATCGCCAACTTTGGGTCAGCGGCCAGCAGCCGCGGCCACGCTTCCACGAGCGCCGCTTCCTCGCCCTCGAGCGTGCTGCCCGCAACCACAAAACGCAGCCCCGCAGAATTCGCCTTCAACAGCCGCGTAGCCTCAGCCTCTTCCGCCGCGCGCACGTCGAACTTCAGATTTCCGGCCACCGCAACCCGCTCCGGCGCGCAGCCCAGCGCGATCAGGCGCTCGGCATCAATCTCGCTCTGCGCCAGCACCGAACTCAGCCGCCCCAGCAGCGGCTTCCACAACCGCCGTAGCATCTTGTAGCGCGGCCACGAGCGATCGGAGATCCGCGCGTTCACCACCGCCACGGGAATTCCGCGGCGAAAGCATCCACTCAGCAGATTCGGCCAGAACTCCGTCTCCGCCAGCACCAGCATGCGCGGCTTCAGCGCATTCAGGTAAGCGCGCACCGCCCAAGGCAGATCGAGCGGGCAATAAAACACCCGATTCGCTCCGAACCGTTCCCGCGCCAGCGCCTGTCCCGTTCGCGTGGTGGTCGAAATCGCCACAAAGTATCCCGGCAACCCCGCATCCAGCGCCTTCACCAGCCGCGTAACGGCCAGCACCTCGCCCACGCTCACCGCATGAATCCAGATCAACGGCCGCCCGCCCGCTCCGGAGCCCGCAACCATCCGCTTCGGAACGCGTCCCAGCCGTTCCCGCAGTCCTTCCCGGTACTTCTGGGTCGTCGCCATGCGCCAAAGCCACCACGGCGCACCGGCCAGAAGCGCCGCGAGCAAGGCCACGTTATAGAAAAGGAGGGTCATGCGGTACCGATTCGCTCTTCCGCCGGTCTAATCCAGAAGAGCCTAATCCAATTCGTGGGGTGGTTCACCCTAGAATGATACAGTCGAGCACGATGAGAACTTCTGCCGCAATTCTTCCCCTAACCCTTGGGCTGGCGGCAATCTGTCTCGCCGCCGAGCACAACCCGCCCCCGGTGCAGCCCGCCACTTCCTATCCGGCGGTAGAAGTCCACTCCGACGAGCACGTGGCCATCGCCGTGGAGCCCTACGACACCCGGGAAAAAGAGTCCATCTTCCGCGTCGACTACATCGACCACGATGTCATGCCGGTGCGGCTCATCGTCACCAACCTGGGCGACAAGCCGATCTCGCTTCGCGATGCCCGCATTCTCTTTGAAACCGCCAACGGCGACCGCATCCAGGCCGCCGAACCCGAAGATGTAGAGCGGTTGATGACACGCAAGGAACGCCAGGGCGGCAAAATTCCCCTGCCCGCGCCCCTGCCGCCCATCCACACCAAACCCAAAGGCAGCAACTCCGAGATCGAGCAGGACTTCAACACCTTCGAGTATTCGGCCCTTGCCATTGAGCCGCACACCACGCGCGCCGGATTCCTTTTTTACGACGTCTCGGGTCTCACCCATCCCCTCTCCGGCGCTCGGCTCTACGTGCGCTCCATCCGCGATTCCGAGGGCAACGAGCTCTTTTACTTTGAAGTGCCCTTTGATAAATATCTGCAGTCGAAATCCGGCCAAATGAACTAATTCCTGATGTTGTCTCCGCAGCCCTCGTGCTAGGATTTTCTTACCGCCAGTTCCATAAGCGAAAAGACACCTGACACCGCGGAGGCGCCGCATGGCAAATGAGCCGGATTACGGAGTTGACGCGCCCCACGTGATCCTCAATCTGTTTGCGGCAGGCATGGCTTGCGGGTTCCTCGCGCTCCTGTATCCCCGCTTCACTGTCAGGCAGGTCACTCTCACTCTCTATCCTGGGTTCTTGTATTCAGCGGCATTGTTCTTGCTTCCCGTCATTCTCATGCTGGTCTATTCCAAGGCGGGAAAGTTCCGGCATCGCGACCGAATTCTTGCCAAAGTATCGTGGCGGGGAGACGAATCGGTACTGGACGTGGGCGCCGGACGCGGGCTTCTGCTGATCGGGGCCGCCAAACGCCTCACCACGGGCGAGGCCACAGGCATCGACATCTGGAACTCTGAAGATCTGTCGGGAAACTCGCCGCAAGCGCTGATTCAGAACATTGTGATCGAGGGCGTGGGCAGAAAGGCTGACGTCAAAAGTGAGGATGCCCGCAAAATGAGCTTCCAGGATGGATCCTTCGACGTCGTTCTCTCCAATCTTTGCCTGCACAACATCTATCAGCAGGAGGGCCGCGCCCAGGCCTGCCGCGAGATCGCGCGCGTGCTCAAGCCCGGCGGCGTCGCCGTGATCTCCGATTTCAAGCACTTGCAGGAATATGCCGCAGCGTTTGCCGCAAGCGGCCTGAACGTGGAACTCTGTCCCAGCGACTGGACGGGAACCTTCCCTCCTCTGCGCATCCTGGTGGCCCGGAAGGCGGCGTGAGAACCGCTACTCGTAGTAAGTAGCCGTCGTCGTATCCGTCTCCCAGATCGTGCAATCCTTTACGCGCACGCGGCCCGCGGTCACATCGGTGAGATGCCGGTTGGTCTCGTCGTAGAAACAGCTTGAAGTCAAGCAGCAGCCCGGCTCCGTCCAGCTCGCCTCCCGCCAGCGTCACGCGAACCTTGTAGTTGTGGCCGTGCGGGTTCTCGCACTTGCCCTTGTAGTTGCGCAAATAGTGGCCGGAGGAGAAATCTGCCTCCACGGTAACTTCAAACATTGCTGTCAGCTCAATCCTGCGCGGACCGCGGCCCGCACCCTTCTATTTTAATGAGCAAGGCGAGTCGATGCCTCCTGACTCGCTATTCCTGCCCTCCCCGCCGTCTCTGCCGCGCCGAGCGGCGCGCCTCTTCGCTTCGCCGATCGACCTGTTCGAAAAGATTGCTCATCACCCCAATCAGCGCCGACCCAAGCGCCGCCACCGCCAGAATCAACGCCACCGTGCGCCACAACGTGCCATTGGCCGGCAAACCCGGCTGAAAGTTCGACGGCACCAGCGCCATACCTCCAGAGACAAGCGCGAAAAAACCGAGTGTGGCGGCGAGAATGTAGAAGTTGCGAGACATATGCGTGAAGAGTTGGCGCTTTGCGAGCCTGTTGCGATTCTACGCGTGAGTGGCTCTAACTCGTAAGCGCTGCCGTATCGATCACGGCCGCTCCCGCCTCGGCAAACTGTGCCTCCATCGCGGCCACCGAACCCTCGAGATCGATGGACCGGCACGCGTCGCGTAAGACCACGGCCGGAAAACCCAGCCGCCGCGCATCGAGCGCCGAAAAGCCCACGCAATAGTCGTATGCAAGTCCCGCCAGAAACACGCGCGTTAACCCACGCTCGCGCAAGTAGCCGGCAAGGCCAGTTGGCGTGGTTCGGTCGTTCTCAAAAAATGCCGAATACGAATCGACTTGCGGCCGGAACCCTTTGCGCAGAATCAACTCGACCTGCGGCAGATAGAGTCCGGAATGAATCTCCGCGCCCGGCGTCCCTTGCACGCAGTGCGCCGGCCACAACGTCTGCGCGCCATATTCCAATTCCAACGATTCATAGGGCTTTTTGCCCGCATGCGACGCCGCGAACGAAGTGTGATTGGGCGGATGCCAGTCTTGCGTGAGAACGATGTGCTGAAAGCGCGGCGCGATATGCATGATCGGCGCAATCACCTCGTCGCCCTGGGGCACAGCCAGCGCCCCACCGGGACAAAAGTCGTTTTGCACGTCGATGACGATCAGTACATCGCTGGATTCGATCCGCATGAGGCTCCCGACAACAGCTCCGATTATGCCAGAAGCACTTCGATCCCATGGTCGCGGAGCAACGTGACGTATTCAGGGCTCAGCTCCGCATCGGAGACAACGGTGTGCGCAGCCGTCAGCGGCGCCACCGGAATCATGCCGCCGCGTCCGAACTTCGTGTGGTCCGCCACGATGATCACGCGGCTCGCCACCTCGATCATCTTCTGCTCGGAGCCCACCACCAGGGTGTTGTTGTTGCTCAGCCCGGCCTCGGTCATGCCGCCAACACCCATGATCACCGTGTCGGCGCGGATCGCGCCCAGCATCTGCTCGCAGAAGGGCCCCAACATCACGCGCAGCCGCGGATCCAGATACCCTCCGGTCAACGTCAGCTCGATGTTGCGCAGCGACTCCAGGCTCTCGGCAATGGGCAGCGAGTTGGTCACGATGTGCAGCGACTTCGTAGCTAGTTCGCGCGCCACTGCGGCCACCGTCGAGCCGCCATCGAGAATTACGGTCTGCCCGTCTTCGATCAAACCCGCGGTGAGCCTGGCAATCCGGCTCTTCTCGTCGCTCAGGCGCACGCTTTCCACAGCGTAGTCGAAGGCGCGATTCGCCGGAGCCTGCACGCTCACCGCGCCACCGTACACGCGCTTAAGCACGCCTTCCGCTTCCAGCATGTCCAGATCGCGACGCACGCTTGATTCAGACGCGTCAAGTTCGCGGCCGAGAGTCTCCGAGTCGATGAAGTCCCGCGACTCGATCATCTGGCGGATTCTCAGTTGCCGTTCAGCAGCCTTCATCGTCGGTCCGTCTTGCGCCCCGTTTTGGTTCCCTCGCCCGCCGCGCCGTCCCGGTCCCTGTTTCTCACTTCCCCATCGCGTCCATCACAGCATCCGTCACCGACTTCACCAGCGATTCCAGATCGCCGTCGGTGGTCGCGGCGCTCCTGCCCGTGGGACCATCGCAGGGCGTCGGCGCGAGCGCGATCGAGCCCGGCACTTCCAGATCGGACAATTGGCACTCCTTCATCCGCGATGCGTCAAAGCGAATATCGGGAAGGCCGAGCTTCTTCTTGATGGCCAGCAGATCGTCGCCTTGCTTCTGAGAGATTTGCGAAATGGGAACGCCCAGTTGCGAAGCGATCATCAGCGTCCAGCAATACGTCTCCAGTACCTCGGCGTACCACTCGGCGTGCGTCACCGTGTCGGCCCAGCACACGATGCCGTGGTTCGACAGCAGCACCGTATTATGCGTCTTCACATAAGGCAGGACGGTTTCGGCAAACGCCTTCGTGCCTGGTGTTTCATAGGGCGAAACCGCAACTTTGCCCACGAAGACTTCGAACTCCGGAATGATGAGGTTCGGCGGCACGCTTCCTGTGATCGCGTAGGCTGTCGCATGCGGCGGATGGCAGTGCACCACCGCCTTCGCTTCCGGCACAGCCTTGTAAATCTCCAGGTGCAGCAGCAGTTCGCTCGTCCGCGCTTTCGAGCCGGCAATCTGCACGCCCTCCAAGTCCGTGAGCCCAATATCGTCAGGCGTCAGATCGTACTTGCTCACCAGGGTGGGCGTGCAAAGCACTTCATTGGGCCCAATGCGATAGGAAATATTGCCGCCGTTGCCGTCGACAAACTGACGCATCCACAACTTGCGGCCCACCGCGCAGATTTCTTTCTTGATAGCTTCGGCCTCAGGCGTCGAAAACAGCCGGCGATTGACAGCAGCCGGACCCGATGCTGTCGCCGGCGACGCGGGTTGCGCGGCCTGTTGCGATCCACCTGCTGCCTTCTCCATCACCAGCTCGATGCCGTGCTGCTGCAAAAAGTCGCGCGCCGATGGCGTAACGACACTGTTCGCGGCAACCACGATGCTCGTGGCTCCCGCCGTCACTGCGTCCTGCACATCGCGCATCGCAATCAGTCTGCGTTCGCCAAGATCGATGCTCTTTGTTCCGCTTTTCACTTCCCCACCTCGAAAAAATCTCTACGGCTTCACGTCTGCCGTGTCCACAATCAGCGCCAGGTACGCATCCACCGGTACCGGCGTGGGCCAAAAAGGATTGGACGCCTCGCGCCCCTCGGTAAACGCCACCATCTGTCCGGTGGCAGCGCCCAGCTCATCAACGGCGATCAGCGCCTTGCCTCCGCCCAGCCCATTCTTCGCGCGCAGGTTCTCCATCGTTACTGGCTCAACGATCTTGAGCGTCCGCCCGTGATACGACTCGACGGCCGGCGTGAGCGTCAGATGCCCGCGAACGATGCCCAGTCTCATGCCACGCTCCCGGTCTGCTGCATCGCATCCACCAAACCCACCACCACCATGCGTGCCGGCGTGTTGTTTCCCAGCTTCAGCCGCGCTATGTCGCCGTCGGTTGAAACCAGCACCGTCTCGCCGCGCGCCGCGCCCATCCAATCCACCACCACGTTCGGCTCGACTGCCGCGGCTCCATCGGCCTCCAGCCGGCGCGCAACCAGAAACCGGCATCCATCCAATGTCGGATGCTTCGCCGTTGCCACCACCGTGCCTTCAATCCGCGCCAGAAACATCCGTCGTCCCTCAGTCCCCGTTTTCTCGGTCCCGTGTTCCCTCGGTCCCTGTCTTCAGATAATCCTCAATGCATCGCCAACCACCATCTGCCGTTCGCGGGTAAACGTGAGCGGCGTGGTAATGCCCTCGCCCGTCGGCGTCGCGATGGTGTGGCTGAAATATCCCGGCCCGCCCACGCCCAACGATGCCGGCGATGCCGCGTTGTGAATGAACAAAGTGGTATTCATCGCGCGCGCCATGCGCGTTGCCGTTTCCAAATTGTTGGTGTGAATAATGGCCGTGTGCCGGTAGCCGTGCTCGGCCCTCACCGAGGCCGCAATGCCCGCATCCGCATCCTTCACGCGCACGATGGGAACGAACGGCATCATCTGTTCTTCCTGAACAAACGCATGATCCTCGCCAGTCTCGCCGAAGAGAAGATCCGTTCCGGCCGGCGCTTGCACGCCCGCGGCCTTGGCCAACACGGCGACATCTTTGCCGACCAGGTCCTTCTTCACGTGCGCTCGTGCGCAACCGCCTCCGCCGCCTTCAAACGTAAACGCGGCCTTGGTCAGCCGGTCGATCGCCGCGCCATCCAGTTGATACGCACCCGCGCGCTTCATCGCCGCGATAAACGCATCGGCCACCGATGCCACCACGAACACTTCCTTCTCGCCGATGCACAGCAGATTGTTGTCGAATGCCGCGCCGTCAATGATGCATCGCGCCGCGCGATCCAGATCCGCCGTTTCGTCTACCACCACTGGCGGATTTCCCGGCCCGCCCGCGATCACGCGCTTGCCAGAAAGCGCTGCAGCCTTAGCCACAGCTGCGCCACCGGTGCAGCACAACAGCGCCACTTTGGGATGATGGAAAATCTGTTCGGCAGCTTCGATCGTTGGCTCCAAGGTCGTCGTAAACACGTTGCCAAAGCCCAGTTCACGCTCGATCTCGCGGTTCCATAGTTGCAACGCGTACTTCGCCACATTCGCGCCCGAAGGATGCGGCCCGAACACCGCCGTATTCCCTGCGGCCACAATGTTGATGGCGTTCGAAGCCATGGTCGGCACCGAATGCGTCACCGGCAGCATCATCCCGATGACGCCCCACGGCGCGTGCTCAATAATGCAAAGTCCCGTGGTGTTGCTGCGCGCCTCGGTGTGCAGGGCGTCCACGCCCAACACAAACTTCATATTGGTCAGCTTCAGAATCTTGTGGTCGAGACGGCCAACCTTGGTCTCCTCGAGTTCCATCTTGCCCAGCTCTTCGCGCCGGTCGTTGCAGATGCGGCAAATAATGTCGATGATGCGCTTGCGGTCTTCGAGTGGCATCGCCGCCACTTTCTTCTGCGCCTCGTACGCCGCATTCACCGCCTCGTCCACCGTGGCAAACACGCCATCGCGCGCCACCGCCAATTTTGGCGTCTGCGCCGCGGGCGCCGTCTGCATCTGCATGCGCAGTCGCGCCACCACTTCCTTCGCAATCTCCGCTATCACCTGGGGCGAAACTTGTTGTTGGGTCTGCATTGAAACTCTCCAAATCTTCAGCTACGGTTTTGCAACCGTCGCGCCGCCCACTTCAATCGTGTCCACAATGCCCACGATCACGGCATCCACGGGCGCATCCTTGGTCGTAGGCGTCAGGCGCGCGGAGCTGCCCTGCGTAAATAGCACGCATTCACCCACGCCGGCTCCCACGCCGTCCACCGCCACCACGGAACTGCCTGAAATCTGCAGCTTGCCTTCTTTGTTGATATAAGGCTGGACCAGCAGCAGCTTCATGCCGCGGAACTTCGCGATCTTCTGCGTGGAAACCACGTTGCCGATGACTTTCGCTATGAACATTGCGAACCTCTTTGGTAGCCGCACATCTTCTGGGGCCAAAGCCCCATGCAGGATGGGCCAACCCTTGCGGCACGGCAAATGCCGTGCCCTTTCAAAAAACCCACGTCGCTTACTTCTGCAGTACGATGCTCAGCGAATCGTGCGGACGCGCAATCACATGCACGCTCTGCACTTCTCCGGCCGCACGCGCCGCCGCCGCGCCCGCGTCTACTGCCGCGCGCACGCTGCCCACGTCGCCTGTCACGTACACCGAGCACAGGCCGCTGCCCACTTTGTTCCAGCCCACAAATTTCACGCTGGCCGCTTTCAGCATCGCGTCCGTCGCCTGCACCAGGGCCACCAGGCCCTTGGTTTCGATCATTCCAAGTGCTTCACTCGCCATTGCGATCTCCCTTTTCTGTGCCTACTTCAACATGCTCTCGACCAGCGAATCGTGCGGCCGCGCAATCACGTGCGACGACACCAGCTCGCCCACAACCTTGGCCGCGGTCGCTCCGGCGTCGACAGCCGCGCGCACGCTGCCCACGTCGCCGCGAACAATGGCCGTCACGTAGCCGCCGCCGATCTGCACCGTCTTCACCAGCTCCACGCTCGCCGCCTTCACCATGGCGTCGCTGGCTTCCACCAGTCCCACCATGCCTCTGGTTTCAATTAATCCAATTGCTTGACTCATCTCGTCTCCTCGAAGTGCAGCCTCTACTTCTTCGCTGCGGTTTTGTTGCCCTGCACGAAAGACGGCAGCTCGTCGTGAGGCCGTGAGATCACTTGCACGCTCACCACCTCGCCGATTCTCGATGCCGCTTCCGCGCCCGCGTCCGTAGCCGCCTTTACCGCCGCCACGTCCCCTTCCACAAAGGCGGTCACCAGACCCGAACCTACGGTCTGCCATCCGGCGAACGTCACGTTTGCTGACTTGAGCATGGCGTCGGTCGCCTCAAACAGCGCAACCAGGCCTTTTGTTTCCACCATTCCCAGCGCTTGTTTCATCGCTTCCTCTCTT
>JBEKEP010000202.1:0-6662 GCA_050013775.1 Occallatibacter sp. | reverse complement strand
CTCCCCCACCCCCCTCCCCCCGAAGTTCGGAGCTGGAAGCGGGGAACTGGAAACTGGAAACGAGAGGCAGCCGGTTTCGCCGCCAAGAAATGAACTGTGAAACTGTGAAGCCAAAATTCCTCGACAAAATCAGCCGCCTGCACAAAAAAATCACACAACCTCACAGCCGCACAGTTTCTGTGAGACTGTGACGCAAGATCGCATCGGTTTTCGGATGAGGTTTTGCAGCGAACAAAGAACGATGAACTGCGAACTGTCAGCTGAAAGCTGAAAGCGAGCGCGCAGCGCTCAGTGCTGCATACTGTACGGTCCGGGCAACACCGGCGCGTCGGGGACCTTGTCGGGCGCGGGCTTCGATTCCACTGCGGTCCGCTTGGAGTAAATCGGGAACTCGACCACCATATTGAGCATGACCGGAACCGGCTCACCCGATGAGCAACTTCCGGATCGGCGACAACCCGACCGCTACACTGACGATGGGCACTCCTTCTCAAGGTCATACGCGGATTTTCTGAGAGGCCGCGATCTGCGAGCACTATTCCAGTTTCGCCCAGGGCGATAACAAACGGGAGTTGTCGGGCGTCTTTATTGCAGTTAAGGTTTATGAGCGGACGCGCGCTGGGGACCCGACTGGATGAAAAGCAAGAACGGGCAGGCATCGCCTGTCGCAGGGTGGCGCGGCTGCTTTGAAAATCAAAACCCAATTCCCACGGTCCGACTGGAGGTTGTCTTGAGGATGCGATTGATTTTTGGGATGGTTCTGTCTGGGGCGTTGGCAAGCGTGGTTTTCGGACAGTCCGTTCCTCCAACCACAACGCCGGGCGAAACGGCTCCGCAGGGTTCGGCGGCAGCCAAGACACCGGTCAACTTTGAAATTGCGGACATCCATCCGAGCGCGCGGCGCCGCTATCCCTTTTTCGATGGGGGATTCCTTGTCAATGGGCGGTACCTGCTGCGGCAGGCGACGGTGGTGGACCTGATTGCAACGGCGTACGGGCAGAAGGACTCCACCTACGTGCACGGCGGGCCGAGTTGGCTGGAATGGGATCGATGGGATGTGATTGCCAAGGTTCCACCGGGGACAACTGAAGCGACGGCGAAAGAGATGCTGCGGTCGCTGCTCGCGCAGAGGTTCGGCCTTGTTGTTCATACGGGCGATGCGCCCATGCCGGCTTATGTGCTGACCGCTCCAACGGGGAAGGCCAAGCTGAAAGACTCGGATGGCACCGGCGATGCAGCCTGCAAGGGGCAGCCGCCTCCTGCCAATCAGGCTGCGGATGCAATTCCACAGGCCGTGATTACATGCCAGAACGAGACCATGGAAAAGTTTGCCGACGATGTGCACATGATGGCGGGTGGTTATCTTACTAACCCGGTCGTCGATTCCACCGGACTCAAAGGTGCGTACGATTTCGACCTCAAGTGGACTCCGCGCGGGGCTCTCTCTCGCGCAGGGGCCGATGGCATCTCCATCTTCGATGCCGTAGATAAGCAACTGGGCCTGAAACTTACGCTTGAAACCGCGCCCCGGCCGGTGCTGATTGTCGACAGCGTGAACGAAACGCCCACTCCGAATGCGCCCGATCTGGCGACGATCATGCCGCCGCTACCTCCGGTTCAGTTCGAAGTTGCGACCATCAAGCCCAGCGCGCCCGACGAGAAACCGGGCGGCGGCGGAATCCAACGCGACGGGCTCACATTCCACGCCCTGCCTTTGAAAATGCTCATCGATTTTGCCTGGGACCTTGACCCCAACGCTTCGGAACAGATGTCGGGGGCGCCCAAGTGGCTGGACTCAGACAAGATTGACGTGGAAGCGAAGGTGGGGTCAGACAACATGGTGCAAGGCGGCAGCACGATGCAGGGAATACCTCCGATTGCATTGGAGGACTTGCGCGAAATGCTCAAGCAACTGCTTATCGAGCGTTTTGAGATAAAGACGCACACGGATAACTTGCCCGAGGATGCATACACCTTGGTGGCCGTGAAACCGAAGATGACCAAGGCAGATCCGACGGAACGGGCGCGGTGCGATGTGGGGCCGGGGCCGGCTGACCGCCCCATCATGAACATGCTGGTGAAATGCCAGAATGTGACCATGGCACAGGCCTCCGAGCTATTTCCTACCTTCGCGGCGTGGTATCTCCATTACCCTGTCGTGGACAAGACGGGCCTTGAGGGAGGCTGGGATTTTACGCTGAACTGGAGCTCGGGAGATCATATGCCGGGCGCCGGAGCACCGCCTCCGCCCGATGCAGGAAGCGAAACTGCGTCCGATCCAAACGGAGCGGTGTCGTTTTATGACGCGGTCAGCAAGGAGCTTGGACTGAAACTGGTGAAAGAAAAACGTCCGGAGCCAGTCCTGGTAATCGACCATATCGACGAGCAGCCGACGCCGAACTAAGCTAGTCGCAAAAAGGATTGAGAACTATCGGAGATTCTTAACCGAATTGCGGCGATTTGGTCAGCGGATCGGGTTTCGATCGGATGACTGTCTGCCGGGAAGTTACTACTTCGGCGACGGCTCGGAGCGGGCCAGCCTCGTCTGGAAAGTTCAGTACTAGCGAGTCGGCATGGCGGCGGGAATTCTGCGCCATCCTGGTGGCCTGGATTCTAAGGATGATATGCGGGCTTAGTGCTGCACACTGTACGGTCCGGGCAACACCGGCGCGTCAGGTGCTTTGTCGGGCGAGGGCTTTGATTCCACTGCGGTCCGCTTGGAGTAGATGCGGAACTCGACCACCATATTGAGCATGACCGGAACCGGCTTGCCGTCTTTGATTGCCGGATCGAAGGTGGCCTTGCGAATGGAATCGACGGCGCTCTCGTCGAGTCCGAAGCCGATAGGCCGCGCCACGGCAATTTCGCCCGCCTTGCCGTCGGCGCCGATGACCACGTGATACTCCGACATGCCGGCCACGCCGTAGTCTTGCGCGAACTGGTTTGACGCTGGCTCGAAGGTGGACTTGAGCTGTGCTTTTTTGTCGACCATGTTTTGCCGCAGCACGTTGGGATCCGCGGGCTGGTAATCGGTCTTGTTCGCGACGGCATCGTAATAGAGCTTCCAAAAGCCCGGCATCGCCGCCATCATGCGCGCATCGAATCCCTGCGCGAAGATATTGCCGAGCGCGTCTTCGAGAACCTTGTTGGCGTGCGCCGGCGAAAGAGTAGTGGTGACGCTCTTGGCGTCGGCGGGCCGCTCGGCCTCGGGCGCCTTGGCCATCTCGGCCTGCGCCTCGTTGACATCGGTGGTTTCAGGATTTGGCGCGGGCGCGCCAGCAGGCGGAGTCGGCGCATTCGCCGCAGTCGTCGGAGTTGGTGCGGGCGCGGGCTTTGCGGCGGGTGGCACTTTCCCCTTTCCCTTGCCCTTTTCATTTTCCTTCTTCGGTTTGACAACCAGCTCGCGATCGATCGTGATCCGCACTTCCTTTTTCTTAGGTGTGACGTTCACGCGGTCCACGGCCTTGGTGGGATCCTCGTAAGGGAGCGCGCCCAGAAAATGCAACCCGTAACGCGCTCCCGTGAGCTCCACCTTGTGTTTCATCAGGTGCACCTTGTCGATGCGAATTCCGCTGAGCGTATACGAGCCCTGCGGCGAGTGTCCGATGAGCCCGCCGTGCTCGTTGAAGGTGAGATTGTTGTCGAGATAGCCGCCGCGCAGGAAGAGATCCTTACCCTCAAGCTGCTTTCTCAACTCGTCTTCCGTGATGCTTCCGGGCGGTTCCGCAGCCTGGCTGGCATTATTTGGAGCGGCTACGGGCGTTTGCGCCGGCTGGCTTTCTGCAGGTGCCGTCTCGGATGTCGGCGCAGGCGGAGGTGCAGGCGCAGGCGCCTGAGTCTGTTGCGGGGTTTCAGTCGAAGCCGGTGCTTGGGCCGCTTGCGGCGTTGCGGTCGAGGAAGGCGTCGCGGCCGCAGGCTGGCTGTCGGCCGCTGGCGCGGGAGCCGCTTGCTGCGCTCTCGCGTTGATTGCGGTCAGCGCGAGCAGCAGCGCCGACGCGCCGCAGATCGACAGGAAGGCGAACCGCGCCACAGGCGTAGCAGAAGAGATGGCACGGGAGGGAGCCTTGGGCAGAATCATAGGACCTATGAACGCCACTTTAACAGGAGTCTCGACTCAGCCGCGGTGACAATTGTGCCATTGGTAATCACACATGCGGGTCACAACAAATTCAGCGTTTGAGCCGCCACAAGATCCGCCGGAAGAGGCCCAGAATCCGCCGCGCGTCGTGCCTCGTGAGTTTGAGTCGGCGCAGCAGCAGGCGCACATCATGATCATTCGCCTTCTGCATCGCCGCAGGGGAGTAGTTGGCGGCCTGCATAGCCTCTGCGACAACGTCGGCCAGCAGATCGAGATCCCGCATAGACGCGGGAGCTGCGGTGTCCGCGCCGGAATGCGAAGGCTGAGGTTCCGCGCGCGTGTCTTCGGCCGATTGATTGCGCCGCGCCGTCAGTTCATACAGGCACACGGCAACGGCCTGGCCAAGGTTCATCGAGGGTTGGCGGGGATCAGTAGGAATCTCTACCAGCAAGTGACAGAGCGCTAGATCCTCGCGGGTAAGCCCGCGCTTCTCCGGCCCGAAGACCAGAGCCACCCGGTCGCCACGCGCGAACTCGGCATCGACAAATGGCGTCAGCTCCGGAAGCGGAATCACGGGCTGCTCGGGCCTGCGATGCTCGAGCGTTCCCGTGCCGATGACCAACGTGCACTCGGCCACAGCCTCCTTCAGGCGTTCCACGCGCTTTGCGCTTTGGAGCAAGTCGGAGGCGCCGACGGCGGACTTCGCTTCGCGCCAGTGTTCCTCGTAAGGCGCGACCACGGAGAGATGGCGAAAGCCGAAGTTGGCCATGGCCCGCGCCGCAGCTCCTATATTGAGGGGATTGCGCGGCGACACCAGCACCACTTCGACGCGTTCGCGTTGGGGGTCGGTCGACAAGAGATGATTTTAGTGCAGAATTGCACCTCTCCGAATGCGATGCTGCTCCGCACAACGCGCGCGGTCCATCTTTATTGGAATGCAGCTTCATCTCGCGCGCTGGCAACTCGAGGCCGAATGTTCTAGCCTGAAGCGTGATCTTTTCCAGCTCAGCCGCGGATGCTCTCAACGAACTCAGCCAGGCACCCATTGTGCGCTTCTCGCTGCTGGCGCTCAGTTCCATCTTCTTTCTCGTCGATCCCTTCGCCGCGATCCCGTCGTTTCTGGCCATTACCGAGAGAGCCGATGCGGTGCGCCGCAAGCGCATGGCGCGCAAGGGAGCGATTACCTGCTTCATCGTGCTCACCAGCTTCGCCGTTGCCGGCCAGCTCATCTTCCGCATGTTCGGCATCACGCTGCCGGCATTTGAAATCGCCGGCGGACTGATCCTGCTGCTCATCGGCCTGGATATGTTGGAGGCTCGCCGCTCGCCGACGCAGGAAACCCACGGCGACACCGAAGAAGCCACAACGAAAGAGGACGCCGGCATCGTGCCGCTGGGCATTCCCATGCTGGCCGGCCCGGGCGCCATTTCGTCGGTGATGGTGCTGGTCGGCCAAGTTCCCAATCTCTGGCATTGGGAGATGGCCGCGATCCTCGGCTCGATCACCATCACAGCTGTCGTGGCCTATTTTGTGCTGGCCGCTGCCAGCCGGGTGCGCCAGGTGATGGGCGAAACCGGCATTCGCATATTGGTGCGCATCATGGGCCTGTTGCTGGTGGCCCTGGCCATGCAGTATTTCGTGAATGGAATCACTGACTTGGGGCTGATCCCGCGGCATTGAAGCGACTGCTTTCAGGGGTTGGCCTTCTGCCGGAGCAGATCCGAAACCAGGACCGTGCGAAGCACCTTTCCCACAGAAAAGGGCGGCTTTCCACAGGCCTCAGGGCTTGCTTCTAACCTCCTGATATTGCTATTCTTGCTGAGTTGCAAAGGGCAAGCTCTGGTCGAGCCCAACCATTTGCATCCTAGGGTGGCCTGTGCTACTCTAATTGAGTTGTAGTGAGCAGTGGAGCCTCCCGGTGGCCTTGTGGCCTGCCCGCTTGAGGGAATTGGGAAGCTGGTTCGTTGGGTCTGGTCGAGGCTGGTTGAAGCCCTACCGCAAGCCCCTGTAGGGAATCCCTAGAGAGAACCCATTGCAGGACCAGGGAGTTCATCTCCCGCGAGCCCTAGCGGCTCGAGCATTTTGTGCTGGTCGATGTTTGATATTTTGCGCGGTGCGAACGGGTTATTTAAGTAGGTTCCGGGCGAGTTTTAGCTTGACCTGGTACCGGTACTTTGATAACTTTAGAAGGTTCGCGCCAAAACGCCGTATCCTGCAGTACAAGCAGAGACAATCAGCGTTGCGCATCAAGTTCGAGGACAGCCGGATGAAAGTTCGGACCTCGATCCCAAGGGGTCTCGCTTAGGCGAATCGCCCTCAAGGATCTTTGACAAATTGGTTGAACGTGCCAGTCGTGAGATGCGATCAAGTTTGGTTTGATCATCTCACAAGGTAAGGTGCCCCGTTCCTTTCGCGAGAAAGTTACGGGTGCACGGTCGACCCAACCGACCTCCGTCGGGGTGGGAAGACATCAGGCTTCAAACGAGAGTTTGATCCTGGCTCAGAATCAACGCTGGCGGCGTGCCTAACACATGCAAGTCGAACGAGAAAGTGGTAGCAATACCATGAGTAAAGTGGCGCACGG
>JBEKEP010000201.1:0-6784 GCA_050013775.1 Occallatibacter sp. | reverse complement strand
GAGCGCACGTATATCGGCCACTCGCTCAATACGAAAGCCGTGGCCAGGCGCTACGCGCGCGAGTTGGCTCGGAGCTACGCGGCTCTGCGTTTGATCGTGATCCACATGGGCAGTGGCGTCACCGTGTCGGCGCATCGCGAAGGGCGCATGATCGACAGCAATTCCATCGAGGAAGGCCCGTTCGGGCCGGACCGCACGGGCTCGCTGCCGGTGCGCGCGCTCATCAAATTGAGCGGTACGATGAGCGCCGGGGAGCTCGACCGGCATGTCTTCGGCGATGGAGGCCTGTTCGCGTACCTCGGCACGCGTGATCTGAAAGAAGTGGAAAGGCGCATGAATACCGGCGATCGCGAGGCCGCGGCGGGCGACCACGACGCAGCCGCGGTTTGGGAAGCCATGGTCTATCAAATTGCGAAAGAAGCCGGCGCCATGGCCGCGGTGCTCGAAGGCAAAGTGGATGCGGTGCTCGTGACCGGCGGCATGGCGCACTCCGATCGTGTTGTGGCGCGGCTGCGCGGCTATGTCGAGTGGATTGCGCCGGTCAGGATTTATCCCGGGGAGGACGAGCTGCGGGCGCTGGCCGATGGCGTGTTTCGCGTGCTGAACGGAGAGGAAGAAGCGAGACGGATGAAGGCGGGGACGTAGCCGCTTGGTCCCTGGCCCCTGCCTCCCCAATCTTCGGCGCGGAATTCGTCTTGCTGTATGCTGCCTCTATACCCGCACGAACGCGTACTCCGTTCTGGCTTTTTAAGTTCCCAGCCGTTGACTTGTCTCTTTTCCTTTCTCCCCCAACGGAGCATGAACTCTAGAGGTCGGGCGCGTCCCGAGGAGGCCACACGATGAGCGCAAGCGAATTCCCCGAACCAAGCCAAAGTGGGATGGCTGCAGGCATGACCTCGGAGATTGTCGCGCTCCGCGCCAGGACGGTGGACCTGCATAACCCCCGATTCCTCTGCTGGACGGCGATGGTCTGCGGCATCCTCGCATTGCCCCTGGGAATTTGCATGATGCTGGAGGGCGGCTCGTTGCTGTTTCCCGTGAGTGACCTCACTGTTCGGGCGGCGGTGGCCGCGGCGCAGTGGATCCTGGGTGGGTTCCTGATGTGCATGACGTGTCCGTGGGCGTGGCGGTGGGGCACCCGCATACTTGGCCTCCATGTGAAGCTGGATGCGCGGGGCGTGGAATTCAACCTGGGGACGAAGAAGCGACCGCGTGATCTGTTCATGGCCTGGGAGCAGGTGGCCGCGGTCCAGCAGAAGCGCGTGGGTACTGCGCAGGAGTACACCGTTCTGGGAAAAGACGGAAGCCGGGCGAGCTTCACGTCAAACACATTCTTTCGGTCGCAGCGTATCGCGCGGATGATCGCGGAGCGAGCAGGGCTGACGATCCAGAAGGTTTGAGCCGCGGGGAGAAAGACAGTGAACAGTGTGAGTGTGACCGATCACGCGCCCACACCCACACTCGCACTCACACCGGTCCCTTTACCGTTTAGAATGCGAGCAAGCACTCAGGTACAAGGGAACGAAGGGCGGTAGACGAAGTGGCGGTTCTGGCGGTACAGCAGATCCGGCGCATGCGGGGCGGCGCGCAGGGCCAGTTGATGCTGGGCGCGGACGGCCACATCTACGTCGTGAAGTTCCAGAACAATCCACAGCACACGCGCGTGCTGGCCAACGAGCTGCTGGCCTCGCGTCTTGCGGCGGCGGCGGGGCTGACGGTACCGGAGGCGGAGCTGGTGGAGGTCTCCAGTTGGTTGATTGAGAACACGCCGGAGCTGGAAATTGACCTGGGACGCAGCCACGCACGCTGCGCGCCGGGATTGCAGTTTGGATCGCGATTCGCCGGGGGATTGATGCCGGGCCAGGTGGTGGATTATCTGCCCGAAGAGCAGCTGGCGGACCTGAAGAATCTTGCCGAATTCGCTGGGATTCTCGCTCTAGATAAATGGACGGGCAATGCCAACGGCCGGCAGGCGGTTTTCACACGGCGGCAGCGGGAGCGCCGGTACAAGGCCGTCTTCATCGACTTCGGCTACTGCTTTCATGCCGGGGAGTGGCGCTTTGAGGATGCGTCGCTGCGCGGGGTGTACTACCGCAATGAGGTCTACCGAGAGGTAACAGGATGGGAATCCTTCGAGCCCTGGCTGACGCGGCTCGAGGCCATGCCTGCGGAGACGGTGTGGGCAGCGGCCAACGAGGTTCCGCCCGAATGGTACGGCGGCGATCTTGGAGAAATGGAAGCGCTGGTGGAGAAGCTGCTGGTGCGGAGGAGCCGGATCCGGGAGGGGATTGAGGCTTTTTGGAAATCGGATCGGAAGCCATTTCCAAAATGGGGAGTGGGGGGGAGAGAAGATGCGGAGGAGGCTTGGAAGGCGGCAAGGTGGGGGGATACGATGAGGGTGAATTGAAGGGAACAGTGTGAGTGTGGGTGTGGGTGCGTGATTCGCACTCGAACTGACCACGGATCACGAAAAACGATGAACAGCGAGCGCCATCGTCGAGAATGCGAATTCCAGCTGCTCCGGTATGTGCCGGACGCGGTGCGGAACGAGTATGTGCACATCGGCGTGATCCTGCGCGAACAGGCGACGGGGGATCAGCCGGGCCGTGTCGAGGTGCGCTTTACGCGCGACTGGCGGCGGGTGAAGTGTCTCGATCCGGATGCCGACACGGCGCTACTCGAAGGCATGGAGGGCGAACTGCGGCGGAAGCTGGAGCAGGAGCCTGCGGGCAAGCTGATGCGGATTCTCGAGGAATCGCTCTCGCTGAACGTGCAGATGACCGAGCCCAAGGCCTACCTGGCCGAGAGCATGCCTGCGGGCATGGAAGAGCTGATGCGCCTCTACATCGAGCCGCAGGCGCGGGAGCGGGTCACGCGATTGAGCGGACGCGCGGCCATCCAGGCGGACATGCGCTCGGAGTTCGAGCGCGTTGGGGTGTGGGATCTGTTAAGAAAAAGAATTGCCGCAGCGGAGTATACCCGCCCCGGGGATCCGCTGCGTATCGATGTGGGCTACCGCCCGAACGGCGTGATCAAGATGTTTCACGCGGTAAGTTTCGATCCGGGTCTGGAGATGGCCAAGGTGCTGGCCTTCTCCGCGGCTGCGCTACGGGCGGGTGTGGAGCGCGTGGAGAAGGCGCAACTGGAGCTGACGGCGGTGATCGAGCCGGCGGCGCGGCTGGGAGCCACGGACGAGGAGCCGGAGCGGTTACAGTTGTACCGCTTTGGCGTGGAAACGATGGAGGAGCATCAGATCCGGGTGCTGACCACCTCGGACATGGAGCGCGTGGCGGAGACTGCGCGGCGGGAGCTGAAGGTCTAGGGACAGTGCGAGTGTGAGTGTGAGTGCGGATCGCACACCCACACTCACACTCACACTCACACTGGGCTCTTCTTGTCACCCGCTGAAGGCTGTCAACTGCCTACTGGCCACTGACAACTTGCGCCTGTCCCTGGATGCGGCTAGGTAAAGTGCGCATATGGCGGGAAATGGCGGCTTTTCTGGGGTATCCAGGGCCCAGAAAAAAAGTTTGCCAAGTTTGCATATAATTTCCCGGGTTCGCGGTAGGATCGATTCTGTTGATGGATTCTACGTGGTCCGCAGCCGTTGATTGAGTTCTAAGATCGCGGCGAAGAGCGGACGCAACAAGTTTGAGGTTGCGAAAAGGCATGGCCTAACGGCCGTGCCTTTTTGTTTTCGGAGCAAAGTTCGGAACAAGTTTCGGGTCTGGGATCGGAACAAGGAAGGTGCGCGTGAAGGTACACGCGGCGCATCGGGACCACGGCAGGAGCGGCGGAGTGCCATGTCGAGCGCACCGGCAAGCTGGCCTTTTATACCGGCTGCACGCCGGTCGCGGGCGAACAGATCGCAGTGAGTTACCGCAGCATTGGCCGCGCCGTAGGTCGCGCGGTGAACACTGCGAGCCAGCAGGCGCTGGCTGAGGCGGGATCGCCATCGGTGGCCGCGTGGATCGGCTCGGTGACCGCACCTGCGGCGCGCACGTCGACCGATTGCCAAAGCGCGGCGCAGGTGATGGCGCAGGCCGCGGCCAGCACGAGCGCATTGTGGAGCGGCACTTACAAAGGAAACCGCGGCAGCTTCTCGAGCGACGTGTGGCCGGGCGATGCACTGCTTCTGAACGCGCCTTCCACAAATCTGAATGCCGAGGTGGTGGTGCGCACGGTGAGGGTGACGTACAGCCCGAGCCTGCCCGATCTTGTGGAGTACGAAATTGCATTTGCCAACGACTGGGCCGACGACCTGGCCATCAAAACCAGCACTACGGTGCCGGCGAATGCGTGGCTTCCGGCGCCAGTGAATTCCACGGTGCTGGCCAATCTGACACGTCTCACAGTGACGGCGCTGAATGGCAGCACGGTGACAGTCAATACGGGTATTACGCCGCCTGCGGGAGGCGGCTTCGAGGTTCGCCTGCGCGACTATGCGTTCATGCCTGGGCAGGATCCGACGCTGGCGCTGCGGGGCGCGCTACCGAATCTGACATTGTTGCGAGCTTCGGCGAGCGACCGGTTTTACATCCGGATGTTCGACGGCTCCACGCCGCCCAACTATTCCGAGTTCTCAACGGCGTTGTTCATTAATTTGCCGTTGAGTGGTTAAGCGAGTCAGCAACTCGGCGAGTTAGCGAGTCGGAAGGTCGGAGGTTGCGTACCTTCGACTCCTGACCCCTGAAACCTGATCCCTCTATGGAGTGCGGTCAATGCGCATGATGAATGAATTCGAAGCCCAGGTGATCAGCGATCTGAGCGTGCTGAAGTCACAGATGTCCGGCCTGATGGGCGACGGCAACGGTGGACGCCTGGCCGAGCTGGAGCGCCGCATGGACCGCCATGAGCAGAACTGGCAGCGCGCCAAAGGCTTTCTGGCTGCCGTCAGCGTTCTGTTCGCCGTGGTTGAAGTTGCCGTAGAGGCGTGGCATCGGCACTAAATGCGCTCGCGAGAAGGGAATCTTCGTATAATCTCCCCATGAGCGAACGACCGCTGGTGGGCGTGGTGATGGGCAGCAAGAGCGATTACGAGACGCTCTCGGCTGCCGTGGAAATCCTGCGCACGCTGGAGATTGCCCACGAAACCCGCATTGTGAGCGCGCACCGCACCCCCGATCGGCTTTTCAAATACGCGGAGACGGCGCGCGATCGCGGCCTGCGCGTGATTATTGCCGGAGCCGGCGGCGCGGCGCATTTGCCCGGCATGCTGGCGGCGAAAACTCTCGTTCCCGTGTTGGGCGTCCCGGTGGCCACAACGCAGTTGAACGGCCTCGACTCGCTGCTTTCCATTGTGCAGATGCCCAAAGGCGTTCCCGTAGGTACACTCGCGATTGGCAAGGCGGGCGCGGCCAACGCCGCACTGCTGGCCGCGGAGATTCTGGCCGCGACCGACGCCGCATTGTACGGGCGGCTGGCCGCGTGGCGCACCGCGCGCACTCAGGAAGTGCTCGACCAGACCTTGGGCGAGGAACCGCCGAAGTGATTCCCGAATCTACTCCAAAACCAAGAATAAAACCGGGCGGGCTGCTGGCCATTCTCGGCGGCGGACAGTTGGGGCGCATGACGGCCATGGCCGCGCGCACCATGGGCTATCGTGTGCGCGTGATGGATCCCGAGCCCGCCTGCCCCGCAAGCTTTGTGGCGGATGAAACCATTGTGGGCCGCTGGGACGACGTGGATGCTGCGCGGCGATTGGCTGCGGGCGCCGAGGTGGTGACGCTCGAGATTGAACAGATTGGAGTGGACGCATTGCGCGTGGTGGAGAGTCTCGCGCCGTTGCGTCCCGGCGTGGAGCCGATTCGCATCATTCAGGACAAGACGCTGCAAAAACCGTGGCTCGCAGAGAATGGATTTCCTGTGGGGCCGTTTCGCGTGGTGCGAAGCGAAACCGAATTGCGCGAGGCGGTGACTGCGCTCGGCGGAGATGTGTTTGTGAAGACGGGACGCGGCGGCTACGACGGGCGCGGCCAGGCACGAATTCAGCCGAGTGACGGCGCTGACCTCGGATCTGTTTGGCGCGAGTTAGGCGAGCACCCGGCGATCGTCGAAAAAGCCCTCGACCTTGAATGCGAGATCAGCGTAATGGCCGCGCGCAACCCATCCGGTGAAGTCCGCGCTTTTCCCGCCGCCCGCAATCATCACGAGAATCAGATCCTGGCGTGGAGCGTGCTGCCGGCCGGTGTGGGGCCGGATTTGGAAGCGCGCGCCGAAGCCGTGGCTGCGGATCTGGTGGCCAAGCTCGGCATGGTCGGCCTGCTTTGCGCGGAGATTTTCGTCACGCGCACCGGCGAGCTTTTCGTCAACGAACTTGCGCCGCGTCCCCACAACAGCTATCACCAGAGCGAGCGCGGCTGCGCCACCAGCCAGTTCGAGCAGTTGGTCCGCGCCGTATGCAATTTGCCTTTGGGCTCGACGGAGCTGATCAGCCCCTGCGCGATTGCCAATCTGCTCGGCGATCTGTGGCCGGGCAAAGAGCCTGATTTCGCTGCGGCACTCGAAGTGTCCGGCGTGCGGCTGCATTTATATGAGAAGCACACGCCACGCGCGGGACGAAAGATGGGGCATCTTTCGAGTGTGGGCGCGACGGCGGAGGAAGCGCTGGAGCGGGTGCTGGAAGCGAAAGGAAGACTCTAGCATCCTCGCAAAAAGCTCTGATACAGATCGAAATCAAATAATTGGCGAGGGATCAACGAGCGGCTTTCTTCCACGTTGAATGTTATCGAGCATTTCCGCGGCTTTCTTTTCGCGCCACGCCTGCTCAGATTGGTGTTCGGAT
>JBEKEP010000200.1:0-6855 GCA_050013775.1 Occallatibacter sp. | reverse complement strand
GGTGCTGCCAAATCTTTCGCCGCGTTGCGCACGCGCCAGCGTGGCCACCCAAACGGATGCGGCTCCGGCCTGGACCAGCGCCTGGGCCGCGGCGCGCGCCGTAGCGCCGGTGGTCAAAATGTCGTCGACGACGATCACGTGCTGCGCCGTTACGCGCGCGGGATCGGAGACTACGAAGGCGCCGCGGACATTCTGGCGGCGCTGGCGCGGAGTAAGCCCGGCCTGGCTTTCCGTAGCCCGCTGGCGCAACAGAGTGCTGGAAGCGAGCGTGAGCCGCCATTGCGGATGGCTCTTGCGCAGGAATCCCAACGCCGCTGCGGCAAGGGAACGCGACTGGTTGAATCCGCGCTGCGCGAATTTGGAGGGGTGCAGCGGCACGGGAATCACCAGCATCTCTGCCGGAGCTTCGGCGGAGATTTGCGCCATGGCTTCAGCGAGCATGCGACCGAGTCCGGCGGATGCCGGATGCAGGCGGTCGTATTTAAAGGCGTGAATGGCCTCGCGCATGCGGCCCTGGTACACACCATAGGAAACGGCGCGGACAAACGGCGGCGGCGCCATGCGGCAGGCACGGCATAGTGCGGAGTATCCGGTTGCGGGCGCGGCGGGCAGCGCGTCACCGCAGCGCTGACACACGGACTCGGTCTGGAGGGGAAATTCCGTCCAGCAAACATCGCAAATTGGCACAAGAGAGAGCCGCGGCAGAGGCGAGCCGCAGAGAGAGCAGGAAGCGGGGAGGAGAGTGCAACCTAGACTATCCAAAGGACTTCGGAGCACACGGGCCACGGCACGCCAGCGCGTTGTTGGCGAAAGTGGAACGTCGGTCATCCGGTTGACGGAATCCCTGGAGAAGACGCACCTCGCTATCGGGAAACGCCGGTTGCAGGCTGCCCGATAGCGCCAGTATAGCGCAATCGCAATTCGGGGCTCCAGCGCGAGTCCCCAGCGAGACCTCCGCAAGAAAGAGCAGCGAAAGACGCGCTGCGCCTTTCGCTGCTCGTGGGTGGAGGTTTCAGTTGATGCGCTTCACATTCGGCGGCGGCGGTTAGCGACTGTGGCTGCTGTGCGCGTGCTGCCGCTCTTCCTCGCGGCCAGCTTCGCGTTCACGCTCGAGTTCGTTTTCGTGCTCTATGCCGGTTTGACTAATGCTTTGCGCGCTCTC
The DNA here is from genome assembly GCA_050013775.1 of Occallatibacter sp. Lineage (GTDB taxonomy): Bacteria > Acidobacteriota > Terriglobia > Terriglobales > Acidobacteriaceae > Telmatobacter. The sequence continues at coordinate 5,693 of JBEKEP010000200.1, read as the reverse complement.
ATTGGCATCGCGCGCGGCGTCCTTCACATTTCCCCACGCCTTTTGCGCTTTGCCTTTGACCTGCTGTGCCGCACCTTCTACCTGGGTTTTCGTGTCGCCTGTCCACTCGCCCACCTGGCGCTTCGCACGTCCTGCCGCGTCGTTGATTGCACCTTTCACTCTGTCTTTATCCATGAGTTCACCTCGAATCTAAGTGTTGGCTTGAGTATTGGGTTGTGCCGCCTGCGATTTCTCCGGGCGGCGAAATGCTGCTTCTCTTCTTTGGGCCGCGATCGCTAAACCGCCCTTCTTCCCGTGATTAGTTGGATGACCAGCACTACAAGAGCGACCACGAGAAGGATGTGAATGAATCCTCCCAGCGTGTATGACGAAACAACGCCAAGCAGCCACAACACCAGAAGAATGACAAAGATCGTCCAAAGCATTGCTCACCTCCGCAAATTCTGCTTCGCGCTCATCAGCACGTTTGGACGCTGTGCAAGCGTTGCGGGTTGTTCGCATTCCCACGAGGCGAGAAAAAAGGCGCGCGGACGGACGGAGAAGAATCACCGCATCCATTAGCGACGCCGATGCGGGTGGCACGAAGATTTTTCCGCGGCGAAACTCATCGACGCATGAGAGGCAGCCCTGCGTTTGGACAGGGCATCGAAGTCCACACGGCTTGTTGAGCGTGGGAGGACGAAATGCTACTCATCATCCTGATTCTTTTGATTCTTGGATTCGGGTATGGCGGTTACCGCGTGGGGCCGGGATGGGGCTACTACGGCGGGGGAAGCGTCAGCCTCATACTCGCGATCATCGTCATTTTGCTGTTGCTGAGAGTGATTTGAGCCGGACGGGCACAAACAGAGCCGCGCTTGAATTCTGCGGCTGCAGTTCGGCATGATGGCCCGGTGCGACCGCAACCTGCGACCGGGATGGCGCGCCCATTCTGAGTTGAAAGGAAAATGGTTGAGGCTGGTGCTATCCCACCCTAAACGCACAAAACGCGTTTAGGATGGGGCACCCTCTGGTCGCGCAGGATCAAGCAGTTCGCGCTTTAGAAAACTCCGGCCAGGTAGGCTTCAGCGGAATGCAGCTTCTCAGACTTGGAGCCGCAACGAGCGAGAACCACCGGCGAAAGCGTGATGACGGGGCACTGGGTGTGGGCCAGAGTTTTGTAGACCACACCATGGCGCGTGATGGCGGCAAAAGCCGATGCACCCTGCGCGCCGAGGACGATCAAGTCAGCGTGTTGCGCGTGACTCTGATAGAGCAGTTCCTCCGTCGGGTCGCCGGGAACCACAATGGTCTGGATGGCGACCTGGCCCTGCAGATCGGCGGGAACCAACGCGAGCATGCCTGCTTCTAATTCGTCGAGCGAACGGCCGGCGAGGAACTCCGCGCGATCCTGAGGGCGGATCACGTGCTGCAGGATGAGGCGCGCGCCATGCTGGGCCGCGAGCTTTGCGGCAAAGGCGGCCACGATGGTGCTGGCTTCGTGCAGGCTGACGGCGCAGAGAATGGTGCGCGTGGCAAAGTTGCGATAGCTTCCGTCGACCACTTCAGGGCCGATGATGTAGACCGGCGAACTGGCGGTGCGCAACACGGCTTCAGCCACAGAACCGACCAACAACTTGCCGATGGGGCCCGGAGAGTGCGTGCCCATGACGATGCGATCGATTTCGCGTTCGTGCGTGAAGGCAAGAATTTCGTCGGCGGGGAGCCCCGGCCGCACCACGACCTCACAACGGAGACCCGCGTCGCGGACGCTTTGCGCCAGAGGCTCCAGGTGCTGCTTCTCGGAGCGCGCGGCCGCGGCGTAGTCGTAGTAACGGATGCCGGAGGTCTCGGACGCGGCCACTACCAACGTGTCATATGCATGAAAAAGGATGAGATCCGAGCCGAATTCTTTGGCCTGTGCCAGCGCAAACGCAAAGGCTTTCTGATTGGCGGGTATCTCGGAGGCGAAGAGGATGGTGGAGGGTTTGCTCCAACCTGGCTTCAATACGGCTGCCATAGGAACCTCCTTGCGGTGCGTTGAAATGGTTGCAGATTTCAAGAGGTTTAGCGGTGTTTAGCCGCACATCGCAGGGTGATGCGTCTCACCCTGGCTCGATCCGGACGTCTGCAGCCCAGCGAATGATTCCCTGTTCCGCCACTATAGATGTTGATAAGAGGCGGATGGGGCCACAAGTGAAACGATTGTGTGCCCGATTCCCAAAAATGTCTAGCGACGCGCTTACGGTACCGATTACGACCACATAAAGTGATCTGAATCACAGCCTGAGGCACCGAGAAGCTGGTCTTCTAAATGGGAATCGTGGTCGTCGGAAGCGGTTTTCCGGTCAGGGGCGCTGGGGTAAGTTGTGGCGTTCAAGGCAGTTTCGAGCAGGAAGCCGTTCAATCCCCGGGCAATAGACGCACAGACGCCGGACGCGAGGCGCCCAAAGGCTGCGATCCCCAGGAGGCCTCATGCAACCGATGCACAACATTCCCGCTCGCGGTGGGATCAATTACGACGAGTCGCCTTTTCTTGCCATTTGGGAGGTCACGCAGTCGTGCGATCTGGCCTGCAAGCATTGCCGCGCCGCTGCGCAACCCATTCCCCACCCCGACGAATTGACGTATGAAGAAGGCAAGGCGCTGATCGACCAAATCGCCGACATGCACATTCCGATTTTCGTGTTTACGGGCGGCGATCCGCTGAAGCGGAAAGACGTGTTCGAGCTGATCCGCTACGCTGCTGGAAAAGGCGTGCAGGTGGCCGTAACGCCGAGCGCTACGCCACTGCTGACGCGCGAACAGATCTTCAAGATGAAAGAGGCGGGCGTGGTGCGGCTTGGCATCTCGCTCGACGGCTCAACGCCCGAGATTCACGATGCCTTCCGCGGTCTGCCAGGCGCGTGGGCGCGCACTATCAAAGCGATTGAATGGGCCGGCGAGGCCGGCATTCCGATTCAAGTGCACACAACGATCAGCCGCCACAACGCGCACGATCTCGACGACCTGTGCAGCCTATTCGAGAAGCTGGCGATCGTGATGTGGAATGTGTTCTTCCTGGTTCCTGTGGGACGCGGCCAACTGGATGATTTGCTGAGTGGCGAAGAGTTTGAGCAGGTGTTTGGCAAGATCTACGAACTCTCGCGCCGCGCGAATTTTCAAATTAAGACCACGGAGGCGATGCACTACCGCCGCTATCTGCTGCAGCACAACCTGGAAGAGCGGAAGATGGGGCACGGGCATCCCGGCGCGGCGCATCCGCACGGAGAAGCTTACGAAGCGGGCGCGCCTACGGCCGACGGCCAGACGCGCGCGATGAGCTGGGCGACACGGCGCGTGAACGACGGCAAGGGATTCGTCTTTATCTCGCACATGGGCAATGTGTACCCCAGTGGGTTCCTGCCGATCCACGCGGGGAACATTCGCGAGACTCCGCTCAGCGAAATTTATCGCAACGCGCCGATCTTCAAGGCGCTGCGCGATACGAAGCGGCTCGAAGGCAAGTGCGGGGCTTGCGAGTACAAGGAGATTTGCGGAGGGTCGCGAGCGCGGGCTTATGCGTTGACCGGCGATCCGCTGGCCGCGGAGCCTTGCTGCATCTACCAGCCGAAGAACTGGGATCCGGAGCGGGAGCAGACGGCGGAAACGTTCAAGCAATGGACGCCGGCTGAGCCGCTGGTAACGCTGTAAAAACAGCTTCTGGCTTTTAGCTTCTAGCTTCTAGCTTTTCTTTGCGGGAGCGGGGGTTCGCGGAAAATCTGCGAGACTCTCCGGGCCTGAAGGCCAGATGCGAATTGCCGCGAATTCAGGGACCTGAAGGTCCCTGCTCCCTTCGGAACGTAAGCGCTCAATCCTTGCATTGATCGCAGCAACCCCTTAGCGGGGCTGCTGCATCAATGGCCGCCGGCGTGGGCGCCCACTTTGCCCTTGAAGCGCGAGTAGACGAAGACCACGTAGCCAATTGCCATCGCCATGCCGACGATCCACCAGGCGAGGCCTACGGCCAGGGTGTGCGGGCCGGAGATGGCGCGCGTGAGAGTGATGTCGTTGGCGGCGCCAGTGGTAGCAGGCAGCAGTACCGGATAGACGCCCCAGCAGGCCCCGGCAAGCATGAAGAAGAGATAGAGGCACGAGGCGAGAAAGGCCTTCAGCGCTTCACCCTTGCGGTTCCAGAGCCAGAGAGCGGCGAGCGAGGCGATGACGCCTGCAGGAATGACGAAGGTGAACGGGTACTTGAAGTAGTTATCGAGGCTGGCGGGACGCACGGCGACGGTGGCGAAGAGGCTGACGACGGTAAGCGAGACCAGAATGAGCCATAGCGGCGAAACCACGTTGCGGGCGCGCTGCTCCAGGTCGCCGGAGGTTTTGAGCGAAAGCCACAAAGCGCCGTGCAGCGTGAGCGCGGTGAATGCGACGAGGCCGCCGATGATCGTGTACCAGTCGAGAATGCCAGGGGCGATGCCGGGTTGCCAGTTGGTCCACAAGGGCAGGAAAAAGTAGCCGTCGGGATTAAGCGGAACGCCGCGCAGCACATTGGCGAGGGCCGCGCCGAAAAAGATGGTGAGCAGGGCGCTGGAAAAACCGAAGACGCCATCGAGCAGAGCGCGCCAGACGCCAACTTCGATGTGGTTGCGCAGCTCGAGGCTGACGCCGCGCAAAATAAGAAGCCACAATACGATCATGAGCGGGAGATAGAAGCCGCTAAAGGCTGAAGCGTAGAGGAGCGGGAAGGCGAAGTAGAGCGTGCCGCCGCCGGCCAAGAGCCAGACCTCGTTGCCGTCCCACACGGGGCCGATGGAGGCCAGCGCGGCTTTGCGCTCGGCCTCGGTGCGCATCAAAAACATGTGCAGCACGCCCACGCCCAGGTCGAAGCCGTCGAGCACCACGTACCCGACGATCATGACCGCAACCAGCCAGAACCAGAGAAAACCCATCATGACGGAAACCTCAGTTCTCAGTTCATAGTTCTTCGTTCACAGTTGAGTTGCTCAATCGGCTGCAACGGTTTCTGCCGCGGGCGCTTTCGGATCGGGGCCGATGTCGATTTCGCGATAGACGAGCACGGTGAACAGCAGGCCCAGCAATGTGTACAGCCCCATGAAGCCAATCAGCGTAAACAATCCGTTGCCGGCGGAAACGGTGTCGGAGAAGCCTTCGTTGGTGCGCATCAATCCGTAGATCAGCCAGGGCTGACGGCCCAGTTCGGCGGTCATCCAGCCGGCGGTGTTGGCGATGTAGGGCAACGGAAAACTGAGCAGCAAAGCCCACAACACCCAGCGCGAAGTGGAGAGATGCCCGCGCCAAAGCAGGAACGCAGAGACAAGCATCAGGAGCACGAACCACGTTCCGAGCCCGGCCATGATGTGGTAGGCGTAGAAGAGCAGCGGCAGCGCGGTGGGCCACTGATCGCGCGGAAATTGATCGAGCCCCTGCACCTCGGCCTTGGTGGTGCCGTAGATGAGAAAGCTCAAGACGTTGTTGACCACGATCGGATTGTCGATCTGGTGGGTAATTTCGTCGGGCTGGCCCATGAGCACAATGGGCGCGCCGATCTCGCTCCTGAAGAGCCCTTCCATGGCGGCCATGGCTGCGGGCTGGTTCTTCGCCACGTACTTGCCGGCCAAGTCGCCGGTGGGAAAGATGATGAGGATGGACGAAATGACGCCCGCGATAACGCCCACCTTGAGAAAGATGCGGCCGTAGTCCTGGCA
>JBEKEP010000199.1:0-6860 GCA_050013775.1 Occallatibacter sp. | reverse complement strand
CGGAGCGAGGCGCGCAACGAGGCACGTTCCGTCGAAACTGAGATCAAGTTCGCCGGCTACCTGGAGCAGCAGAAGAAGTCCATTGAGCGGCTCAAGGCCGCCGAATCCGTCACCATCCCTGAGTGGCTCGAGTACGGCGTTATCAGCGGCCTCTCGCGCGAAATGCGCGAAACCCTCGAGCGTGTTCGCCCGCAGACCCTCGGTCAGGCCAGCCGGATTCCCGGCGTCACGCCGGCCGCTTTGAGCCTGGTCCACGTGTCGATACGGATTCAGGGCAAACAGCAAGACGCGCGCCGCGCCACAGCCTAACTCCGCCAACCTCGCTGCTTCCGCGCGCGTATTCTATTTCGTATGAACCTCGATGCCATTCAGGCCGCTCTTCGCGACGCTTCTCTTGACGGCTGGCTCTTCTACGACCATCACCATCGCGACCCCATCGCTGCGCGCATTCTCGGCATTGACCCCAAGGCCCACGTCACGCGCCGCTGGTACTACTTCATTCCGGCCTCAGGCGAGCCGCGCAAGCTGGTGCACCGCATCGAGCAGGGACGCCTTGACGCGCTGCACGGCAGCAAAGTCCGGTATTCGAGTTGGCAGGAACTGCACGCCGGTCTCGATGCCATGCTCTCCGGCTCTCGTCGAATCGCGATGCAGTACTCGCCCAACAACGACATCATGTACGTCTCCATGGTCGATGCGGGAACCGTGGAGTTCCTGGGCTCCCTGGGCAAGGAGATCGTCACCTCGGCCGATCTCGTTAGCCAATTCGAAGCTGTCCTGAGCGAGGAGCAGATGGCGAGCCACCAGGCCGCGCAGCGCATCATCGATCCGATTGTTGCCGAAGCCTGGCTTGAAATTGGCCGCCGCCTGCGCCCTCCTTCGGGATCTGACGGCGCGAAAGAGGTGAAGGAATACGACATCGTCGCGTGGCTCAGCGAGGCCATGCGCAGCGAAGGCCTGGTCTGGGCGAACGGACCCGACGTGAGCGTGAACGCGACTACCTCCGATTCGCACTACGAACCGACGGCCGAGCGCTCCGCGCCCATCCGCGAAGGCGACTTCCTGCTTATCGATATTTGGGGACGCACAAACCAACCTGGCAGCATCTTCTACGACATCACCTGGACCGGCGTAATCGGCCGCGAGCCGAGCGCAAAAGAGCAACTGGTGTTTGAAACCGTGCGCAGCGCGCGCGACGCGGCCATTGCCAGGGTCGAGCAGGCCTTCGCCACCGGCCGCACGATCCGCGGCTTCGAGGCCGACGATGCCGCGCGCACCGTCATCCGCGACGCAGGCTTTGGCGAGTTCTTTACGCATCGCACCGGACACAACATCGCGCTCGAACTGCACGGTTCCGGGGCGCACCTGGATAACCTCGAAACTCACGATGTGCGCCGCATTCTGCCGCATACCTGCTTCTCAGTCGAGCCGGGAATTTATCTGCCGGAGTTCGGCGTACGCAGCGAAGTGAACATGCTCACAGCGCCGGGGAAAGCGTGGGTGACAGGGCGAGCTCAGCAGGAATTAGTTCGAATCTGATTGGTTAGCCCGCGTTCTTACTCTCTCGCTCCCTGCGGGGCCCCGAGCGAGCCGACTTTGCTCGCTTGGGTCGCTTGTTCCCTCGCTCCCTGCCTCTGTATAGTCAATAAGGAATGTCGACCACGCCGAATAAGCCTGTTGCGGGCAAAAAATCAGACCAGGGATTTGTTTATCTGCCGCTCATCGTCGGATGGCTGGTTCCCGGCGGGGGTCATTTCCTTCAGGGGAAATGGGTGCGCGGTACGCTGCTGGCGGTTTCGATTGTCGCCATGTTTGTGCTCGGACTGGCCATGCAGGGCAAGCTCTACACCAGCATGCAGGAACCTTTGGAAATACTGGGCGTGGCCGGCGACCTGTGCAGCGGCGTGCTCTACTTCGTAAGCCGGGCGGCGGGCCTGGGCGCGCAACCGATCCAGACCACTGTAGCCGATTACGGCACCAAGTTCATCGTGGTCGCGGGCCTGCTTAACATCATTGCCGCCGTGGACGCGCACAATCTGCGCACGGGGAGGAAGTCGTAATGTTCCATCCCTCCCACTTCGCCGCGGTGTTGCTGTTCGCGTTGTTCGCTTCGACGGTCTTCGGCATTACCATGCGCGACACGCCAGTGCGCATGTTCCGCTACGGCGCCTACTGCTTCCTCCTCTTCGTGGGCTCGGCCATCGTGCTGAGTTGGGTGATGCTGCTGATCGCGCGCTAACTTCCAAAGAAAAAATCGAACGAATCGCGCGGAAGAGCCGTCTACCTTGTAAGACAATTGACCCCATTGCTGCGGGAGGATTCTCCGTTGACCACGCGCCCAATGCCGACAGCGTTACTTGCCGGTTGGGCAACTTGTGCCGGGATTCTCTCTTTTGTGGCGGCAGTTTGTTTTGTTGGCGCCTCGGCCGTCGCACAAACCACGGCAAGCACCCCAACGCCGCAACGTCCCGCGTGGCAAGTAGCCGCCGGTGGACACATGGAGTTTGAGGTCGCGTCGATTCATCTCGGTGAGCCCGGTAAATTCACTCCGCCAACTTTCGGCTTAAATATTGAGGACGGTCCGATTCCTCCGGGCGGCCAATTCAAAGCCGGTTTCACTCTGCCCGTCTACATCAACTTTGCGTACAAGCTGCTTCTCACGCCCGAGCAAACGGACGCGATGCTCGCTCATTTGCCTGACTGGGTCCGTTCGCAGGCATTCGTGATCGAGGCCGAGGCGCCCGTGCCGAATCCCACCAAGGACCAGATGCGCCTGATGATGCAGGCACTCCTGGCCGATCGCTTCAAGTTGGCCGTGCATTTTGAGACGAAGGACACTGCGGTACTCGCGCTGGTTCTGGCCAAGCCCGGCGTGACCGGCCCGCGTTTGCTGCCGCACCAGCAGGGGCTCGCCTGCGATGCCAAGTGGACCGCACCGCCCGATCTTACGGCGCCGGCTGTGCCGCCGGGAGAATGGCTGCCCAGGTGCGGAGTCGTTGGTGCGAGGCCCGGGCCCGGCAACACCATACTTCTCGGCGCGCGCGACATCCCCATCGATCACATCGCACTGCAACTGACTACGGTGTACAAGTTCGGGCGCCCCGTGGTCGACCAGACGGGGCTCAAGGGAACTTACGATTTCAGCCTCGACTGGGCGCCTGACTCCGACACCGCCATCAGGATGCGTTCTAGCGATGCAAATGGATCTACAGAAGCCGACGGGGCGTCATTCTTCGATGCTCTCAAAGACCAGTTCGGATTCAAGCTCGTATCCACACACGCGCCGGTTCAGACGCTGGTGATCGATCACGTGGAGCAGCCTTCGCCGAATTAATCGGCGTGCATACCGAGACGATTCAGCTGGACACGCGCGGTGCTACAATTCCTCCCGATTGCGTTCAAGAAAAAATCCGCTCCGAATGCAAAGGAATCACAAATGAGTCTTCGTTTCTGCCGTCTTGCGACGCACGTTTCCGCGTTGCCTTATCTTGCCGTTCTGTTGGCTGCCTCCGCGACGGCGCAATCTGTGGACCTGTTCCCGGCCAATCCGGAAAACGGCCAACAAGAGATTTGGACGCGCGTGGCTATTCCGCCCGACCATCCCGTGAGCCAGACGCCGCAGTGGCATATTGACTACGCGAAGAAACAGATTGTGTGCGACGGCAATGGCGGCCACGAGTGGCTGCGCTTCAATCACGAGCTGACGAATTTCACCTTTCACGTGAAGTGGCGCTTTGCGCCAGTGACGACGCCGAACCCCAAGTACAACTCGGGCGTGTTCTTCAGGAATAATCTCGACGGGTCCATCTGGCACCAGGCGCAGACCTCGCTCTCCGGCGGCTACATTTTTGGACTGACGCCGATTGACGGCAAGCCCACACGCTTCAATTTGCAAAAGGACATGACGGAGAATCGCGTGAAGCCGCCGGGTGAGTGGAACACCTTCGACATCCGGTGCGTGGGCGACACGTGCACGCTGGCCGTGAACGGTAAGGTGGTGAACACGGCCAAGGTCGGGCAGGCGACGGGCTACGTCGGGCTCGAATCTGAGGGATATTCGATTACCTTCAGGGATTTTCGGCTGCACGAGCTGAAATAGCGGCCTTTGGCCCGTTGCCACGGGCCAGATGGGCACAAAAAAAGCCGCCGATCCCGAGGGAACGGCGGCGCAGGTTTCGGCGGGAGTGCCGAAAAAGTGAGGTCGCCTCGCTAGGCTTCCAGCCGATTCAACCCACCGCGCGGCAGAAAGTTGCGGCGATTCTGCCGGTTTTTGTCGCAAAGCTTGTGCGTTTTGAGGCAAATGCGAGGTTCACTTGAGCCTTCGATGCGGCTTTTGCTGAGCGAGGTGGCTGGCGGGCGGAAAATTGCCGATCTTGGGCTGGTCTGGTTGCACTCAAATGGCCTGCGTCGACTTACAATGGTTCTTCTCTGAGGAGGTACCGATGCAACGCCGCCATTTTCTTGCCGCTACGCTCGCCGCTTCTGCCGTTGCAGCTACCCAGCGGGCACCCGCCCAGGCGCCGGCGGGCGGGGCACGCGAATTCTACCTGTTGCGCCGCTATCAGCTGAAGAGCGGTCCCGAGTTGAAGCTGACGGAGAACTACTTCGCCGGGGCTCTGATTCCGGCACTGTCGCGCATGGGGCTGGGGCCGGTTGGCGCCCTCAAGCTCGACTTTGGCCCGGAGACGCCGGCCTACTATCTGCTGATTCCCGGGACTAGCGTGGAGATCCTCGCCGAGCTGGATCTGCGGCTGGCTCGCGATGAGGCGTTCTTGCAGGCGGCCGCGCCCTTCTGGAATGCCACGGCGGGAGCGCCGGCGTTCGAGCGGGTGGAGTCGTGGCTGCTGGCTGCGTTTGAAGGCTGGCCGAAGTTAACGCCGCCGGCTGCTGCGGCAAGCAAGGGCAAGCGCATCTTCCAGCTGCGCACATACGAGAGCCCGTCGAATGGCGAGCACGTTCGTAAAGTGGAAATGTTCCACTCCGGCGAGTTCGAAATCTTCAGGGCCGCGGGCTTTCATCCGGTGTTTTTCGGCGACACGCTGGTGGGCTCGCGCATGCCCAGCTTGACCTACATGCTGAGCTTTGGCGATATGACGGAGCTCGAGGCGAAGTGGGACGTGTTCCGCAACGATCCGGCGTGGAAGAAACTGTCGGCCGATCCGCGGTTCGCCTTCGATCCCATCGTGATGAACATCAGCAACCTGACGCTGAGCCCGCTGGACTGCTCACAAATCTGAGCGGCGGCGGCGAACGAGAGGGTTGCCGAGCGGCATCGGATCTATTCTTGTTGACATGATTATCTAATAGGCATATATCTAATAGAACTATGGCGCGCCGCTCCAGCTCGAGCCGGGAAGTGTTGTTGGGGCTCTTGACCGTGGAACCCATGTCGGGCTACGACCTGGGACAGTCCATCCGGGCATCCATCGGCTTCTTCTGGAATGAGAGTTACGGCCAGATTTATCCCAACCTGAAGAAGCTGGCCGCCGCGGGGATGGTGACCGCGAAGGCTGAAAAGCAGAAAGGCAAGCCCGATCGCCAGGTCTACTCCATTACGCCGCGCGGGAGAGCGCACCTGGAAAAGTGGCTTGCCGTGGAGCCGCAGCCCGAAGTGCCGCGGAATGAATTGCTGCTGAAGCTGTTTTTCGGCACGCAGGCGGGTCCGAAGACGGTGATCGGTTATGTGGAGCGCATGGCGCAGAGCAACAAAGCGTATCTAGAAAAGTTCAGGCAAATAGAGCGCGAGCTTCTGTCGCAGATGGGGCGCTACCCCGATGTGCCGTACTGGCGGATGGCGGCGCGATTCGGGCAAATGGAACTGGAAGCGCATGTACGGTGGACAGAAGAGACGCTGACGGCGCTGCGCAAAATGGAAGCAAGCCGTCGCCGCCGGGTGATCGGAAAGGAAAAACGCAATGCAAGTAAACTGCACGTTCCCCACCAGACCTCCTAAGTCTGAACCGATAGCTTCCTGGAAGCACTTGGCTGGCTTTCTCGCCATCATGGCCGCGCTGTTGGTCCTGGGACTCTACCAGCAGGGAGCAGGCGGCGGCAGCGGTGCAGGGTCTGGGGAACTCGCAAGCCACAGCCACGCCATCCAGATCTATCTCACAGCTCTCGTGATGGACTGGGCGCTTTTGTATTTCTGCTGGGCGGGCGTGCACCGGCATGGCGGTAACCTGTGGGACCTAGCGGGCGGACGCTGGACGTGCTGGCGTGAGGTTTTTTCCGACCTCGCCGTAATGCTGCCTTTCTGGGCCGTGTGGGAAGGTGCAGCCTACGGCGTTCATTTGCTGTTGGGATCAGGCAGCGCAAAGACGGTCGATAGTCTCCTGCCGCAAAGCCTCGCCGAGGTTCTCGTCTGGATTGCGACGTGCATCACTGCGGGCATCTGCGAAGAGATGGCATTCCGCGGCTACCTGCAGCGGCAATTTCAAGCGCTCACGGGCAAAGTGGCCTGGGCCATCCTTCTGCAGGCCCTGGTTTTCGGCATCGCGCACGGATATCAGGGTTGGCGAAACGTCATCGTGATCAGCGTCCTTGGTGTTCTCTATGGCGCACTCGCCGCATGGCGCAAGAACCTGCGCGCCAACATGATTGCCCACGCATGGGCGGACGTCTGGGAGGGCTGGCTGAAGTTCGTCATCTGGAGGTAGGAAGCTGCGCAGCGGCGCTTCCTCTCTGCCGTTCTCTACTCGCTGCACCCAGTTCCTTCTATAATCGCCGCATGCCATTTCTCGGCGACCCACGGCGGCGCTCGATGTTCCTGCTGGCAGGCGGGGTCTTGCTGTTGTTCGCCTTTTTGGGCGCGTTGCAGGCGTTCAACATGTCAGAATTCAGGTTTCTCAATCCTGAAACCT
>JBEKEP010000198.1:0-6909 GCA_050013775.1 Occallatibacter sp. | reverse complement strand
CACTGCGCTCTACTCCGAGAGCACCAAGTCCTCACATTCGCGAAAATAGCGAATGCTAGTTTCGACCAAGGCATCCAATTTGGGTTTGTTGGGCTTGCCGTGCATTGCGGGGTAGGGATCGCCTCCGGGGCCGAGGGGCTCGAAGGTTACGAATCGGTCGCCTTGGTTGAACCCGATGACATAAAGAGCGCGGATGATGGTTGCCAGGTCCATCGATCCTTCGCCCATGGCACAGCGGTTGCTGTCGGCCATATGCAAATTCACCAGCTGGTCGCCGGCATCGAGAATGGCGTCGCCGATGTGCCGCTCTTCCGACTGCATGTGGTAAACATCGCCGTTGATGTGGCCTATGCCGGGATGATTAACCTGCGCGAGATACCGCTTGGCGTCGGCAATGGTATGCACCAGGCTTACCTCGGCGGAACGGATGGGCTCGATGGTGGCCTTGATGCCATGCTTGACGAACAGATCGCCGCGCATGGCAAGCGTCTCAGCCGAGCGCTCGAATTCGACGTCATCGTAGGCCTTGGGCCGTCCGACGGCACCTGGCACGACAAGTAGATAGCTGCCTCCCACGGCGCACGTGAAGGGAACTTCGCGGTCGAGATAATCCAGAGAAGCCTGACGGCATACGGCGCGGTTGCACGCCAGGTCGTTGTCGGCGGAAAACATGCCGCATACGCCGGAGACGTTGAGGCCGTGATCGCCGAGAATCTTCAGCGTCTCGTCCACTTGGTAGCCGAGGCTGGGACCGTAGTGGTTGCCGTGCAGTTCGATATAAGGAACCTTAGACTTGGCAAGCCGCGCGGCCGACTCTGCCAGCGACTCTCTGCCGAATCCCCAGTTGCTCCAGGAAAGTTTGAGCCGCGTTTTGAGCTGGTCAGGTTTCAACTCGCGGAAGCGATCCTGAATCTTGCTGTTGCTTTCTTCAAAATGTTGCTGACGCATGGTTGCGTCCTCCTAAAGAGTGCCGAGTTTCCCGGGTCTCAAATGCGAGACCCGGGGCACCCAATGACGGTGCAGGATCAAGCGGCAAGGAACTTAGAGCCGCGCATGATCTCCTACGGCGGGCATCTTAGCGTGCACGTCGGGCCCAAAGTAACGCAGCGTCACCAGAGGGTCCGTCTTGGAGTGGTTCTCAAAGGTCACGCCCGCTGCGGCTGCTTCGTGTGAAATGAACACCTCGTCCTGGGTCAACTGCCCGAACCGGATGATGGAGGGGCAGTCCACATCGAGCTTGCCGATGCGCCCGTGGCCCTGAGTGACGATGACGCCGCTGGCACCGGGGTCGCGGAGGGTGCAGCGCGCTCCCGGTTCGACGGTGAGTTCGCGGGCGCTGAACTTCTGTGCGCCAGCGATGGTTCCGTAAACGATCCAGCGATCGACATAGCCCTCGCTGGCGGTATCGGTCACGGGGATCGGCTCCAGGTAATGTTGGTTCTTGAAATCATCGACGAGGTTGGCCGGGTAGTCGACCAGATCAGCCAGGAAATCGAAGTCCCAGTGCTTGTCCTCTGGAACGTCCTGGGTGAGCAGGCTGCGAGGCACCGGCCGCGCTTCCACCATCGACTGGAACATGGCCAGCACATCGCTACCCCACTGCGGTTCATAGGTCAGCAAGGAGCCCGGCGCATGCAGAATCCGCGGCGGCACCAGCCATCCCGTGCCGGGCTTGAGCCGGTAGGCCTTCGAGTAGTCCAGAATTCCGTTGTCGCCTGTGTCCCAAGCCTCAAGGCAGGTGCGGATCTGCTCACGCGTTGTGCCCGGTTCCAGCCCGAAGTATGTATGAGGAAAATTGCCGTCAGTTGCATTCTGTTGCGGAGGAAAATAATAGCCTTCCGGTTTGCCTTGACGCCCCACGAGTTGGGCCTGCTCGTCGCTTTGATGAAGATGGTGCATGATGGGGCCCATATTGTCGAAGAACTTGCTATAGACGGGCCAGCGATGGTACTTCTCCCAGATCGCCTTGCCAACAAGCCGCTCCCCCTCGGCCTCCACCGCTTCCTTTAATGTGAAGCGCTGGCTCTCTGAGAATACAAAGCTCAGGCCCTCGTCGGGTGTGCGGTTGTCGTTCATGGCTGGGGTAGTGGAAGCGAACCAGCGTTCATCGATGCCGCCGCGGTGCGCGCCGTAGGCATACAGATCACGCGCATCGAGTTTGAGCCTGCGGCCGGGTTGCGTATAGACCCGCGGCACCCATGTAGGTGCGAGCCTGAGAATACCTTCGCCGGCTTCCAAAGCCTGCCGGGTTGCTGTGTTTACTGCTATGGACGTGCTCATCTGTCTCTCCGTTTAGCTTGTGTCCGGCCGCTCGGTCAACTAACTTAAAGGCGCCGAAGGCGAAATCCGTCAGCAACCGGTCTCACAACCTGGTCGCAAAGACCTTACATTGTTGGCGCCTTCGCCGTCAAGACGAAAAGGAACAGATTCGCGTGAGTTGCCATAAAATGTTCATTATAAGTAAGTTAAAGTGAATCCTTCAGCGCGGCGCGGGATGGGCGAGTGACGAATAAACCATAGGAACCGCTCACTTAGATCAGTATCGCCAGTGCTGTTTTGTTGTAAAATAAGTCTTTTATTATCAATACTATCAAAGACAAATACCGGTTTCTCAAAAATTCCTTGACAAAGATAAGAGCGTTTGCATAGGATTCCGGCGGGCGCGAAAAAGGGATCAATTCGTCCCACTGAATCAAGGAGGAGTCCCGCATGTTTGAGCAATCAATTGCAAGCAATCGCCAAGTGACTACAAGAAAGCTCGTGCGCGTTGCGCGCAGTCAACCCCAAAATCTACGTTGGGCAAGCTGGTTTGGCCGTGGTCTGGCCGTTCTGGGCATCGCCCTGATGGCTCTATTCGCGGTCCGGACATCCGCCCAAGAGGCGGACCAGGGCGCCATTATTGGCGTGGTAACGGACTCGACGGGCGCGGTCATTCCGAACGCCGACGTGACGCTGACGAACGTCGACACCGGTCTGATGCTGAAGTCCAAGTCCAACGCCAGCGGTAACTACTTCTTTGGTCCGATCAAGACCGGGACCTATACGGTCAGTGCATCCGCAGCGAACTTTGAAACCACGGTTGAGCAGAACATCGTGGTGCACGTGCAAGACCGCCTGAACATTCCGTTGGCTCTCAAGCCCGGCAAAACATCGGAGACGGTCACGGTAACATCTGTGGCGCCGATCATGCAGACGCAGACTGCGGAAACGGCCGTGGACGTGGACACGAAATTCCTGAACGACGCGCCGCTCGCGAACCGCAACTGGATTTTTATCGCCCAGGAGGCCCCGGGCTCAACGCCTTTCGTGGGCCGCGGCTCGGGCAACGGTGATTTTTCGTCCAACGGCCAGCATGAAGAGCAGAACAATTACATGCTGGACGGCG
The DNA here is from genome assembly GCA_050013775.1 of Occallatibacter sp. Taxonomy (GTDB): domain Bacteria; phylum Acidobacteriota; class Terriglobia; order Terriglobales; family Acidobacteriaceae; genus Telmatobacter. Next base: position 3,524 of record JBEKEP010000198.1, on the reverse strand, counting down.
CCGACAACAATACCATGAACAGCGACTACATCAACGGGTCGACCTACAGCATCGCGCCTCCGCCGGATGCCATCGACGAGTTCAAGATGGAAACCAGCAACTACAGCGCGGAGATCGGTCGCGGGCACGGCGCGGTAATCAACGCCACCACGAAGTCAGGCACCAACGCGATTCATGGGGATCTCTGGGAATACAACAGAAATACGAAACTCGACGCACTGGTTTGGACTCAAGCCCCAGGCTCGACGCCGGCGGTGTTCCACATGAATCAATTTGGCGCTACCCTGGGCGGCCCTATCATCAAGAACAAACTGTTTTTCTTTGGCGACATCCAGGATGCGCGCTACGTAGTCGGAGCGAATCCGAGCACTTATACCGTGCCCACGCCGCGCATGCGGCAGGGCGACTTCAGCGAACTTCTGAATCCGGCGTTGACGCAGGGCTCCTGCCCCACGGTGCTGTACGTGCCTAACACCAATACCGGCAGCTACAAGTGCGCCAGCAACGTAGTATCGGCAGGGCCGACGGGCACGCTGCAGCAGTACGGCCCAAGCCAGTATACCGAGGACGGGTATACGTTCGCCGCCGGCCAGAACGTCTTCAGCCCGGCTCAACTCGATACCGTCGCCCAGAAACTGATTCAGGCCTTCCCCTGCCCCAACTACTCTCCTGCCGGCACAGCTAATTATGGGCAAAAGAATGGCGGATGGAGTACGACGACCGGCTGCAATGCTACCAGCGATACGGATATGGGAGCGACCAACAGCAACTACCAGGTGGACTTGAACGAGGACTCGGATCCGATCAATTGGGATGGAAAACTCGACTGGAACATCAGTTCCAAGGACCTGGCGACTTTCCGCGTCGACTACCAGCACATCATGAACGTTTTTGTTGCGCCCCTGGGCCCGATCCTCGACGGCATCGGCAGCAACCAAGGCCACACACAGAGTTATTTGAGTTCGAACTACATGTTCGGCGAGACGCACACCTTCTCGTCCACGCTGATCAACGAATTCCGTTTCGCCTTCAACTGGGGCAACGACCAGAACCTGCAATACAACGATAACGTCAACATCTCGGCTAACTACGGATTGAACGGTGTCCCGTTCAACGCGGGTCCGCAGAATGGCGGCCTGCCCGCGATATCCACCAGTTGGCAAGCCTTTGGAGCTCACGGCAACGATCCGGCCCATGAAGGCCAGAACAATTACCAGATTCTCGACAACGTGACGAAAATCTTCGGCAACCACTCGCTGAAGATGGGTTTCCAGGCGATGCCGATGCGCTTTTACAGCACAGCGGCCGGGACCCCGCGCGGATCCTACGGGTATGCGAGCACCTATACCGGCGTGACAGGATTAGGCGGCCCCGGTGGATATGCAGGCGCGGACTTCCTCGCTCTTGGAACAGCAATTGGCGGCGGGTATACCGGGACCGACAACATGGCCAGCGGCAGCATCAGCAGCTATGTTGTGAACCACTATGTCCACCAATACATGGCTGGCTTTATCCAGGACGACTGGAAGCTGACGCAAAAGTTCACCCTGAACCTTGGGTTCCGCTTGGAGCACTTCACACCCAAATTGGAACAGTCCGACCAGTGGGCGAATTTTGTGCAGGAAAACGAAACGATGACCTCCAACGGCGGGACCGGGACGGCCAAGTTATTGATTCCGGCAAGCCAAATGGGCATCAAGCTCGATCCGAACCTCATCGCGCTACTCAACGCGGATAACGTGACGGTGACTTACGATTCAAACCGGCACCTCGTGAGCTACCCGGTGATCAACTATTCGCCGCGCGTTGGCGGCTCTTACCAGATCGACAATAAAACGGTCGTTCGCATGGGATTTGGCGTCTTCATGGGCGGCTTTGAGCCGGGCGGCGGTTCGGCCCTCACCCAGAACCCGCCTTACTACATGACCGCAAACCTGGCGAGTTTGCCTTCATGCTCGCAGGGAACCTACTGCGGATCGCAATATGCCTTCAACAACACGCTCGAGAACGGTTTCGGAGGGTTCCTGGCGTCGGGCGGAATCGAGCACTTCGCCACTTTCCCGAATATCCAGGAAGCGGGGACGGGACCGAATCCGAGCATGCACATGCCGTACACCATGAACTACAACCTGAGCGTGCAACGCGCTTTCTGGGAAGGGACGACGGCAACGGTGAACTACGTTGGCAGCGTGGGACGACACCTGGTGACCCTCTACAACAACCCCGACCAGCCGCTGGCCGTTACGATTGGCGGCGAGTCGGGCAACGGGTTCACGCCCTTCCCGCATTTCGCCGGGTCCCAATGGATGGGGTGGACAGGCCGAAGCTCCTATAACTCGCTGCAAGCTACGGTGCAGAAGCACTATGGCCATGGCCTGAGCTTCCTGGGCACCTATACCTGGGCGCACGCGTTCGATAACACGATCGACCTCCTGGGCGGCGACTACGGTGCTTACAAGCAGTCCTATCTCATCCCCATCAATACGGAATGGGGCCAGTCCGGCTACGATATCCGGCAGCGCGCCGTGGTCAATGTTGATTACGACCTGCCGTTCGGAGTTGGCCGGCAATTCGCCAACCATCCTGGCATCCTGGACCGCATCGTTGGCGGATGGAAGTCCGACATGGAGTGGTGGGGCCAAACCGGCCAGCCGTTCACGGTCTCGATCAGTAGAAACTCGGGCTTCGGAAATGCCAATGGTGGCGAGAGCAACAGCGCCATTAAAGTCGCCAATGCATACTCAAACAACCTGCAGCCTCCGGCTAATTACAATGGCCCGCTGACCACCAGCGGCATGACCACAGCGGCAGCGTCGAATACGGCCGCGAACGTTTGCGCGGCTCAGACCAAAACAAGGCAGCGCTGGTTTAATCCGTGCGCTTTTGCCGACCCGCTTGCCGTCGGCAGTTCGAACAACGCAGCCTCCGCTGCGCTTCTGGCGCCTTACCAAACCGGCACTTTCAGCTATGCTTCGGGGCCGGTTGGCGTCGATAACTCGCTTTGCGATGGGTTGGGTTGCACCACCACTGCGACCGGGGCGACTGCCGGGACTCCCGTCCCGTACGTTACCGGCTACCCGGCTGTTGCGCCTTTCTTCGGCGGCCCCAAGAACAGCGTTTCCGGGCCGGGCAACTGGAAGCTGAACGCCTCGATGTTCAAGGACTTCAGGACTTGGCATGAGCAGTACCTGGAGTTCCGCGCCGACGCTTTCAATCTCCTCAACCACCCGAGCCTCGGCAACCCCGGCAGCACCAACACGGATATCGGCGCCAACGTGGTGCAGATTACCGGGACGGGCTCCAACCAAAACCTCACGATCGATGCGCGCTTCTTCCAGCTCTCAGGGAAGTACGTGTTCTAGATTGAACCGCTGTTCTTGATGCAGTGCAGTACCTTGAGGCCGCTCGCAGTTGGGCGGCCTCATTGCATGTACGGAATAGACTTAAGCTGCAGGAGAAAATGTGAATCGGCGTAGGTTTAATCAGCTTGCCGGCATGGCCGGCATGAGCGCGCTCTTGGGGCG
>JBEKEP010000197.1:0-6976 GCA_050013775.1 Occallatibacter sp. | reverse complement strand
CGCGACGCGCGCAGCCTTCAAGCCTGCGGTATGACGGTGAACACCGATGCCAGCCGCGTCCGCTGCTACGGCAACGACGTAGGCGGCTACGAAGATGCGCCGGTGCATTGCGGCCCGGTGCAGGTTCGTTTGGCGAAGATTCTCACGCGTGAGTGCGCCATGGTGATCAATCTGCCTATTCTCAAAGATCACCAAATGTCGGGCATCACGTTCTCCATGAAAAACATGTACGGGGTGGTCGACCGGCCGTTTCTACTGCACCCGAACAACTGCAATCCCGGCGTGGCCGATGTGAATGCGATTCCGGCGGTACGCGAGAAGGTTTGGTTCACGATCGGCGATGCGATTTCGTCGGTGTACGACGGCGGGCCGGAGTTCCATCCCGAGCGGCTGTGGTATCCGAATGCGCTGGTGGTGGGCGAGGACCGCGTAGCGTTGGATCACACGGCGTGGCAGATGATCGAGCGCAAGCGCGCGGAAGCGGGAGTGCCAACGCTTGAGGCAGCGGGACGCAGGCCCGATTACATTGCCGTGGCGGCCGATGCGGCGCATCGGCTGGGAACGAATGATCCGGCGCGCATCCGGCTTGTGGAAGTGTGATGAGGAATCGGCATGGCGAATAAAGGAGACAGAATCGTAAAGCTCGATGCAGGCGCGCAGAACCACGTGCCGGGCATGACGCGGCGCGAAGCTATGCTGCAACTGTTGCGCGTGGGCGGCGCGGCCGCGGGCGTTGCGGGCGCAGCCGTTTGGCTGAGCGAGCGCAGCAGCCGGCCTGTTGCCGAGCAGGCCGCGCAGGCGCGGCGCGATCACCGCGTTGCCGCAGATCCACAGTGGCCGCAGATCACCGTTGTGCAAGGCGGCGAGCCGCGAGCGCTGGCCGCGCTGGCTATTGCGAATCTTGGCGGAATGAGCCGGTTCATCCGCAAGCAGGACGTGGTGGTGCTGAAGCCGAACATTGCCTGGGACCGGACGCCGGAACAGGCGGCGAACACCAATCCGGACCTTGTTGCGGAAGTCGTCCGGCAATGCTGGCAGGCGGGAGCGCGGCGCGTGATCGTGACCGACGTGAGCTGCAACGAGGCGCAGCGATGCTTCCAGCGCTCGGGGATCCAGGCCGCGGCGCGAGCCGAAGGCGCAGAGGTGATTTTGCCCGATCCCGACCATTTTCGTGAAGTGGATGTGGGTGGCGTAGTTCTGAAGAATTGGCTCGTCTTCACACCATTTCTCGAAGCGGACAAGGTGATCAACCTGCCTATCGCGAAACATCATGCCCTGACGGGAGCAACGTTGGGCATGAAGAACTGGTATGGGATTCTGGGCGGGGAGCGCAACCGGCTGCACCAGCAGATTCACCAAAGCCTGGTGGATCTGGCGAATTTTATGCTGCCCACGCTTACCTTCATGGACTGCTACCGCGTGTTGCTGCGCAACGGGCCGACGGGCGGAAATCCCGAGGACGTGGCGCTGAAAAAGACGCTGGTGGCTGGGACCGATCCCGTGGCAATCGACGCGTATGTGGCCAAGGCGTACTGGAATCTTGACGCGGAGAAGTTGCCGTACCTGGCGATGGCGGCGGCGCGCGGCCTGGGGACAGTGGATTTTGCGGCGCTGCACGTGAAGGTGAGCCAGGTGGGCTGAAGGTGAAAGTCTGACCCGGCGTTCCGCCTCATTCAATGCCAAATCTCTTATAAAAATTCCCGAAAAATGCACACTCCGAAAGGCTTTACTTTGCCGTTGGGGAGTGATACTTTGCAGAGAATCCCCTGAACGCCGTTTCAAGATCGGAGAGTCGCAATGTTTTGCCCCTCTTGTGGCACACAGTCCGTTTCGGATAGCAAATTCTGCAAGAATTGCGGTGCAGCCATGCAAGCCGCGGGCGACGCGCAAACCGTTCCGGCGGCCGCAGCGGCTCCAACTCCGCAAGCCGCCCCGCCGCCAGCACCAGCGCCGTATGTACCGCCGCCAGCGCCTGCACAATATGCGCCTCCTCCGGTGCCGCCAGCGCCGGTGCAATATGCGCCTCCGCCAGTGCCACCAGCGTATCCGCCGCCACCTGGGTACGGAGCATTTCCACCGATGGCGCAGCCGGCCCCTAAAAGCTCCGGCACGCGTAATATTGCGATTCTGGTCCTTCTTGCTGCGGTGGGTTTCGGTCTCTGGTACTACTTCAAGAGAAGCAGCACGGTGATCATCGGAACCAAGGACGAGGTGATCTATTCCGGTTTGTCCACGGAGGCCCAGGCCACGGCACTGGGCAATGCGCTCAAGGCCGACGACTATTTCCAGGACACCGGAGTGTCGGTGCTGCTGCGCAAGCAAATAGGCGCCAACACCATCATTTCGTTTGTGGTCAAGGACGGCGTGTGGAACAATCCGACGATGGTGAGCGATTTTGAAACGCTCACGCGGGACGTTGCTGCGAGTGTGGGCGGATTGCCAGTCGACATGCACCTGGTGACCAACACGCAGACGGTGGAAAAGGACGAGACGATCACCGCCCAGACAGACACACAGCCTGGCACGCAGACAGGCGCGCAAACTGGGTCACAGACAGGCCCACAGACTGGGCCGCAGACAGGCCCGCAGACGGGCCAGCCGCCGGCGCAGAGTTCCACAGTCACGATCGGAACCAAGGACGAGGTGATCTTCTCCGGTACTGCCACGGAGGCCCAGGCCACGGCGCTGGGCAATGAGCTCAAGTCCGACGGATATTTTACCGACCGCGGCGTGTCCGTATTGTTGAACATCGGCGCTAACGGCACCACGATTTCGTTTGTGGTCGGAGATGGTGTCTGGAACCAGAAGGGGATGATGGGACAGTTCGAGGAGCTCGGGCGGGAAGTGGCCAGTACGGTGGGCGGCCTTCCGGTGACAGTGCAACTGGTGGACACCAAGGAAGAGGTCCAAAAGACAGGGATCGTGGGCGTGGTCCAATTGACCGGTGGCGACGCGGTGTATTACGAAGGCTACTCTACGCTTGCCGATGGGCAGGCACTCGCCCAGAAGTTGCAGTCGATTGGTTTCTTCACAGGCAGGGGCGCCAACGTTTTCTTGAAGAAGCACACCGACAGCACGGTGCTGGCCTTCGTGGTCGTTGACGGCGCCTGGAACGATGCCAAAATGGTGAGCAACTTCGAAACCATCACGCGCAGTGTTGCCCCTTCGGTCGGTGGATTGCCGATTGACATGCGCCTGATGAGCACGACGCTTGTGGTGGAGAAGGACGAGAAGCTCCAGTAGGGATCAGAGAAATCAGCATACCCAGGTCTCTGTTCAGAGACCTGGGTACTCCCGCCGATAACAATCGAAACAATTCTTACGCTTGCGGTTGCGATGCAGCTGGGGCCCGACGGCGCTGGTGCGCGCGGCGCTGTGCCAACATCTGCTCGAAGTGCTGCTTCTGCGTGTCGCTCATGACGGCTTCGATTTTTCCGTTCGAATCCTGCATCAGGGCCCGGACCTTGGCGTGGCGATCCTGCTGAGAGAGCGATGTGTCCGCGCGAAGGTTCTGCATCTGCTGGAAGCGATCGGCAAGGATTGGCTTGATCTGCGCTACCTGATCGTCGCTCAAGCCCAGCCGCTTGCCCAGATGCGAGGCTTGCCGGTTCGGGTCAAAGTTGCGGTGGAAGTTGCCGGGCTGCGCGGGCGTGGCTTGCGGCGCATTGGCAGCGGGAGTTTGGTTGGTTGCGGGCGCCTGTGCGAACACCAGGCCCGCGGAGAGCAGCGCGCCTAAAATGAAGGTAGTCTTTTTTGCAGTGTGTATCGCGTTCATCGATTCAATTCTCCTTGTGGCTGTCTTGGTGCTGACCGGCCGCTGCGTGTGTAGACACGGGCGTGGTGGGGGAGTTGCGTAGAGAATTGTCACGAATTGTGAGCACGAGAAACGCCGTTAAATAAGGGTTTTGCGATGAAACTCATCGGCCACGCGGGGCGTCTAAAGCGCACCTGGAACGGCCGCGAATTGGATTCACCCGCGCCGGAAGATCAGTGGCGCGCGGGCCGGTAGGAGGCGTGTTCGAAGGGCTGAACTTTGGGCGTGGACGCGGGCCTGGGCTTGAGTTCCGCTTCAGCATGCGTCTTTTGTTCTTCAATGAGCTTGTCGGCAGCCCGGTAGCCTGAGCCAGTGAGCCGATAGAGACCGGGTCTTGTCGCATCCGGCTCCATGAGGCCGAGATTCACCAACTCCCGCAAAGCATCTTTCAGCAACGCGGTCTTTCTCGGCGTGCCGTCGCTCAAAGTTACGCGTCCTGCCTGGATCACCTCGTGGCCAAGCGTGAGAGCCAAGTTGATGACGCCTTGCGATGCGGCTGCGGCGGCGAGCATCCGCGAAGCCTCGGCAGAGAGTCCGGGTTCCACCTTGTGCGCGGGAGGCACAGGTTCCGGGAGCCAGACGTAGCGCAAGTGGTCGAGTTCGCGGGCCAGATGCTTGCGGAAGGCGACGCGAAATGTATCCATGCTGCTATAGTAGGCCGAAATTGCGCCGGCGCTGCATTCGTCCTTGAAGGACTGCAAAGCCTCGTCGTGCCAGAGATCGGTTTGTCCGACCAGCGCCAGAGGATCGAAAAAGAAGACGGCTGCGGATTTGCCCGCACTGACATGGCGCTTGACGGCCTCGACCGCGCCGGAATCCTCGAGCTGCGTACCGCCACCCGTGCCGAAGATGCCGATTAGAATGTCGGCATCTTCAGACAGTTGGCGATTGGGTACAATCTGCGTTCCAGCGCCAGACTGCTGCGACAAGGACCGGACGGGATGCAACATGAGCCGCCGGGTACCGGAGTATGCGTCGTTCCACCGGCACGACTCTTCGAACACAATATCCAACTCTTCCGAGGCGTTACCGGACGATGCAACGATAAGCCTTAATACGTGTGCAGGGAAGGCCATAGACGCTCCGGGGAACCTTGAGTATAGACGATTTCGCGACGGTTTGGCAGGGGCTTATGGGCGGTCAGGGGGTATGAAAAAGGGGTAAATGGGGGTCTAAAGCCAAAGGCCGTCCGCGGTGGCGGACGGCCTTTGGCTTAAAGGGCGAGCATTAGGATTTCAGACTGCAAGTTTGGCAGTTCGCGCTCCTTGCGGCTTTTCCGCCGCCTTTAGCGCCCGCTGCGCCAACTCCCGGAATGTCTTCCTTAGCTCCTGGGGGCTGTGGACCACAATGCGCCGGCCCATGCTCAGCAGCATGGCGGCAATCATCTCCAGCCGGTCGCGCCCGCAGCGCACCTGTGTGCCGCCGTCCTTCTCCTCGGTGGCAACTCGCCACGGCGCAAAGTTCTGCCTCGCCTCTTCGATCGGCATATCGATCCACACATCAATTTGATATTGCGACTGGACGAACGGCATGCTGGCACGCAAGTGCTGCCGCGCATCGAATCCGGCGGGCCGGCGAAAGCTTCCGGCGCCGGACTCAAGGTTCGACACGCGATCCAGGCGGAACGTGCGCAGAGCGCGTCGCGTGAGGCAGTGGCCGATCAAATACCAGCGCCCGTCGGTGTGCACCACCGCGTAGGGTTCGATGTGGCGGCGCGTGGCGTTTCCATCATGCGACCGATAGTCAAAGCGGATGCGCTTGCCGGTCCGGATGGCTGACGCGGCGCGGATCAGGCACTCCACCGAAGTGGTCACAACCCATGGGCCGGGCTCGATGGCAACCACGTCCTCGACCGTCCGGATGCTCTCGCGCAGCGTTTCGGGCAGCACGCGCTGCAGTTTTTTCAGCGCACCTTCGGTGGCCGGGGCAAATGCCGAAAGGCCCACCTGGCGCAGCGAATGCAACCCCAGTGAGAGCGCAAATGCTTCCTCATTGGTGAGCAGCAGCGGAGGCAGCCGATAGCCGGGCCGCAATCGATACGCGCCGCCCACACCCCGCGATGATTCGACCGGAATCTTCAGATCCTTGAGGCGCACGATGTAGCGCTGCACGGTGCGGAGGTCCACTTCAAGCCGCTCCGCCAGCTCCGCTCCGGTCACATGGTCGCGCGCCTGCAGCACCTCCAGGACGGTCAGCACGCGCATGATCGGGTCATACATGTGAATTTTTATCCTCCATTCAATTTACGACAGATTCTGTCGGGAATTGGGGATACTTTCAAGGATGAGCCCTGAAGGGCCACATGGAGGTTTGATATGACAACCGCGACAGCAACCGTGAGCGTGATCTCCGCCGAAGATCTGCTCAAGAACTGGCAGGGCCACCGCGCGCTGACCCGCCGCACCATTGAAGCTTTCCCTGATGACGATCTCTTCAATTTCTCGCTAGGTGAAATGCGGCCCTTCGCGGCGATGGCCACGGAGTTCATTGGCATGGCTGTGCCCATCGTCGATGGCGTGGCCACAGGCAAGTGGGTTAAGTACGGTGACGGCCCCAAGCCCGTCTCAAAGAGCGAAATTCTTGCCCTCTGGGATCAGCAGACAAAAGAACTCGACGCGAAGTTCCCCACCATTCCGCCGCACCGCTTCGCAGAAGTCGATACGGCCTTCGGCCAGTGGACGATGCCGGGAATCGCAATGATTCAATACGCCATCGACAACGAAATCCATCACCGCGGCCAGGGATTTGTGTACCTGCGCGCCCTCGGCATCGAGCCGCCGCACTTCTGGGAGCGCTGACCGGCATCGCTCACCCGTCGCAAGAACCAGTACCGCCGGTCTCCCGACCGGCTGTAGCGGGGGTCTCCCGACCCCCGCCTGCGCCAAGGTCCGACCATCCGGACCAGCGGCGCCCGGCGGAAAGCGAAGCGCCAAACGAGCAACTCCCCAGCACTGGCGTAATCCAGATCACAGTTTGGCGAATGATTTACCTGTTTAGAATAGGTGCGCCTTCTATGCGCGTGGGAAGCGGCAGCAGAAAGATCAGCCCGGAAGATCGGGCTGTCGGTCCGCAGGCCGTATGCAGCGACCTGCGGGCCGTGCTAACGCAAAGGAGGTGAGGGCATGGATGAGAAATCATCCTGGGTACGATTCGCCCTTACAA
>JBEKEP010000196.1:0-7153 GCA_050013775.1 Occallatibacter sp. | reverse complement strand
ATCCATGAGGCAAAGCGTCGATGAAGTCGAGCACATTGACGTCCCTCGCCGCGCGGCGCATGGTGGCGTCGGTGATCTCTTCGTTGCCAAGGCGAATGTTTTCGCCGATGGTGCCCGAGAAGAGAAACGGATCCTGCAACACCACGGCAAAGTGCCGGCGCAGCGCCGTCAAATCGTGTTCGCGCAGGTCGACGCCGTCAATGAGGATGCGGCCAGCGGTCACCTCGTAGAAGCGCATCATCAGGCTGGTGAGCGTGGTTTTGCCCGCGCCGGTGTGACCGACAATCGCGATCGTCTGCCCCGGCTCGATCGTGAAGGAGACGTCTTTGAGAATCCACTCGATGCCTTCCAGACTCGCAAGTTCCGCGCCGCCCGCCGACCCTTCCGCAGCCTTCGCCACCGCAGCCTTCTGCGCGTCGGTCAGTTTTTGATAGGTGAACCAGACGTGCTGGAACTCAATGCGATTCGATCCGTCCCCGGCCACAGGCGTCACGGGGTTCACAATCTCCGGCTCCGAATCCATGAGCTTGAAGATGCGCTCACAAGCGGCCATGGCGGCCTGCAGGATGTTGTACTTGTCGCTCAGGTCCTGGATGGGGCGCCAGAAACGCAACGAAAACTGCGTAAACATAATGAGCACGCCGATGGTGACCGTAGGCGGCAGGTGCAGAACGCCAAACCCCCCGCGCCAGACGACGAGCGCAATGGCGACGGAGGAGAGGAAATCGACGGCCGGGTAATAGAGCGCGTAGGCAAAGATCGTGTCCTTGAAAGCGATCATGTGCTGCATGTTTACGGCTTCGAAGTCCTTATAGGCGCGCTCTTCGCGGTTGAACAGTTGGACCACGCTCATGCCCGAGACGTTTTCCTGCGTGAAACTATTGATCCGCGCGATGGCGGTCCTCACGCGGCGGTAGCTTTCGCGCACGTGGAGACGGAAAATGCGCGTGACGATCCAGATCAGTGGCAGCACAGCGAAGGCTAGCAACGCCAGCCACCAACTGATGGCAAGCATGACGGCGGCCATGATCGTGAGCATGAAAAAGTCGTTGATAATCGCCAGCACGCCGTCGGTGAACATATCGTTGACCGCGTCGACGTCGGACGTCAGGCGCGTGACCAGCCGTCCCACGGGATTCACGTCGAAGAAGCCGATGTGCATGCGCTGCATATGGCGGAAAATATCGCGGCGCAGATCGAACATGATCTTCTGGCCGATCCACTGCATCAGGTAAACCTGGACGAACTGGAGGAGGTACGCCGAAACCAGCATCACAAGGTAGATGGCGGCGAGACGCGTTATGCCCTGTACGTAGCCGGCAGGAAGCAGGCGGGCGAGGGGGCTCGCATTCGCCACCCAATGCGCTACGGCGTTCGAGGGATCCTGTGCGGCCACGTCCGGCGCTAGATAGCGGTCGACGGCCACCATCACAAGGATGGGGCCGGCCACGTCGCACAGCGATTTGAGCGAAACCGCGAGGGAAGCGATGCCGGCCTGTAGCCAATACGGGCGCACAAAGCGGCTCAGGCGCCGCATCAGGTAGGCGTCATACACTTTCCCGACCGGATCCTCGTCATGCTTGCGACGGGGTCCCCCCGGGCCGGGTTTTGTCCCGGGTTTCGTGACCGGTTTGGATTTCTTGTCTTCTGTTTCCGCCATCGGCTGGGTGGAATGAACTTCCTTTTCCATTGTACGAGGAGTGCGGTGGATGGCGGAGGGCCAGTGATGGTGCAGATTGCTGATTGGCGACAACCCAACCGGAACCCGCAAATCAGGGCCGAATCGGGGCCGGAATCGCGACTCGGGTTGTTATCGCCAACGGAAGAAGGCACATATCGAGCGCCACCACTTCCGCTGCCAGCCTGAGGCGGTCGCGAGCACTTCCTCGCAACCGGAAGAAGAAGCTTAGCCTAAGCGTGTTGAAGGAGCTCCGTCCGATATTTTGCGGCGAGTGCCTCGCATTTGGCTTTAAACTCCGCCTGGGCTGTCGCATCGAGCGCGGGAGGTGGAGTCGTCCGAGTCGCGACGCGAGTGCCGACCTCAAGAAAGAAGTCTTCCTGGCCGGCCGGTGAGCAGATGCACAACAGGCGCGCCGGCTTTGTGGAAGAATTACGGAATTGGTGGGGTGCGTTCGACGGAATGTTGACTGTTTGGCCTGCTCGTATCACAGATTTCGCGCCTCGGAAGGTAGCCTCCAATTCACCCTCCAGCAAGATGAAGGTCTCTTCGAAATCGTGGCGATGGGGTGGAGGACCGCCCCCAGGCGGAACATACATGTCGATGAGACAAAAGCGTCCAGCGGTGGCATCGCCCGTCACAAGCAAGGTATAGGTATCTCCCACGATTCCGATGTGAGGCAGGCTCTGGTCCTTGTCTGGTTGGGCAAGGGTCAGGGTGCGGTTGAGATCGTCGAGCGGAACCGTTGAGGTTGGTGGCGTTGAGATGGATGAAATGCCGTCCATGGATTTGCTCCTTCTTCACGACTCTGCTGATTTTGATTTAGGTATCTGCTTGAGTCAAGCAGATACCTGACCTGTCCTATTCGAAGGAAGGGCCCCATGGGGATTGATCTACCACAGATCCTCCTTCGCATACGAGCGAGACCACAGGGTGACAGCAAGCAAGACAGCGCGAGTCCAGGCATCCTGCATGCGAACAAGATCTTCCTTGGGTCGACCGCTCTGGGCGAGAAAGCCCCCTATCGTGGTTATGACGACTGTGGTAAACGCCAGTAGATAACGTTGAGGAACCGCCGAGGGCGTTTGCGCATTGTCTGTCCTATTCTTTTTTGCGGGCGTATGCCGCAAACCGATCTCTTCCTGATAGTCCAACCATTTCTGGTCGTGCGGCTGAAGACAAACGTCGGAAACCCATTGCACAAAACGAAGTCTGATTGAGGATTTGTAGTGATCGTCCGGCTTTCCATCCGGGCCCACGAAGGATGCGGCGAGTTGAGGCAGACTGCCGATCACCGATCGCCAGCTATCAACGATGGCCTCAGCTCGCGGGATCAGTGTTTCTCCTGCGATCTCTAGCCACACAGTGTCGTTATCACTCCAACCTGCCGCCGCCTCCAGTTTGCGAAGTTCTTCAAGAGATACGGGGGACGCAGGTATCGAGTCCTCACCGAACGAATATCCCGGAATAGGACACTTGGAAGTCATAGCCCCTCCTAACCCAACACGCTGCGGATGGCGCTCGCCGATCTAGGCGAGGTCACACTCACGCTGCCGATACGGACGGAAACAGGCAATGAAATCGACACGCCCTGATTCTCCTCAAGCACGCTTGACAATGGATCGCACGATGGAAATGATGGCGCCGCTACTCTCGAGTTGCGCGTTGTTCTCCTTGTGGGCGGCGTCCGCTGCGAGAGTGAAATGACGATTTACCGTTCATGGCCCGGTCAGCGCTAAGAAACCAGTACGAGCTCCTCGCTCTGCTGCCACGCGAGCGTGGTCTCTCGGGCGAAATCTTCATATCGGCGCGGCGAATGTCCAAGTAATTCGGTCAACGTCTCGAGATCTCCATGTTCCGCTACGAAACCACGCTCCAAATATCCCTGAAACATCATGCGGATGTCGAACGCTGACCAGGAAGGGGCCCGCTCTCGCATCTGCTCTTCAAAGGCGTTCATATCTTCCCCGGGGTAGCGGATTTCCTTGCCAAGCGTCCCGCTCCAGATGCACGCCACTTTAGGACCACTTAGCACCTCTGGACCATTGAGGTTGTAAGTTTTTCCAAAGTGGCCGTCGGAAGTGAGAGCAATCGCTGCTGCCTCAGCAATATCTCTTATGTCTACCGCCGAGATGCCCACCGTTCCAAGGGGCATCGGGTAGATTCCCGCCTTCGTCATTGGATCTTTCAGCGACGCATCATTCTGAAAGAAGTAATTGGGACGAATGATTGTGAACGGGACATCGAACTCTCGCAAGGCGCTTTCGATAGCCAGTTTCGAGGCGAAATGCGGAACATCCTTGAAGTGCTCGACGCGAAAGACTGAGTGATAAACGATGTGCTTCAGCTTCAACTTCCTGGCCAGATCGTAAGCGATGAGACCTTGCGTCAGTTCATCGGGAGTTACTGCGTTCAGCAGGTAGAGCTTGTCCACACCATCAAGCGCCTTCTCCACAGAGACTGGATCGAGCAGGTCGCCTACCACAAACTGAACCCCTTCCAGAGGAGGCGTTTCTGCCTTGCGAACGAGGATGCGAACATCCGCTTTGCGTTTCTGAAGTTCTTTCACTACTTCTGACCCAACATGGCCGGTACCGCCCGTTACGAGAATCTTCACCTTCGTCTCCTTCTGGAGAGCCATTATCCTTCCCAGCGATCGCACAAGCTGAGCACTTCTGCTCGGAGATGGCGGACCAAAGGGAGTCTCCCGTGAGCGGGCGGTCATACAAAGGATTTCCCGTTATAAAGACGAGAACTGAACAAGCATTGCCGGCAGTGTTACCACATCGCTGATGCGCGAATCCACCACGCAGGAGCTGCTTTCTTGGGTTCCGGTCAAGTGAACGGCAAACCGGAAACTGCGCCACAACTGGAGAGCCGCCGCGAACTTATCGCCGGGCGTGGTCTATTCCCCGGATTCGGCCTTGGGCGCGGGTTTGCTCTCGGGTTTGGGCTTTGGTGCAGGCCGCGAAACGCCCATACTGAGCAAAACGAACCCAAAGCCTTTCTTCAGCAATTCGAGAATGCGCATGGTTCGACTTCCCTTCCGCCCTTCAGCGGCATTTCAGAACCCACGGTCGCACGCTTCAGTTCTTGGTCGCAGGCGGAGCGACGGTGGCCGGCGCTGCCGGCTGCTCGCCGCGCACAATAGCAAGCGCCGCCGGAGGCAAGGGCTTATTGGCGTTAGCCAGGAGCACGCTTACCTGCCAGGCCTGCATCTCTGTGAGCGTTTCTTTGAAGGCCGGCATGCCGGTGAGGCGGATGCCATTCGTCACTTTCCAGAAGGTTTCGCCCGGCGGGTCGTCGCTTACCCCCACCACATCGCTGTTCTTGTGCTGTTGCCACAGCGCTGGTGCGCTGGGATACATATGCGAGCCAAAGCTCGAAGGCTTTCCATAGAATCCGTGGCAGGCCGCGCACTGGTCGCGGTAAACCTCAGCCCCGGCCGTGAGGTTGATCTCGTCGGCCTGAATGGGCGGGTTCGCCGGCATCTCGCGGGCAACGCGCGCATTGAGCGCCACATGCGTAATCTGCTTCTCCATGGGCAGCGGCGGATCGGCCACGGCCACTGGCACGTTCCCCCAGTGAAACCACGCCAACAGCGCCAAAGGAGCCAGAATTAACGCCAAAATCATTCCGAAAACGATGCGAACCATGGTTTTTCTCCCTTTCCGTGCCTGATTTTATTTTGCGGTATTTTGCAGATCATTTCGGCAGTTTACGCAACAATAACAGGTGCGCAATCGGAAATGGAGCTAGACTGAGGGCGTATCGCTTTCGCATCTCCCTCCTTCCCTCAGGTCTCCGGCATTTTCATGCGCAGGAAAGGACCTCTCCCATGGCAGATTTTTCAAAGATGAAACTCGGCCGCAAGGCCATCAAGACCGACAGCCGTACGCTGATGCTGGGCGACTACCTGACGCCCGGCCTGCCTCCGCCACCCCCTTCGGCCGACTGGACCAAGGGCATTACCGCCTGGGGCGTGATGCTGAACGATACCCTGGGCGACTGCACCATCGCCGGCTGCGGGCACGCGGTACAAGTATGGACCGCGAACGTCGGCAAAGAAGTCACCATCCCTGACGCGACCATCGAAAAGTATTACGAAAAATGGGACGGCTACAAACCCGGCGACCCCAGCACCGACACTGGCGGCATCGAGCTAGACGTTCTGAACGATTGGAAGAAGCAGGGCTTCGCGGGCCATGCGCTTACGGCCTTTGTCGATCCGAAACCCTCCAGCCTAACCCAGGTGCGCCAGTCGATTGCCCTCTTTGGTGGCGTCTACATCGGCCTGTCGCTGCCGCTGACGGCACAAAATCAGAACGTCTGGGATGTGGTGCCGAACGGCGGCGCCAATGCCGCGCCCGGCAGCTGGGGCGGACACTGCGTCTACGTACCCAAATACGACCAGACCGGCTTTACCTGCATCACTTGGGGTCAACCCAAGACCATGACCCTGGCGTTCTGGAATGAGTACTGCGACGAGGCACACACCCTCCTCAGCAAGGACTGGCTGGCTGCCAAGGGTTCGCCCAGCGGCTTCAATCAGGCCCAGTTGCTGGCCGATCTGAAGGCGATTGTTTAGCTGCGTCGGTATCGCTTCGCTCCTCTGCGCGTCAAAACAGAGCAAGCCAAACCTCAAGCCGCGGCGCAAGCTCCCCCCAGGATGTTTTAATACCAATTGGGGGGAGTGTGCCGGCAATTTGGGTGCGCTCTCGTACTCCCGTGGAGGAATCCCGATACCGATGCAATCTTTTCGCCGTCTCGCCTTTTTGCTGGCGTTCGCATTGCCGGCCATGCCAGCCGCATTCGCACAAAGCTCAGGCAGTTCTTCATCGAGCCCCACACCGGAGCAGACCCAATCCGGAGATCAGACAAGCTCCACTCAACAATCCGCCGGGGAAACCCAGGGGCAATTGACCGTACAGGCACGCATCCGCCAGCGCCGCGAACAGCGCCGCGCCACCGCTATTCATGATGCCTACGACCACAAGTGGGAGTCCTATGCCGACATGGGCTATCTGCGCTTCACGCCCGGCCCATCCCTGCAGCGCGTGACCTTTTACGCATGGGAGACGGGCCTGACCCGCTTCTCCACCGAGCGATTGGGATACACGCTCGACGGCCGCGGCTACATCGGAACCACTTTCTGCGGCATCACGACCTATTGCACAGGCGCTTTCACCAAGCCCCAGATCAGCATGTACAACGTGCTCTTTGGCCCTGTCTACCGCTTCTACCTGCAGCCCAAGTACTCCGTTTCCGGCCGCGTGCTGGGCGGCTGGGCGTACGGCAATTTCTCCGGCGACCTAAACGGTTACACGACCTCTGAAGTTGGCTTCTATCCCACCGGAAGCACCTTCGCCGCCAGCGCAGCCGTGATTGGCGAATACAACCTGACCCCGAACGTCGGCTTCAAACTCGCGCCGGAGTATTTCGCCACTGGCTTTGGCTCAACCGTGCAGGGCAGCT
>JBEKEP010000195.1:0-7175 GCA_050013775.1 Occallatibacter sp. | reverse complement strand
TGCGACAGGGACAACCTCGCAAAGGAAACCGCTATGAACCGCAGAGAACTTTTTGCCGCTCTCGCCGCAACGGCAGTTGCCGGCGACGCTTTGGCGCAGACCCAACCCGCAACCGTGATGGGTTCGCACGTCTTCGACTGGAACTCGATGACTGACGTGCCGAACGAACATGGGTCGACGCGGACCGTGTGCTCAACGCCAACAGCGACGCTTGAGAATCTCGAGATTCACGTTTCGACGCTGAAACCCGGCATGTCGCCGCACCCGCCGCACAGGCATCCCAATGAGGAACTGATCATCATTCGCCAGGGCACCGTAGAGACACTCTCGAACGGGACGTGGCTTCGCGTGGGCCCGGGGTCGATCATTTTCAACGGGTCGAACCAACTGCATGGGTTCAAGAACGTGGGGACGGAGGATGCGATCTATCACGTGGTGAACGTGAAGACGGAAAAGACCCCAGCCGGCGGGACGGTGTTCGGCTAACCGGGTGCCCCGAACCTGTCGTGAGCGAAGTCGAAGGATCCCGCGCTTTTTGGCGACCGGGAATTGAGCGGCGCTACTTCTTTCGGAATCGTGCCGCAAGGGCCTCGGCGTTACGCGCCAGAATGCCCACGTCGCTGCCCACGGCGACGAAGTTATAGCCAAACTCAAAGAGCGCCTCAACGTCGTCGGCGTTGCCGCTGAGGGTACCCGCGGATTTGCCTTTGGCGCGAATACGCTGGGCGGCCTCGGCGATGGCGGCCTGGACTTCAGGCTGTTTGGGGTTGCCGAGATGGCCGAAGTCCGCGGCCAGATCGCTGGGGCCGATGAAGATGCCGTCGACGCCTTCGACGGCGGCTATGGCCTCGATCTCTTTGACAGCGGTTCTAGTTTCGACCTGCACGAGCACGCAGGTATCGAGGTGCGCGTTGCGGTGATAGTTCTGGACTCGGCCGTAGTCGTTGGCGCGGGGCACGACGGCCACGCCGCGTATGCCGAGCGGCGGATAGCATGCAGCGGCGACAGCTTTGCGGGCCTCGTCGGCATTTTGCACAAAGGGAATGAGCAGGGAGCGCGCGCCCACGTCGAGCGCCCGCTTGATGATGACGGGCTCGTTCCAGGGTACGCGAAAGACGGGCTCCGCCGTGCCGCCGCGCATGGCCTGCAACTGCGGCAAGAGCGTGATGATGTCGTTGGGCGCGTGCTCGCCGTCGATGACGATCCAGTCAAAGCCCGCGCCAGCCAGAATCTCGGCCGACATGGGACTGGCCAGGCTGCACCAGAGGCCGACTTGCCGCTCGCAGCGGCTGAGCGCCTGCTTGAATGCGTTGCGCGGGATGTTTCTGGGCCATTCAGGCATGGGTTCAATCTCCTTTCGCGATTGTAAGCGGAAAACAGCGGAGTTAGCGGAGTTGGCGGTGTTAGCGGAGTTGGGATCGCCTCTCACCCGCGTTCCTCAGGATGGCGCAGGCGCGCTGAAGTCGAGGCGCTTGATTTCGCCGACGATGGGACCGTAGCTGACGATGGCGCAGAAGGCGATGAAGCCGACAAAGATGAGTGCACCGTTGTAGGAGTGGGTCTTCTCGACGATGTAGCCAATGACGAGCGGCGTGGTGATGCCGGCCATGTTGCCGAAGAGGTTGAAGAGCGCGCCGTTCATGCCCACCATACCTTTGGGCGAGGTGTCGGAAACGACGGTCCAGCCCAGCGCGCCGATGCCTTTGCCGAAAAACGAAATCGACATGAAGAGAATCATGAGGCTCTGCGAGGACGCGTAGTTGCAAGCGATGATCGTCATGGACAACGCCATGCCGGCCATGATGGGCAGCTTACGCGAGAAGCTGAGAGAGTGGCCGCGGCGCAGCAAGCGATCGGAGAAGATGCCGCCGAGAATGCCGCCGATGCCGCCGCACAGGCCGGGCACGGCCGCGGCGAAGCCCACCTTGAGCACCGACATGTGACGCGCCTGCGAAAGATAAAGCGGGAACCATGTGAGAAAAAACCAGGTGAGCGTGGTGATGCAGTATTGGCCAATGTAAACGCCCACCAGCATGCGGTAGCTGAGGAGCTTTCTCACTGTCGCCCAGGTGAGCGTGTTCTTCTTCACACCTCCAGCGGAGTCGGTATTGACCAGGCCGCCGCCGCGCTCGATGGCGTCAATCTCCGACTGCGAAATGCTGGGGTGCTCTTTGACGCCAAAGATATTTGTGAACCAGACTGCGGCGAGCACGAAGCCCAGCACGCCCAGGAAATAGAAACAGGCACGCCAGCCGGACAGGTGAATAAGCCATCCGAAGATAGGCGCAAAGATGGGCAGCGCGAAATACTGCGCGGAGTTGAAGATGGCGGAGGCGCGGCCGCGCTCCGAGGTGGGAAACCAGGAGGCCACGATGCGGCCGTTACCGGGAAAGACGGGCGCCTGGAAGAGGCCGGAGAACACGCGAAGAACAAAAATGGCGGTGAAGGCGGCGCTGGCGGCGAAGTAGCCGGCGAACGCGGTGAGAAAGGCGCAAACCGACCAGCCGATGATGGCGATGCCGTAGACGCGCTTGGATCCGAAGCGGTCGAGCAGGCCACCCGAGGGCAACTGCCCCAGCGCATAGGCCCACCCGAAGGCGAAGAGCAGATAGCTCATGCGCTGCGCTGTCAGGTCCATCTCTTTGGGCATGACCGAGACGGCTTGCGAAAGCACCGAGCGGTCAGCAAAGCTGAAGCAACTGACGACAAAGAGAATGGCGATGATGAGGTAGCGAACGCGCGTTTGCCGTTCTGCGATCAAGCTTGATCCTTCCCGTTTAAGGGCTCCGCAAAGGTCAGTTTGCGAAGGTCACCCCTCAGGGGCTAAAGCCCCGACTCATTTCTTGTCATGTACGGCACGACTAAAGTCGTGCCCTGACACTTCGTGCCTTTTCCGAACGCGATTCGATTCCGGAATTGCTTCGGATTCACGGTACCATGCGGGGCGATGCTCAGGGCGTCTGCGCGGCTCAGGCCGTCACTGCTGCTCAAGGCTGTTCGTAGAGCGATTGGATGAGCCCGCGAATGTAGCCGTAGCAATACGCGAAGGACTGCAGGTCGTGAGGATCGGCATCATCGGCGGCCAGAGGTACGTGGTCGGGCATGAGCATGTAGGGATAGCCGACCTCCTTGTAGACGCGGATGGCTTTCACGAAATCCACGTCGCCCTCATCGGGGTAGACCTCGATGAAGTCGTTACGATGGCCGCGAATGTTGCGGAAGTGCACGTTGAAGATTTTTTTGCGCGTACCGAAGTAGCGGATGACGTCGAAGATTTCGACGCCCGGGTTTTCCAGGTCCTCGGAGATGGTTCCCTGACAAAAGTTCAGGCCATGATAAGGGCTCTCTTGAATGCTGATGAACTTCTTGAGGCCGTCGACGGTGCCGAGCACGCGATGCACGCCCTGATAGCCCTCGGGCGGCACGCCGGGATCCTGCGGATGGCAGGCCATGCGGATTCTGTTCTCGTTAGCGACGGGAATCACGCGATCGAGAAAGTAGGTAATGCGCTCCCAGAAGGCGTCGGCGCTGACCACTCCGGCCTTGGTAAGCGGGGTTTCGGGATGGGCTTCGGAGAGCTTCCACTGGTGGTAGAGCGCGTCACCGCGGCCGGGCACGCGGCCGGTGCGCAACACGCCGAGAATGCTCATGTCGTATTTGATGGTGGGAATGCCAGCCTGCGCGCAGTTACGGATGAAGATTTGCAGTTGTTCGATATCGCGATCGCGCTCGGGGCTTTGCGCGAGCATGATAGCGGGATGCTTTTCGCGGTCGATGTAGCTGGATGTGATGAAGGGCGGCGCGGTGACATCGACGCTGATACCATATTTTGCGGCCATGTCGACCATGCGCTTGAGCTCTTCCACAGTGGCATAGAGTCGGTCGCCCTCGATCTGCGGATAGCCGCAGATATTGCGCACGCCGTAACGCGCGAGGTACTTGAGATGCGTGTCGTCGGTGGGCGCGGTTTGGTCGCCGAGTTTCATGCGCTCGGGCTGCACGGTGGGCGCGGCGCCTGCCGTCGCGGGCGCGATTCCGGTTGAGGCCAGGACTCCGGCTGCGCCGCTCGAAACGAGGAATTGTCTGCGATTCATGAGTAATTTTCCTTCGAGGTCGTCTTCAACCTTGTATGCGAACGGGGATGCGTCTGTAAAGTGGAGTGGGCGCCTGAAATCACGTGCCGAGTCGCTGGTACGATAATCTGCGGCAATGGAAGCGCAGGGAAATCGAGACAATGAGCAAGAGCGTCAATGACAGGAGCAGATCGCCGCGGGTTACGGCCATGCGCGTTGTGCCGGTGGCGGGCCGCGACAGCATGCTGCTGAATCTGAGCGGCGCGCACGGGCCGTACTTCACGCGCAACCTGGTTCTGCTGACCGATGAGGCGGGGAAAACGGGCGTGGGCGAGGTTCCGGGCGGGGAGAAGATTCGCCGCGTGCTGGAAGAGGCTACGCCGCTGGTGGTGGGACGCGAGAGTCGGGGCTTCAATACGGTTCTTAACGCGGTGCAGGAGCGGTTTGGCGATCAAGACGCGTCGGGGCGCGGTCAGCAGACCTTCGATCTGCGCGTGACCATTCACGCGATGACGGCGATTGAGTCGGCGCTTCTCGATCTGCATGGCCAGTTTCTGGAGGTTCCGGTTGCGGCACTGCTGGAGCAGGGCCTGCAGCGCTCGAGCGTGCCGGTTCTGGGTTACCTGTTTTTTGTGGGCGACAGCCGGAGGACGAATCTCGACTACCGGCGCGCGGGTGAAAGCGCGAGCGGATGGTTCCGGCTGCGCGATGAGGAGGCGCTGACGCCTGACGCGATTGTGAAGCTGGCCGAGGCGGCGCATGCGCAATACGGCTTTAATGACTTCAAATTGAAGGGCGGCGTGCTGGCGGGCGCGGAGGAGATGAAGGCCGTGGAAGCGCTGGCCGAGAGATTTCCCGAGGCGCGCATCACGCTCGACCCGAACGGTGCATGGAGCCTGCAGGAAGCAACTGCACTGTGCAAGGGCAAGCAGGATGTGCTGGCGTACGCGGAAGACCCATGCGGCGCAGAGGGGAGATTCTCAGGGCGCGAGATCATGGCAGAGTTCCGGCAGGCGACCGGACTGCCCACTGCGACCAACATGGTTGCGACTGACTGGCGAGAGCTGCACCACGCAATTCAATTGCACGCGGTCGATATTCCGCTGGCCGATCCGCACTTCTGGACCATGCAGGGAGCGGTGCGCGTTTCGCAGATTTGCCGCGACAACGGACTGACGTGGGGATCACATTCGAATAATCATTTCGACATCTCGCTGGCGATGGTGACGCACGTGGCCGCGGCAGCTGTGGGAGAGATTACGGCGATCGATACGCACTGGATCTGGCAGGATGGACAGCATCTGACGCGCAATCCGCTCGAGATTAAGAACGGCGCGATTGAGTTGCCGATGCGGCCGGGACTGGGCGTCGATTTGGACCTCGACGCTATCGAACGCGCGCACGAACTGTACCTGACGAAGGGATTGGGTGCGCGCGATGATGCCATGGCGATGCAGTTTCTGATTCCGGGATGGAAATTCGATCCCAAACAGCCGAGTTTGTGTCGGTAGTGCAGGAAGCAAGGGAGCAAGCGAACGGCAACCTTCGGAGCGACAATAGATTGATGAGTGCTGCCCAAGAGCCTCGTATGATCCGCATCGACGTGCGAGACAATGTCGCCGTGGTGGTGACTCCGGGCGGATTGCCTGCGGGTGCGCGGTTGGCATCGGGGCTGGAGTTGCACGAGGCGGTTCCCGAGGCGCACAAGGTGGCGCTGGCCGATCTGGCGAAGGGCGGCGCGATTGTGCGTTACGGCGTGCCGATTGGCTACGCGAACCGGGCGATTGCGTGCGGCAGTTGGGTGCATGAAGGATTGATGACTGCGCCGGAAGCGCCGCCCCTCGGTGATTGCCCGCTGGGGACTGCGCCGCCGGAGACCCCCGCTCCGCTCGAAGGATACACATTCGAGGGCTATCGCAATCCTGATGGCTCGGTGGGGACGAAAAATATTCTCGGCATCAGCACCACCGTGCAATGCGTGGCGCCGACGGTGGAGCACGCGGTGCGGCGTATCAAAGCGGAGATTCTGCCGCGCTATCCGCATGTGGACGACGTGGTTGCCATCACGCATCCTTACGGCTGCGGCGTGGCCATCGATGCGCCGGGTGCGACGATTCCGATTCGCACGCTGCACAACCTGGCGCTGCATCCGAACTTCGGCGGCGAAGTGATGGTGGTGAGCCTGGGCTGCGAAAAGCTGCAGCCGGTGCGCCTCATGTCCGCAAAAGATTTACCGGTACTCGAGGAGCCCTCCGTTGCGGTGCTGCAGGATGCGACGAAGGGTTTCGGCGAGATGGTGGCCACGATCATGGCGATGGCCGAGAAGAAACTGGCGCGACTGAATGAGCGGCAAAGGGTGACGTGCTCGGCTGCAGATCTTGTCGTCGGTTTGCAGTGCGGCGGATCGGACGCGATGTCGGGCGTGACGGCGAATCCCGCGGTGGGATTTGCTGCGGACCTGCTGGTGCGCGCCGGAGCGACGGTGATGTTCTCTGAAGTCACGGAGGTGCGTGACGCCGCGCATTTGCTGACGGCACGGGCCGCTACGCCGGAGATTGCGCGGGAATTTGTGCGCGAGATGGCGTGGTACGACGAGTATTTGCGCCAGGGCGGGGCGGATCGAGGGGCGAATCCCACGCCAGGCAACAAGCAGGGCGGCTTGGCCAACGTGGTGGAGAAGGCGATGGGGTCGATTGCCAAGTCGGGCTCGACGGCGCTGATGGGCGTGGCCGGGCCGGGCGAGCGGGTGACGCAAAAGGGACTGATTTTTGCCGCCACTCCGGCCAGCGATTTTATCTGCGGCACACTGCAACTGGCCGCATCGATGAACATGCACATCTTTACCACAGGGCGCGGCACGCCGTACGGGCTGGCCATGGCGCCGGTGATCAAAGTGGCGTCGAACAGCGGGTTGGCGCGGCGCTGGCCCGATCTGATCGACGTTGACGCGGGGCGAATTGCGACGGCTGAAGCGACAGTGGAAGAGGTCGGCTGGGAGATTTTTTTATTGATTTTGGAGATCGCCAGCGGAAAGAAAAAAGCCTGGGCCGACCACTGGGGATTGCACAACGAATTTGCGCTGTTCAATCCGGGGCCGGTGAC
>JBEKEP010000194.1:0-7247 GCA_050013775.1 Occallatibacter sp. | reverse complement strand
CTTACCCCGTGATCGCGTGGCAATCACGGGGCCCCGAACGCGCTACGCTCAGGATGACAAATCAAATTCAGTCGTTTGATCGGCTACTAAATGTTGACCGGCTGCTAAATGGCGATAGAGCGTAAGAAAGACAGGATTCACGCTACGATGACTCACGCTGCGATATGGGGAAAACGATGAAACTTTCAGAATCGGCAATGCAGGATCTGGCCTTCAAGGCGCTGGATTCCTTTCGGATCGAGATTCCATCCTGGGGATTCGCCAACACCGGCACGCGCTTTGGCAAGTTTGTGCAGGCCGCCGCCGCCACCACCATTGAAGAGAAGTTTGCCGACGCCGGCGAAGTGAACCGGCTGACCGGTGTGACGCCTACGGTGGCGCTGCACGTGCTTTGGGACCTGCCCCGGGGCGTGAAAGACGTGCCCGAAGTGAAGCAGCTGGAAAAGCGCTTCGGCGTGAAGTCGGGATCGATCAATCCCAACCTCTTTCAGGACCAGGAGTACAAGTACGGGTCGCTGTGCAACCCCTCGGCGGAGATTCGCGCACACGCACTGGAGCACATGCTGGATTCCATTGAGATTGCCAAGGCTCTGGGCTCGCGCGATATCTCGCTGTGGATGGCGGACGGCTCGAACTATCCGGGTACGCAGAGCATGCGCAAGCGCATTACCTGGCTGGAACAGGCACTGCACGTCTCGCACGACCACATGGCGCACTATCAACGGCTGCTGGTGGAGTACAAGCCCTTTGAGCCGGCTTTCTACCATACCGACATTGCCGATTGGGGCATGTCGAGCCACTTTGCGCGCGCGGCGGGGCCGCAAGCGCGGGTGCTGGTGGATACCGGCCATCATTACAGCGCGCAGAATATTGAACAGATTGTGGCGTGGCTGCTGCACACCAACATGCTGGGTGGTTTCCACTTCAACGACCGCCGCTACGCCGACGACGATCTGACGCTGGGCTCGATCGATCCCTACCAGATTTTCCGCATCTTCCACGAGATTCACGCGGCCACCGACGAAGGGCTGGGCGGTGGCATCGCTTACATGATCGACCAGAGCCACAACCTGAAGGGCAAGATCGAAGCCATGGTGCAGACCGTGGTGACGGCGCAGGAGCTGTATCTGAAGGCGGCGCTGGTGGATCGCCAGCAACTGGCGGTGCTGCAGCAAAGCTGCGACCTGGTGGCTGCCGAGGAACTGTATCGCGGCGCCTTCTGGAGCGATGTGCGTCCGCTGACGCGCGCCTGGCGCGAGGCACGTGGGCTCGCGGCCGATCCGCTGGCGGAACTGCGCGCCAGCGGCTACGTGGAACGCGCGGCAAAGGAGCGGGGCAGCCGCAGCTCGGCTGTTAGCAGCTACGCATAAATAGCCGTGAGCCGTGAGCCGTGAACCGTGAACCTTGATTCGTCGACGAAGGCGGGGTGGCTAAGTCGTTCCGGGCCAAGTTGTTCTATGATGATTTCATGCCCGAGTTTCATTAGGGACACGGGCGCGGAGGCGGTGGGTTGGCCAAAGCGAAGATTAAACGATTGTATTTAATTCCCATCCTCTCAAAGGCGCTCGATGTGATCGAGTTGCTGGAGCAGGACCACTCTCCCCTGACGCTTGAAGACGTATACCAGCGGACCAACATTTCCAAGACAAGCGTCTATCGCATTCTGAAGACGCTGGTGCATCGCGGCTACCTGGCGCAAATGCCGAACGGGCAATACCGGCTGGTTTCGCGTCCGCGGCGCCTGCGCTTCGGCTTTGCGGTGCAGAGCGCGGAGATGCCGTACTCCGAAGCCGTGGCGCAAAGCGTGAGTGCGGCGGCTGCGGCGTCGGGCGTAGAACTGCTGATGCTCGACAACCGCTACGATCCCGCGGTCGCGGTGCGTAACGCCGAGGAGTTTGTGGCCAAGCGCGTCGACCTGGTGTTGGAATTCCAGGTGGAGGAAGCGGCTGCGCCGCGCGTGGCGCACATCTTTAAGAAAGCCGACATTCCCCTGGTCGCTATCGACGTGCCCCATCCCAACTCCACATACTTCGGCGTGGATAACTTCGAAGTGGGGTACGAAGCGGCGTCGATTCTGGGGCAATATGCGCAGCGCAAGTGGAAGGGCAAGGTCGACCGGGTGGTGGGCGTGGGCTTCAGCGAGGCCGGCAGCTTTGTGCAGAACCGCATTACGGGCGCCTTCGACGGAATCCACGAGCGCTTCAAGGATCTGGACCCGGAACAGTTCGTCCAGATTGAAGGGCGAGGCTTGCGCGAGCCCAGCCACAAGGCCATGACAGAGTTGCTGCGCAGATGTCGCCCCGGCGAGCACACGCTCGTTGCGGCGGCTACGGATTCCAGCGCCCTGGGCGTGCTGGACGCGGTGCGCGAGGCCGGACAGGAAGACAACTTCGCCATCGTGGGGCAGGATTGCATTCCCGAAGTGATGGAAGAGATGCGGCGCGGCACGAGCGCTATGGTCGGGTCGATTTCGCATGAACCGGAAACGTATGGCCCGCGGCTCATCCAGCTGGGCATTGCGATCTTGCGCGGCTACACGGTGCCTCCTTACAACTACGTGCACCACAAGGCGGTGACGCCGGAAACGCTGGGCGACGAGGAGAAGGCGAAACACGACCATGGGTCGAAGGCGCTGGTGGGGCAGGGAGTGGGAGCAGCCAGTAGCCGGTAGCCAATAGGTTGTCGTGTTGGGGTCGGGGGCTTGCTTTCCCACATCTCAAAAGCGAGATGCGGGGCACCCACTGTCGTGGTGAGTGTGCTTCCCAAGGAGCCTGGGCCGCCGGCTGGCGGCGTGGACGCCGCCAGTACAGCCGGTCAGGAGACCGGCGCTACTCCTAACCGCCAATTTGCGGATAAACATTGCCACTGTGGGAGGTTAGCGGCGTCATCCAACGTGCGACCCACTCTGAATCCGCGGAATAAAACGATTCTTTGATGTCCGTGGCTGTATCATAAATATGTGCTCGATCCATTCCCCGATCGGCGCGCTCCGGAACTCTCGAAACGATTGTCAGAGCTGGTTTGGAGGCGGGCAAAGAGTGTCCACTTCCCGCGCGGCGCGCGCATGCGGATTTTTCGAACACGGCGAATTTCGATTCCGCCACTGAGTGCTTCCTTATGACGACTGCTACTGCTTCCCCTGTATTGCATTTCCTTGAGGACCGTTGGAACCCTGCGGTTGCGGCCACTCTCGATGAACCTGAGCTCCTGCGCTATCGCTCGAATCTGCTCGGGTCGGACCTTCGCATCACCAATTTTGCCGGAGGCAACACCAGTTCCAAGATCGTGGATACCGATCCCTTGACCGGCGATCCGGTGGAAGTGCTGTGGGTGAAGGGCTCAGGCGGCGACCTTGGCTCGATCAAGCGCACTGGCTTCGCCACGCTCTACCTGGACAAACTGCTGGCGCTGGAGCGCATGTACAAAGGCGTGGATACGGAAGACGAGATGGCGGCGATGTATTCGCTGTGCGCCTTCAGGAACAATCCTGTGGCCGCATCGATCGACACGCCGCTGCACGGATTTCTGCCGTTCCCGCACGTGGATCATCTGCATCCCGATTGGGGGATTGCGCTGGCGGCGAGCGCCAACGGCAAAGCCAAGATGGACGAGTTCAACCGCGAGTTCGGCCACAAGCTGGTGTGGGTGCCGTGGCAGCGCCCGGGCTTTGAGCTGGCCATGATGATGAAGCGCGCCGTGGAACAGAACCCCGGCTGCGACGGCATTGTGCTGGGCGGGCACGGGCTGTTTACCTGGGGACAGACGCAACGCGAGTGCTACCTGAACACGCTGACGGTGATCGACCAGTTGGGACAGTTTATTGAACGCCACGGGCGCAAGAAGGGCACGGAGCGGTTTGGCGGCGAAGTGATGGAGGCGCGCGCCGACCGCAGGGAACTGGCGTCGCAGATTGCGCCGTTTCTGCGCGGACGCATCAGCGCGAAGCACAGGTACATCTCGGACTTCAGCGACGATGCCGACGTGATGCAATTCATTGATTCGGCCTACGCGAGGGAGATGGCTTTCCTGGGCACGAGTTGCCCGGACCACTTTATCCGTACCAAGATCCGGCCCATGTTTGTGCCGTGGGCCGCGGGCGAGGATTTGCAGGCGCTCAAGAATCACATCGACATCTCTCTGTCGCATTACCGCGATCAGTATCGCCAGTATTACAAGACATTCGCGACCAAGGATTCGCCGGCCATTCGCGACGCCAGTCCAACTGTGGTGCTGATTCCGGGGATGGGCATGTTCAGCTTCGGCAAGAACAAGACCGAGGCGCGCATCACTGGCGAGTTCTATGCTAACGCCATTCACGTGATGGAGGGCGCGAGCCTGCTGGGCGACGGCGAGGTCGAGGGCACGGTGCCACAGTGCGGGCCGGGGATGGACCCCGCCAGCTTTCAGGTGTTTTCGAATTACGTGGCGCTGCCGGCGATGGAAGCATTCCGCATTGAATACTGGGCGCTGGAAGAGGCGAAGATTCGCCGCCAGCCACAGGAGAAGGAACTGAGCAGGCGCGTGGCGCTGGTGATTGGCGGAGCGAGCGGAATCGGGCGCGAAGTGGCGCGGCTGGCAACGGCGCGCGGCGCGCATGTTTTTATTGCCGATCGCAACGCGGAGGGCGCGGCGCTGGTGGCGTCGGAGCTGGCTTCGGTGGCGTCGCCAGAATTTGTGTCGAGCAGCGGCGTCGATATTCGCAGCCGAGACTCGATTCGCGAAGTGCTGGGCGCGGCGGCGCTGGCCTTCGGCGGCATCGACATGCTCATTAATACCGCGGCTATCTTTCCGTCCACGCTGGAGGGCGATATCCCTGACGACATGTGGGCCGACACCATGGCCGTGAACGTGACGGCGAATTACCTGCTTGCGGATGAAGCGGCGAAGCTGTTTGAGGAGCAGGGACTGCACGGCAACATCGTATTCACAAGCTCGGCGAACGCGGTGGTGGCCAAGCGCGGCAGCGAGGCTTACGACGTGAGCAAGGCGGCGCTTTCGCACCTGATTCGCGAACTGGCGGTGAGCATGGCGCCGAATGTGCGCGTGAACGGCATCAGCCCGGCCACGGTGGTGCGGGGATCGACGATGTTCGGGCGCGACCGACTGCGGGCTTCGCTGACGAAGTACAATATTCCTTTCCAGGAATCGTTCAGCGATGATGAGCTTCGCAGCCGTCTGGCCGCGTTCTATGCCGAGCGTACGTTGACCAACAAGGCTATTGATCCGGAGGATTGCGCGGAGTCTATCCTTTTCCTGGCCAGTCCTCGGGCGCGCTGCACTACGGGACACGTGATTCCCGTGGACGGCGGATTGACCGAGGCGTTTCAGCGCTGACGGAAATGGGGAACTGCTGTTCACATGCAAGAGCCTGCTCGTGTTGCCATTGATTTAGGCGCGGAGAGCTGCCGGGTTAGCCTGCTGCGTTGGGTGGACGGGAATCCGGCAGTCGAAGTGATTCATCGCATTCCCAACGGGCCCCGGCATCGCGGCGAAACGCTGTACTGGCCGCTGAAGCAGATTCTGGCCGGCCTGGAAGAAGGGCTGCGCAAGGCTGCGGCGACCGCACCCGAGGGCATCGCGTCCATTGGGGTGGATAGTTGGAGCGTGGATTACGTGCGCCTGGCGCCCGATGGCTCCATGCTGTCGGAACCGTTCTGCTATCGCGATGAGCGCACGGTGAAGATCAAGCAGACTGCGGACGGGATCGTTCCGCCGTTCGACATTTATCAGCGGACCGGCGCGTATCCGCTCAATCTCAATACTGTGTATCAGCTGATGGCCGATCCTGCGGCGGGAATCGACAAGCGCGCGCCATGGGTGATGTTTCCCGAGTACGTTCTTTACTGGCTGAGCGGGCGGCGCGTGGGTGAGTACACCAATGCCAGCCATACTGGCCTCGTGAATCTGAAGACTGGCACGTGGGATGCGGAACTTTTCGAGATGCTTGGCCTCGCCGTGGAAGCTGCGCCGCCGATCGTGACCACGGGCACGGTGCTGGGGCCGATTACGGGACCGCTGGCCGCGCTCGAGGCTTATCGGGGCACGCAGATTATTGCGCCGGCTACGCACGACACGGCAAGCGCCATCGCCGGCATTGCCAAGGACTTGAGCTCGGCGGCTTACATCAGTTCGGGCACATGGTCGCTGGTGGGCACCATCACGCATACGCCGGTGACCACGCGGCACGCTTTCGACGCGGGGTACACGAATATCGGCGCGGCGGGCGGCGGTCTGCTGTTTCACTCGCTCATCAACAGCATGTGGGTGCTGAAGCAGTGCATGGATGGCTGGGCGGCGGCGGGACGGCCCTGGAAGATTGAGGACATCGTCCAAAAGGCTGCTGCATGCGATGCTGCTGGCGGGGTGCTCGATATGGATGCGCCTACGTTGATGCTCGACTCCGGCATGCCCGAGCGCATTAACAGCGAACTCACGCGGCTGGGATTTGAGGCCATTCCCGACGTGGCAGGCAACGAGCCTTTGTTTGCGCGAACGATTTTCGAGAGCCTGGCGCTGCGTTACGCGTCGGCGCTGGCGAATTTGGAAAAAATGCTGGATCGCAAGTTGGACCGCATTCACATGATCGGCGGGGCTACTCGGAATAAATTGTTGATCGGACTTACAGAGAAGCAGACCGGGCTGAAGGTGGAGATTGGCGAGACCGAAAGCTCGACCGTGGGCAGCATGGCGATTCAACTGGCGGCGAGTGAGGCCGCGGGCCAGCGCGTGACGCCCGCAGCGATTCGCAAGTGGGCGGAGCGGTTGTGCGAGCACAAGGCTTGCTGATCCCGTGAGGACTATGCGCGCTAAAGGTTCAAAACAGAAAGTTGCGGAGTTCCAGCGCGCGGTGCGGGCTGCGCTCAGGCCGCTTGCAGACGATGACAGAGCTGCAGGCGCGAAGGCTTATATGCGCGGCCAGTTTGATTGCCTTGGCATCAGCACGCCAGAGCGGCGGGCGGCGATTGCGCCGATGGTCCGCGCCTTCGGTCCGGCAAGTCCAGAAGAGTTGCGTGAAGCGGCCGTGGGCTTGTGGGCGATGCGCGAGCGCGAATACCAATATGTTGCAGCCGATCTGCTGGCGCGTTATCAGTCCGCGCTGAGTTTCGACGATCTCGGCTGGCTGCTTGAGCTGGCGCAACAAAAGTCCTGGTGGGACACGGTGGATTGCATCGTGAAAGTGGTGGGCAAGATCGTGCGGCGGTCTGGAGTGAAGGGCGTGCGTGCGATGGACCGCGGCATTCGCGATA
>JBEKEP010000193.1:0-7312 GCA_050013775.1 Occallatibacter sp. | reverse complement strand
ATACTATTGTTTCCGCGCCGCCGGTGACGCGCACCGCCGAACGCATTTATCAGATTTTTGGCAAGGAAACACTCGGCCAACTGCTGCCCCTGGCCGCCGAAGCGCCTCTTGCGCACGTAGGCCTGCCCGAACCTCCGCCGTGGAAAAAAGACCCCGACGAACCGCCGCGCCAGCCCGGCACCCTGCGCCTCACCGGCTTTTATTCCAAGCCCGAGTTGCAAAAGCTGAATCGCAATTCGATCTACATCTTCGTGAATAAGCGCCTCATCCGCGACCGGCTGTTGATGCACGCGATCACAGAGGCATATCGCAACGTGATTCCTCCTACCAGCTTCCCGGTGGTGCTTTTGTTTCTGGAGATGCCGCCCGAAGAGGTCGACGTGAACGTGCACCCGGCCAAGACCGAAGTGCGCTTCCGGCAGCAGAGCCTGGTTCACGACTTTGTGCGCGACAGCTTGCGCACGGCGCTCATCAAGGCGCGGCCCGCGGCGGGATTCCTGGCCGCGCTCGACTCTCAGCCCTCGGCCAGCCCATCGCTCATGCCGCCGGCAGTTTCACCGGTCCCGGGTCCTCCTGGAGGTTCCGCGACGCCGCTCACTCCCGATTCCGATCCGGAGGCCTTTGCAGCCGGGGCCGCCGGCGCGGAGTCCTTCCGGCTGACCCCGGCAGCGCTGTCTCCTGTTCCAGGCAAACTGCCTTTTGTGAGCCAAGGCGCAACGGACGGGCAACGCTTTGGGGCCGGCAGCTTCGACCGCGAGGCATGGGGCGAAGCGGCCAAAGCGCTTTTCCCGCAAACGCTGGTTCCCGGTGCTGAATCCTGTAGCCCAAGCCTTAACGGCGCAACAGGTTACGGTGAGAATCCAGAGGCGGCAGCGGCCGGGGTTGAAGCCGAGCAGGCGGCCAGCAGACTGAACCGGCTGGGCTCGCTGAAACCCCTCGGACAGCTGCGCGAATCGTTCATTCTGGCCGCCGGAGACGACGGCTTATGGATCATCGATCAGCACGTTGCACACGAACGTGTGCTTTTTGAGAAGATCCTGCGCGACCGGCAAGTGGAACAGGTGCAGCGCCAGCGCCTGCTGATGCCGCTGCTAGTGGAGCTGAAGCCCGAACAGATGGTGGTGTTCGCGCGCATAGCCGAGGAGCTCGAAACCAACGGTTTTGAGGTGGAACCCTTTGGGCCACAGACACTTGCCGTAAAGGCGGCTCCGGTGGGCCTGGAGGGCGCCGAGCTGGAGCGGACGCTGAGCGAAGTCATCGAGCAATCGGCGGCCGACCCGGATGAACCTACTCAAAATGCATCACTTAGCCGATTGCGCTCGCGGATTGCCGCCTCCATTGCCTGCCATTCTGCCATTAAGGTCAATACCGCTCTTGATCAAAAACGTATAGAATGGTTATTGTTAGAGCTTGCGAAGACCGATCACCCAACCAGTTGCCCGCACGGACGTCCAATAGCACTGCTGTATTCCTGGAAGGAAATTCTGCGGGCCTTCCACCGTCTTTAGGGTCCCTCGAAGGCTTCTTGGGGTCTATGACCGGCGGCCAGTTGCTCTCAGGAGCACCCGGCAGGTGATTTCGCCAGCTTGGAAGTGAGGTTTTTCTTTGACAGCAGAACAACTGGAAGCATCGCGCTCCGAAAGGATGCGCCAGAACGGTGTCGGGACTCTCACTTTAGAGGATGCCCGGACGTGGATCGAGGAGACGGGATTGTGCCTGTTCCTCCCACGGAAGCAGTTTGCCACCTTTGTGGCTCCTTCATTTGTTGAAGCTGTAGCCGGTGAACGCAGCTCGGCTCCCGCTGCCAAAATTGTCACCCTGGCCGAGGATCTGCTGGTTCGCCTGGAAACCGACGGCGTTGCCGTGCGCTTGAATTTGCAGGGCCAGCCCGGCGAGCAGCCCGATTTTGTCGTGGCCAGCTGGGTTCTGCCTTACGTCTATGCGCTGCGCGGCGACCGCGACTGGCGGCGCAGCCCGCAATTGACCGGGTCGCGCGCAGTTTCTCAGCTCGCCATCCAAGCCTACAAACAATTAGAAACCGGCGACGCCACTATCCCGCAGCTGAAGCACGCACTGGGCCGGGAAGTGACGGAATCGGCGGTTCTACGCGCCATCACCGAACTGTGGCAGCAACTGCGCATCATTCCTGTGATTGCCGCGCCCGGCCGCACGCCGCAATGGCAACTGCTGCGCGTGCGTTACCAGAAGGCTATCGCCGAGGGCGCGTCCACGTCGCAGGTGACCGCGATTTCAGTGTTGGCTTCCATTTATCTGCAGGCCGTAATCGCTGCCAGCATGGAAGAGGTGGAGTTGTTCCTAGCGCCGCTGACGGCGCGCAGCAAGGTGCGCGAAGTGCTGCGCGGATTGGTTGCTACCCGGCAGGTGCACACGATTTCCATGGGGCACGCCCCGCACTTTTACGTGGCGGGAACGCTGCCTGAGTTCACGCCTCCTTCCTCGATTTACGGCGGTTCCTACTCGAGTTCGTCCATGCCGGCTTCGGCGCAATTCCTGCGCTCCTATGAGCGGGAATTCGATGCGCACGAGCCATCTGCGCCGATATCGCATGTGGCGCCGGCCGCGGCGCCAGCCCCTGCTCTGATTCCAACGCGCAAGCCGGCGGAGATCGCGCCCCAGATCGCAGCCGAGGCCGAGGAGAAAAAGCCTTCAACCGCGCGGCCGCATTTCAGCCGCAAGCCCGCCCACACACGTAATCGCAAGCCTGCGTCGACCTCTTCGAAGGGCCGCGTGGCTCGCGGTACGTCGCGAAGCAACGGCGCGCGCTCGAACGGCAGTTCCCGCCATGCAGCGCCGGCACGTTGGGCGCACAGCACAGCGAAAAATGGAAATGGGAACGGCCACGGCAAGCAGAACGGTTCCCGTACAAACGGCGCCAACGGCTTGCACAAATCCAAGCCAGCAGCGGCACGGAGCCTGAGCAACGGGCACGCAGCCAACGGCAAGCCGGCGGCAAAGTCCTCGGCGAGGCCGGTTTCACGGCGCACCGCGGCTGCCAGACCTGCGGTTACCAGAAAAGATGTGCGCACGGACGCACGCTCGCGCCGCAAGCCAGCCCTGTCCGCATCCACAAAAGCCGGTAACAGAACGCGCTACGGATTCACCGCACCTTCAAGGCAGCGGTCGAAGAAGCGTGGGTAAGCGGAAACGCGGATGAGCGCGGGAAAAAACCGCAACCTGTCTTCAAACCCAGGACCGAGAATTATTGTCGCCATTGACGGACCTGCGGGCGCGGGAAAGAGCACCATCGCCCGCCAACTGGCCCGGCATTTCGGCCTGCTGAACCTGGAAACCGGCGCAATGTACCGCGCCTTCGCCCTGAAGGCACTTCGTGCCGGATTGCCTTTGGATGAGAGCAGCGGCTTAGAAGCACTGGCCGCGGAAACCTCGATCCGACTCGAACCCGGCGAAGAAGAAAATCGCGTCTTGCTCGACGATGAGGATGTGACCGGACTCATCCGCAATCCCACTGTGACAGAAGCGGCTTCGCGCGTGAGCGTCTTTCCCAGGATTCGCGCCTGGATGGTGCGCCTGCAACAGCAGTTGGGCGCTAAGGGCGGCGTGGTGATGGAAGGCCGCGACATCGGGACCGTGGTTTTTCCCCATGCCGAGGTCAAGATCTTCCTGGACGCAGCGCCTGAAGTGCGCGGACTGCGCCGTTATGACCAACTGGGCGGGCAGGAGTCCGAGACAGCGCCGCCGGACGAGATCATTCGCGATTTGCGCGCCCGCGACGAGCGCGATCGCAACCGGGTCGATTCGCCGCTGAAACCCGCAGAGGATTCTGTGCTTCTGGACTCGACCCACCTCACGCTCGATCAGGCTGTGGCAGAAGCCGTGAACATCGTGACCGGCAAACTGCGCTCGGCGGGGATTTCCTCCTAACGCGGCGCGGGATTCGTGCCGCAAATGCTCCGCACGGTTGCAATCGATCTTTACCCACCTTTATCCCGACTTTTACGGGTTGTGGGGTAGGATGGTCTAAATATTCCCGATTTTCTGACAGGAGCGATTACACAAGATGACCGCCCGTTGCCCCGCATGTGGATCGAGGAATCTGCGACCATCTCAACTCCAACGCAGAGATCTGGTCTCTCTCCTTACCCTTCGTGCGCCCGTGCGTTGCCGCTACTGCCGCGAGCGTTTCTTCGTCAGCATTTTCAGCATCCTCGAAGTACGGCGTGACGCCGCTGCGCGCGATGCCCGCTATAAAAACAAAGTGCGCACGCCGGAGGGTGTGCTTTCAGACCAGCACAGTCACGACGATCAGCGTTGACGCGGGGCGCGACAGGACTCCCGACCTCCGCCGCGCGCCCGATCCAACAACGCAGGCCCGCGATGCGGGCTCATCTCCGCTCGAGTTCCCGTTCCCAGGCGCAATGCTATAGGCTTTGAATATGGAATTGACTTGCAGCCGCTGCCACCAGACTGTGGAGGACGGGAATTGCTTTTGCCCGACCTGCGGGCTGCCGCAACTCGTCTATTCCGCCGAGAACTCTGGCGATACCGCACAGGGTGAACGCTGGGGCGAGGCCGTGCGCGACGCGAACGCGGTTGATTGGAATTCGGCCCTGAAGTCGACACTTCCCCTGGCGATTCCGGCTGGAATCCTCTGTTCGTTGCTGTCGCCGGTAAGCATTCTCGGTCTGCTCCTGATGGGCGCGGCCGCTGCATGGGTAGTGGCGCTTTACATGCGAAGCCATCGGCCCACATGGATCACGGTTGGCGCCGGCGCGCGCATCGGTTTTGTGACGGGAGTGGTGGGCAGCTGGACGGCCGCCGCCGTGAGCGGGCTGTCCCTTTATGCCATGCGCTTCTGGTTACACCAGGGGGGCGCCTTCGACGACTTCTGGCAGACTCTTGTGAATCAGTGGCAATCGCAAGTGATCACTACCGGCGCTGACGTGCAGAATATTGCCGCATTCAAGGCCATCCTGGTCTCTCAGGAAGGGCGTGCCGGCATGATCCTCGTTACGATCGCTCTCCTGATGGGAATTCTGGTGCTCTTTGCCATCGCGGGGGGCGCTCTCGGCGCACGCATGCTCACCCGTACCCGCCGCCCGGAGAATTAGGGCCTGAGCGCTTGATTTGACCAAAATCCCAACCGCCGGTATCGTAATATCTATGAGTTTTGAGCTCACAGTGTCGGGGTGTCGGGCGTGTTGTTGCACGTCACACCGGCCTTGTGCGTAATCTGAAGTAAAGGTTCGACCCCCAAGGCCGCGTTACAGCTTAAGTGCTGACGCGGCTTTCGTGTTTTTAGCGGTAACAGCCGCCAGGACACGGTTCTTGTTACCAATATGAGTTTTCTCTCCAATTCGCGGCCATTTGTGCCTGCCTCCCGGCGGGCCAGCGGTTGTTGTTGTCGCTGCTGTTGTTGTAGCCGCTAGCAAACGCCCAAGTCCCTTTTCAATTTGATCGCACGCACGCGCGAAATCCCTATGCGGAAGTTTCGTGGCGCGCACATCCCCAGCAGCCCACAAAAGCGGGTCTGGCAAATTATTCGGGAGGCAACCGTGTCAATTCAGGAAAAACTGATTCGCATCTTTCTTCTTCTCTTGGTGGCCATCGCGACCGTCGGAGCCCTTCCGGCCCGCGCGCAGATTGTGGGCGCAACCGTCGCCGGGACCGTCCACGACACCACCGGCGCCACGGTAAACGGCGCCATGGTCACGGTGCGGCAAACGGAGACGGGCGCGACGCGAATCATCGTGACCGGCGCGGATGGCCGCTACGCCGCGCCCAGCGTGCCCGTGGGCAACTACTCGGTCTCCGTCGCGAAGGACGGCTTTCAACCGCAACAGCAGAAGGGCATCGATCTGGCCATCGGCCAGAGTGTGCAGGTGAACTTTACGATTAGCGTGAGCACGGTGCACGAAGAGGTGGTCGTCGATGCCGGCGACCCCGTCGTCAACATCACCTCGCAGCAAGTCTCCGGCCTCATCGACGAGCGCCAGGTGAAAGAGCTGCCCCTGAACGGGCGCAGTTATGACCAGCTCATCACGCTCAACCCGGCCACGGTGAACTATACGGGGCAGCGCTCCGGCAGCATCGGCACATCCAACTCCTCGGTAGGCAACATGTTCAGCGCCAGCGGGCGCAGGCCGCAGGACAACTTGTTTCTGCTGAATGGCGTTGAATACACGGGCGCGTCGCTGATCAATGTGACTCCCGGTGGAACGTCCGGACAGCTGCTGGGAATCGACGGTATCCGCGAATTCAACGTGGTGACTGACACCTATGGGGCCGAATATGGCAAGCGCGACGGAGCACAGGTTTCGATTGTCACATCCGGCGGCACCAATGAGCTTCATGGATCGGCGTACGATTTTGAGCGCAATAGCTACTTCGATGCTCGGAATTACTTTGACGGGGCGCGTATCCCCGAGTTCCAGCGCGATGACTTTGGCGCATCGCTGGGCGGCCCCATCAGGAAGGACAAGACATTTCTGTTCGGGAACTACGAAGGATTCCGCCAGAACCTTGGCGAGAGTCTCGTGACACTGGTGCCGGATGCAACCTCGCGCGGCAAGGCCGTGAGCAGCGTGCAGCCGCTCCTGAATCTGTGGCCGGTCGCCAATGGCCCCGAAATCCTCACCAATGGCTCGGCCTCCGGTATTGCGGAATGGATCGGAACCGCGCCGCAGAACATTCGCGAAGACTTCGGCACCGCACGCTTTGACCAAAGCCTGACATCGAAGGACACATTCACCGGCGTCTATACCGTGGATGACTCTTCGGCCGTTTCACCATCGGCCGATCCTTACTCCTATGTATCGGAACGGCTACGTGAGCAAGTGCTGAGCGGCGAAGAGAAACACACGTTCAACAGGGCGGTGAATGTCGCGCGCGTCGGCTATTCGCGTGCGAGTTACTACTTCTATGGCTACGTTCCAGCCGCCCAGCAGGCGCTTGTGCCGGGCGTTCGCTCCGGTGTGCCGACCTATGCCGTGGTGATTTCGGGCTCGACTGCCTCGAACGGCGCTTCGTCGATCACCACGGCAGGCGCCAACGTGGGTTCGAACAACGGCATTACGCGCAACCTGTTTACCTATGACGATCATGCCTACTACACAAAAGGCAAACACAGCCTTGAGGTTGGGGTATGGGTGCAGCGCCTTCAGTCGAACGACAATCTCGCTCAGGATCAATATGGGCAGGCATCGTTCGCTTCGCTGACGACTTTCCTTGCGGGCACCATTAAGACCTTCACCTACGCTCCGCAAACCACCGAGCTCGGCTGGCGCACCTTGTTTGTGAATGCGTTTATTGAAGACGTCTATCACATTGCTCC
>JBEKEP010000192.1:0-7349 GCA_050013775.1 Occallatibacter sp. | reverse complement strand
TCCCAACTGAATCACCGAAACGTTGCGCGGCGTGTTCATCTCGAACATGAACACCAGCACCGCCAGCGGCATCGCGAACGCTGAAATGAAAATGAAAGCCGGCAACAGGTTCGATTCGTCTTGCCCGGTGAAATACCAAACGGAGTACAGCACCGCAGCCGCGATCACCAGGGCCATTAGCATGCGGAAGAACATCCACGGCTTGGGCCAGTTCGTGTCCACCATCTCGATTGGCGGCGTCGTCAGCGCCGAGCCCACCATGGCGTACTCTTCCTCGGCGCGGGGATCGTGGTGCTTGAATGTTTCGCTGAACGTTTGGCTCAGGCTGAACCCCTCCAGCTGATCCGTGGACGCTATCTTTCGAATCTGCGCCTGTATGTTCTGCAGCAGACCCACTCCCGCATGTGGCTGCATTCCTTGCGCGGGAACGTAATACACCTGCTGTGGCCCCCCAGGGTACGCCTGGTACATTACGGGCACCATGCCCGGCGGTGGCGCCTGAGCGCCCGGATACGCGCCAGGATATGCGGCATGGGCTGCCGGTTGTGGCGCAGCAGCGGGCGCTGCCCCTGGGGCGGGCGCTGCGGATGCTGGCGCACTGCTCGCGGCACCTATTGCGGTGCCGCAACTCTTGCAAAACTTGGTTTCCGGCGTACAAGCCGTTCCACAGTGGGGACAAAACATGGCGTTCTCCTGTCCTGCGGGGTCCGGGGGATGTTATGCAAAGTAGCACCTCGCCGTCCGCAAAGTAAAGAAATCTTTGAGAAAAAAACGAGTAGGACTTTCAGAGCAGCCTGTCGGTCGCCGACCGGGGAGGTCCATAGGCCGGAATCAAGGGTAAAAATGCGCAGCTGTTCGCGAAACATCACATTTCTCGCCGAGTCAGATTCCCGGCCAAAGTAACCCTTTGGCGGAATGGGTGTCTAATTTGGAAAGGGAGCAAAGATTCCAAGTGGGTTCATTACGTTTTTCCGCAGGTGCGGGTTTGATTGCCTTGATGATGATCGCTCTTCCGCCATGTGGGATGGCTCAACCTGCCGTTCGCGGCAGCGGGAGTTCACCGTCGGGGCCGGAATCCGGAAGTTTTGAGATTGCCGAACATGGGCACGCGGTGGGCACGGCCAGTTTTCAATTTGCGGCCACCAAGGACGGCTATGACTCGTCCTCGTTGGTGAAAGTGGCCATGCAGGGCCTCGACTACGCGCTCTCCAAGACCGAGCAACTTTCGTCTGCCAACCAACTCGAGCGTGTGCAATTGAGTGCGATCGTGAACGGCGAGGCGGTGAGCGTGGTGGCGGCTCCCGATGCATCCCAGTTGCTGTTGAATATTTCGGCGAGTGGGAAAAGCTCCATGACGCGGCTGGCCGCGCATCCGGGCGCCGTGTTCATGGCTGATTTCGATCCCGGCGCGCTCGAGACGCTCTTGGCGCTTGCGGTGACGCAAAACAATCGTGACCTATGGGCAATTCTTCCCAAGAATGCAGGCACCATTGAGCCCGTGCAGTTGGCCACCTACGCCGATCAGCAGGGAACCCTCGACGGCAAGCCCATCACCGTGCATCACCTTGTTGCTACCATTGCCGGAACCGATACCGACCTCTTTTCCGGTCCAGAGAATCAACTTCTCCAGGCGGAGTTGCCGCAAGAAGGCTTTGCGCTCGTCCGCAAAGGCTTTGTCCTTAAGCCACCAGTCAAGCCTGTCACTCCATTGGGTGGGCTGACCACGCAGGCGCCCGGAATCTAAGCTCGCTTCGCTGCTAGACAACTAATGAACGCCGGAAGCGTCTAATTATCAGACCAATCCGCATCCGCATAGACACTTTGTGGCGTATGCGGATCGACTTACACTGGAGAAGCTCTCGATTGTCCGCACCCTCTCTCATGTGCCGGACCGCAAACCTCGTCATCGCGCTCTTGGTCCTGATTGCAGGCGGCGCTCAAGCCGCGCAGAGTCCCGCGCCGGCGAAAGTGCACCGGAAGACCACAGTCGCGGCTGGCGCACCGGCAGCGCGCCATGCGACGCCCGCATACCCTCGTCATCAGTCTGAGCCGACCCACGCGCGCACGCCAACCCACGCGCGCACGCCAACCCAGAGGAGCAGTTCGCGGAGACCCACTCCCAACAATGTGGGGCGCACAGCAGGACTCGCCATTCGCCGCAAGCAGGCAGAGAAGCAGGCCGCGCGGCGCAATGTCGCACTGCACGACGAGCATTCGCGTGCCGCCCTCCGCAGTGTGAACGAACGCGCGCTCCATATCACTCACGCCGCTCCGGCGATGAATGTTGCATCGACTTCTTCCGCTTTTCTATTACCGCCTGCGGAAGCGGAAGAGCCCGCGCGAGCAAAAGAACCCGCGGCAGCGGAACAGATGGAGCGGCCAGAAGCATCGACGCGGAACGTGCCCCGCGCGGCAACGCCGGCGCCCATACAGACGCCGAGCAACGGCGGCGTCACAAACGAAGAAATGGATTATGCCGAACTCGAAGCGCTGCGGAAGAGTTCGCTGACTGCCGATGCGAATTCGCCGGCAACGGGCGAAGACGCAGGAATGGGCACGAATCGGATCGCGCCGCCCGTGCTTGCCACGCCAGAAGCCGGGACTGAGGAAGCGTCGCTGAGGGTTCCGCTCAGCGTCATGCCTGCGCCGCTGCGCGGGTCCCACGCATCTTTGGAGCGGCAGAATATGCGCCTCGATGCGGATGGTTTAGAGCGGATTGAGGACGAATCCGACCTCTTGGATCGCATCGCCCGTAAACTGCTCGTGCCCATTCCGGCGTCGAGCGCGCTGGCGGTAAACGCCGAACTATCCGCGGCCCACCGCTACTGCCGCCCGTGGACGGCGCGCTTCCTGGCCGACCTGGCGCGGGAGCATGGCGCGGCGTTCCACCGACCACTCGAAGTGAGCTCAGCGGTGCGCACTATGGACTACCAGAAGCGGTTAATGATGATCAATGGCAATGCAGCGCCGGCGGAAGGCGACATTGTGAGTCCACACCTGACCGGCGCGACCATTGATATTGCGAAAGACGGTTTGAGCCGCGACGAAATCGCCTGGATGCGCCGGCACCTGCTGGCGCTTCAAACAGCGGGCAAGATCGACGTAGAAGAGGAGTTTCGACAGGCCTGCTTCCACATCACCGTTTACAAGAGCTATGCTCCGCCGCGTACGCTGAACCCCGCCACTCAGGCCGGGAGTGGAAGCGTTGGTACCAAGCGCCACAAGACCCCCGATTCCGCCGCCGCTGCCGCGAACCAAGGGCTGTGAATCTCTCGCGTGCTGACGAAATCGGTAGCGCCTAGTCCTCTAAATAGGTGAAAAACTGAAGAAGTGAAATGAGTAAAGCCGGAGCGGTGTGCCTTAACTCGTTCACCTCTTCACTCAGTTCACTTTTTCAGACTTGCCGCGCTCAGTGCGCCAGGAAGTTCTGGTTGGCGAGGATGCGGTAGAGGGTCGAGCGGGAAATCTGAAGCTGGCGCGCGGCTCGGAGCTTGTTACCGCGATTGAGGTCGAGCACGTACTGCACATGGCGGCGGATCACCGCGTCGAGAGACAGGTTGGCGGCTTGGATCGCAGTTTTCGGGCCCAGACTCGTTTCAAAGCCGCTCGCCGCAAAGCCTGTCACCAGTGCCGTGGCGGAGCCCAGAGGCGAGTGCGCGCCCGATTGCAAGTCGAAGAAGGGCTGCGGGCCATCGGGTAAAGAGAGGTCGAGCGGGCGGATGACACCGTTATCAGCTTCGAGAAGGGCATTCTCAAGGGCGCTGAGGAGCTCGCGCACGTTGCCAGGCCACGTGTGCTGCAGTAGGCGGGCGAGGGTGCCGGGCCCAAGCACAACGGGGCGCTGCTGGTAGCGTGCGCAGAGCCCGTCGAGTAGAGACTGGGCGAGCGGTGCGATATCTTCGCGACGCTGGCGCAGCGGCGGAATGGCGAAGCGAATGGCGGTGAGGCGAAACGCGAGATCGGGAAGTAGAAGTCCCTGGCCGGCCATTTGCCGCAGCGGAGTTTGCGAAGATGCAAGCACGACGGCGCGACCAGGCGGACGATCTTGAAGATTCTTGAGGACACCGAGGAGCAGCCCCTGTCCCGGAGGGGCAAGTAGGTCCACGCGATCCAGATAAGTGAAGCCGGCAAGCGTTGCAGGATTGGCGTCGGTGGCCAGCCACTCCCGGGCGTCGCGGCGCTGGAAGCTCGCGGAAGCGAGCGGTGAGCGGCTGAACAGATAGCGCGCAAGGGTATGTTTGCCACTTCCGTGCTCGCCCTCGATTGCCGCAACCTGCAGATGCGGCGCCGCCATCTCCGCTTGCATCAGCAGCTTGCGCCACACCGCGCTGACGCCGACCACGCGGTAAGCAGCAGCTGACGAGTCCAGCTCCACCAGCGTGAGGCCCGAGACGGTAGGCTGCGTTTGGAACTGAGCCGAACTTTGCATGGATCTCAACGTGCCTCGCCCCTGAGCCAGGTTTCGGTTCTGATCCGACACACGTTTCATCGGCGACGCAGGGGAAAACATGAACCCGGGGCGATTGATTCCGGTGTAAAAGCAGGAAGTTATAGACAGATCGAAGAAGGTGGGGCCGTGCCGAAACAGCCCTAGTGCAGTACGGCCCACCGTCGACGAACGTTATACTCAAGTGCATCCCCGCCGCAGCGACCTCCTGCGCAACCCTACGTTTCTTTGATGTTCAGGAAACGCGCCGGTGATTGCCCTGTTCTTCGGTGGGAATCTGGAATGCTCAGGGGTCTAGGAAA
Source organism: Occallatibacter sp. (assembly GCA_050013775.1). GTDB lineage: Bacteria > Acidobacteriota > Terriglobia > Terriglobales > Acidobacteriaceae > Telmatobacter. Next base: position 2,600 of record JBEKEP010000192.1, on the reverse strand, counting down.
CCCATGCCCAAGGAACGAATCTTGGAAAAGGAGAACGCGAGCGAGTGGGCGAAAGCACTGCGGCGCTGGGGCCCCGCGGTCTGGCTCGTCACGTGGATCGTCGCGATCGCCTACTTTGCGCTGCTGCACGCATGGCACCTGCGCGCCGATTTCCCCAATGGCTCGCCGTGGCTTTGCGACTGGGCCAAATTTACCGATGAGGGCTGGTATGGGAACGCGGCTATCCGCGCGCACCTTTTTGGCAATTGGTATATGGCAGGGGACTTTAATCCGGCCGTCGCGGTTCCGGTGTGGCCGTTTCTGGAGTGGCTGCTGTTTTTCTTCACCGGCGTGACAATTGAGGCCGCGCGCGGGTTGGCGGTTGCGTGCTTCTTCCTGAACCTGGTGCTGAGCTACCTACTTCTAAGGGGCCGTGGCGTGAGCAGCCGGAGTCCGCGTTGGATTGCGCTACTGGGCGTCACGCTTGTAGTCACAAGCCCGTTTCTCTATTGCTTCAGCCGGCTGGCGATTCTGGAGCCGCTACAGATCACGCTCACCCTTGCGGCACTCATTCTCGCCGTGCGTCTGCCGCAACGGCGACGGCCGGTGCTGGGGTCAATTGGCATTGGCCTGCTGTTTGCGCTCATCGTTTTGACCAAGACGACGGGACTTTTCCTGTTTCCGGCTGTGCTTTGGGCGATGGTGGTGCCCTTGTGGGAGAAGCGCAAGTTGGCGCTGCGCTGTGCGCTGGTGATGGCGTGCGCGACTGGGGCCGCGTTCGGCGTCTGGATGGCATTGATCGCTGGTTTTGGCCTGCTCGGCGATTACAGGTATTACTTTTTCGTGAACACCTACGAAAAGCCAACAGAGTTTTATTGGCCGCTGCTGTCGTTCTGGTGGTCGTTTCATGGCCTTTTGTGGGTGGACCACAGCTTGATTCTTCTGGCCGGCGCGGTGGTGTTGGCGGCGGCCATTGCGGTGCGCAGCGCGTGGGGGCGGAAACTGTGGCGGGATCCCTTGTTTGGCGCGTCGTTGTGGGCCGTCGCAGGATATGTGCTGTTTATGACCCTGCAGAATCATCCCCAGCCGCGTTATTTCGCAGTACCGGCGTTTTTCTGCTTCTTCGCGGTGGTGCGGGGAGCTGAGACACTGCTGAATCAGGCTGGCCAGCCAAACTCGTCGGGCCGGCCCAATTTGACGCGTGGATTGGGCTGGACCGTCGTAGTGTTCGCCGCGGCGGCAGCCGCAGTGCATGGAGCGCAAACCATTCGCTACGCCGATCATCCCGAATACACGTGGGTAAATGCCACCTCGCAACTGGCGCTATATATGGATAGTCATCCTAATGGCAAGCCGCTGCTGGCTTCGATCAGCGGCGATGAGATTACGCTGTTGACCCACATCCCCAGCTTGTGCGACGACTTCGGCACTGAGGACCTTGCACCCAAGCTCGCCGCTTATCAGCCGGGCTGGTACGCCACGTGGGACGACCTCGATCCCGGAACACTTGAGGACCTGCATAACATTTACTCGCTGGAGCAGGTGGCTAGCTTCCCCGCCTTCGACGATCCGGACCGCAGCGTTCTGGTGCTCTTCAAGCTACATCCGCTGCCCCACGGCCAAGTGCGCGACCCCGGCGATCAAAACCTGAAGATTGCGCTGCCCGGCGACAAGATCAACATCCCGATCGAGTAAAGACAGGGTACAAGAGGCCAAAACATGTGCCAACTTGGCCGACCCGCGGACCCGCGGGCCCGCTGACTTGTCGACTTGCTCTCTTGCTCCGTGCCATTTTGGTCCCTTGTTCCCTCGGTCCCTTGTTCCCAGTTTCTCTCGTGACAGCAGTCACTCGACAGCCGTGTATCCGGATGATAGCCTTCCCGTGGCAAGTCCCCGGGGTGTTCGCGAGGTCGATCGGGGGTCGTGGTTGTTGCGGCTTTAAAACATTGAATATGGAGGGTATGTGACGGTTCAGGATTGTGTGGTTTTCTTTCTCGGCGTGAGTATGCTCGGACTGCTTGCGACCGCCTTAATGAGGAGATCTTCGGATATGAAGCAAGGCATCGGAACTTTACTAAAGCGGCAATACCGTATCGTGGCGGCCCTGGCGGGTCTGCTGCTTCCCGCATTCGCCAGCGCGCACTCTGAAACATCCGGCGGAGGTGAGGCCAATCTGACGCTGCCGGACTTGAAGAGTGTGATTTTCGCCCACTTTTTCGGCTTGGACGGACACGCCCTTTTGACCATCGGATTACTGTTCTGCGTCGGCGGGCTGTTGTTCGGTCTGGCGATTTATGTCCAGTTGAAGAATTTGCCGGTGCATCGCACCATGCTGGAAATTTCCGACTTGATCTATGAAACCTGCAAAACCTATCTGGTGACGCAGGGCAAGTTCATCCTTCTGCTCTGGGCGTTCATTGCGGTCGTCATCTCGATGTATTTCGGCTGGCTGGCGCCGGTGCCAAACAAACCCATCTGGGTTACGCTGCCGATCATCCTGGCGTTTTCGCTCGTCGGCATCGCAGGCAGCTACGGAGTGGCGTGGTTCGGCATTCGCGTCAACACCTTTGCCAACTCGCGGACGGCGTTCGCTGGATTGCGCGGCAAACCGTATCCTTGCA
>JBEKEP010000191.1:0-9335 GCA_050013775.1 Occallatibacter sp. | reverse complement strand
GCGATAATCTGCGTCATCAGTTCGTTCACCGTGCCCGGCGAGCTGGGCAGCAGGATGGTCGCCGACTTGCCGCTGACGCCCACTTCGCGCAAGGTGTCGAAATATTGCGTCATCAGGACCATGGCCATTACGTCCTGCGCGGTGCTGCCTTCGACTGCGCCCTTGAAGGATTCGACCGAGGATTGCAGGCCCTTGATAATGGCCTGGCGCTGACGGGCCACGCCATCGCCCTGTAGCGCCTTCGACTCAGCTTCGGCTTCAGCCTGCTTTACCTTGAGAATCTTGTCGGCTTCGCCACGGGCCTGCGCCGCGATTTGCTCGCGCTGCGCGGCGTTGATGTCGTTCATGGCCGCCTTCACCTTGGCGTCGGGCACGATGTCGGTGACCAGGGCGCGCAGAATGTTGTAGCCGAAGGTGTCCATCACCTCGTCGAGGTCTCTCTTGACTGCGAGCGAGATCTGCTGCATCTGCTCGAAGGCCTCGTCGAGCGTGAGCGTGGGCACGTGGCCGAGGATGGAGTTGAACACGTAACTCTCAATCTGGGCCTGCGGATTGCTCAGCTTGTAATAGGCGTCAAAGACCTTCTCTTCGACGACCTGGTACTGCACGGAGACAGGAATGGTGACGAAGACGTTGTCCTTGGATTTGGTTTCGACGTTGACTGCGGCCTGGCGCACCTGAAGATCGATGAAGCGCACGGTTTCGCACCAGGGCACCAGGAATTGCAGACCAGGGCGCGCGATGCGGTTGTATTTGCCGAAGCGCTCCACGATGCCGGCGGTGTAGGTGCGCACGGTGTACATGGTTTTGACCACCGTGATGAGCACAAAGATGCCAATAATGCCGGCAACGATGAGAAGAAAGGTGAAAACTGCGGAGTTGTCCATGAAATGCCCTCATCTTTCTGCGCCGGGACTGCTCGGTTGCAGCGGCCCATCGGCGGCGTTATTCCGTCGCAGGAATCATACCGCAGCAGGGAGAAAGCGGAGTTAGCGGAGCTGGCGAAAAGCCGGAAACTGCGGAGACTACACTAGTAGCCAATGGCGCGGCACCAAAAGAAATCACGGCCAGCAGTGGATCGGAAGGCCGCTTTGCGGCACCGACTCGTGGAAACGCGCGATCCATTGGCTTTGCGCAAGGCGCGCGGGCCGTTCGACGTTGTGGGCGATGTGCACGGCTGCCTGGACGAGCTGCTGGCTCTGATGGACACGATGGGCTACCGCGTGGAGCGGACTGGCAAGGAATTTGCGGTGACTCCGCCGCAGGGACGGACGCTGGCCTTTGTGGGCGATATGGTGGACCGCGGTCCGGCCGCGCCGGCGGTGCTGCGGCTGGCGATGGGCATGGCGCACGCGGGCACGGCGCTCTGCGTTGCTGGCAATCGCGATAGCGAACTCGTGCGGGTGTTGCGGGGCGGAGCAGCGCAAGTGACGCGGGGCATGGCGCGGACCCTGGATCAACTGGCCGCGGAGCCGGAGAGCTTTCGCGACGCCGTGGTGGATTTTCTGCATGCGCTGCCGAGCCACCTGGTGCTCGATGAAGGCCGGCTTGTGATTGCGCACGCGGGGCTGAAGGAAGCGCTGCAGGGCCGTTCGTCCGCCGCGGCGCGCGCCTTTGCCTTGCACGGCGATCTGACGGGCAAAAAAGATGCGTTGGGGTTGCCCATCCGCAGGATATGGGCGGCGGAGTATCGCGGCAAAGCGCTGGTGGTGCATGGACACACGCCCGTGAGCGAGCCGATGTGGCTGAACAACACGGTCAATATCGATACAGGATGCGCGTACGGCGGACACCTGTCGGCGTTGCGTTACCCGGAGCGCGAAACGCTCTCCATTGCCGCGAAGGCGATTTATTATCCGCCGCGCCGGCCGTTCCCGCCGAATCATACGCTGGTTTCGAAGCGGAAGTAGGCGCACGCCCCATGCGCTGATGCGTTACTGTTGACCGTACTTGTTGTGAAAGGAGGCAGAAGGGTAATAGAGATTCGAGAGACCCGCAGCGGCGCCGGCGCCAAAGACCTCGCTGAAGTTGAAGACTTCAGCTCCCGAGTTGGAGCGGGTAATGATGGCACGGCTGAGGGCATACCCGGTGCGTTTCACAAATCCGCCGTGGCCGAGGGTATAGTAGCGCGAGTCTTCGCGGGTGACCGTGGGAAAAATAAACTCGACCATATAGTTTTCGCTGGTTTGGTCGACGGCCGAATGCCAAAAGTAGCGAGCGTAGCCGGCTGCGCCCTGATGGAACTCGGGGGTTGCGCGCTTCTCCATGTTGTAGCCCGCGACGACCGCCGGGATGAAGACGGAGGAGTAATCGAACGAATCCTCCGTGGCGTCCATAAACTTTTCTTTGATGGTCTCGGGCGGCAGTTTTGTGTCGGCACTGACGGCACGAAAGTTGGGAACGATGCCGAGGATGCGCTTGGTCTGCTGGCCGGATGATTCTCCCTGCGTCGATTGCACCGGCTGGTTCTGCGGCGCCGGCGTACTGGTGCTGGAGGATTGAGGCGCAGCAGGGGCCGACTGCGGGGCCGGGTCTGGCGCCGGGACGGCGGTTGTCGAGGCAGTGAGAACGGTTGGGAGCGGTGCGTCGCCCTCGGGCTGCTGAGCTGCCAGACTCATGCAGGCACTGAGGCCGGCAATCAACGCAACGGCAAGAATTCTGAATGAGGGAGTGCATCGGAAGAGTAATTTCCGGGAGCGGATGATCGAAGCCATGAGGGGAATCTCCTGGAGAAGAAAAGTGCTGCGCTTCATATCGATTCTGACTCTTTCGAGAGGCGGAAGTCACTTCCGACTATCATTGTTGATGCTTCTGGTCCTCCTCTTGATGCTTTTGCTGCTTTGCAGCTGCGTCCGCCGCGCGCGCCTGCGCATCGAGGCCATGGGTTGGATCTTTGTGGAAGAATTTTCGCGAAATATCCGGCCAGAACTCCTGGAGCTCTGAGCCGAACGAGCCCTCAAAAGTGACAGTGAGACCAGTTTCGAGGACCGAACCTACTTTGCTCGGAGCACCTCCCGGGGTGTAGTACTGAGAGATTTCCCCGGCGATCAGGTTGCCCAGGACGTTGGAGTAGTTAGGCTCCCATTTGCCGGTGTTGTCGTGTTTGCAGATCCAGGTAGTGGCAAAGGAATAGAGGGCGCGGTGCGTGGCGGAACCGTGGCCGAGGCGATAGTAGCGTGGGTCCTGGTGAAGAATGACAGGCAAAAGAGCATTGCCGAGCGTGTTGCCGATTACGTTATCGCCGTATGCGAGGGCGACGCGTTTCCCGTATCCTCCAGGGCCCCAGCCGATGACGCCGTCGTCATCGTTGGCCTCACCAAGGCCCGCAACAATTGCTGCGAGCGTAAAGGTGTAAGGGTCGATGGCGGAACGGAACTGCAGCTTGAACTTCTGAGCGGGACTGAGAGAGACGGTTTGATCGCCAAGGTAGGTGACGTTGAACGAAGGCACGATTCCCGCCACGCGCTGATGTTCCTGCTCTCGAACTTGTTCCTCGGCCTTCTGGCGCTGGGTTTCCTGTGCGGTTGGCTGTTGCGCGGGGCTCTGAGAACTGGAGCTGCTTTGTGCGGCGCTGCTCGAAGGCGCGACAGCGGGAGCGGCACCTGCGGCCGGCGGCTGCGGGTTCTGCGTCTGGCCGGACTGAGGTTCCATTGTCCTGGGATCGGCGGCTAAAGCCACTTCGATTTGTGGTGTTGGCGCGTCGGGGATTGCAGCCCGGCTCCCGGTAGAAGCGATTTGAGACGGAGCAAGAGGATTGGTTTCCTGCGCGAAGAGGCAGGTGGAGACTGCGAAAAAGGCCATTCCGAAAGCAGACAGTACAACAGCTCGATACAACTTCAGATTCATTGATTTACCTTATGAAGCGGTTACCGGTGCGCACAACGCGCCAAAAGACACATCGGCTTGATGGACGCCGCTGATGATCGATCATTTTGAATCGGGCCTATGCGAGCAATTCGCGGACAGGCTACCAATAAAAAATCGACGGTTTCTTCATGTTAGACGTTCGAGCACAGTTGCCGGACACAAGGACTGACCCGTCCGGACAGGAATCGCGCACAAGAGTAGTATATGCCGCCGACTTTCTCCGATTTTTCACCTTAAATTATTATAAACAATAGTCTTACACGGCAAAGTCGATGAATCCGCGCTCGGGGTCAGTGGAAACCAGTTTGACGGTAACTCTATCGCCAACATCCAGGCCCTTTCCGCCTTGCACCAGCTTGCCGTCCACGTGCGGATCGAGGGTCCGGACGAAGGTTCCATAGTTGTTCACGCCGGTAACGATGGCCTGGTAACTCTGGCCGATGTGCGGGTGGAGCACCACGGCGGCGATGCGCTTTTGCATGTCGCGCTCTACCTTGCGCGCGCCGTCTTCCATCAGCGTGCATCGTTGCGCAATGGCGTCGAGCTGATCGTCGGAGTAGGTTGCCGTCGTATGGGTGAGCCAGGATTTGAGCAGCCGCTGCGTGATCACGTCGGGAAAGCGGCGGTTGGGCGCGGTGGAGTGGGTGTAGTCCTGCACTGCGAGGCCGAAGTGACCGGGCGAGGGCATGTCGGGCTTGACCAGGATGTACTCACCGGGGCCCAGGAGCTTGATGACCGTGAGCGAGACATCGGGAAAGTGATCGGGATCCTTTTGTTTCTCTGCGAGGAGCACGTCGTTGAGCGCCTTCGAATCCGGCTCGGCGGGGAGCGTGTAGCCCCTGGCCTTGGCCAGTTCGACAATGCGGTCCCAGCGCTTGGGCGTGCGCACGACGCGGCGGATCGAAGACAGATGCGCATCCTCGAAGGTGCGCGCGATGACGCCGTTGGCCGCGATCATGAACTCTTCAATGAGCGACGTGGCACGATTCTTCGGTACAGGCGCAATGCCGATGATCTGATCGGTCACGAGCACCGGCCTGGTCTCGATGGTTTCAAGGTCGAGCGCTCCGTGCTGGAAGCGGTTGCCGCCCATGCGCTGCGCGGCTGTGTCCTGCAATTTGAGTTGCGCGGCGAGATCGGCATTGGCGGCCACTTTGGGCGGGGCTGCGGCCGTGCCTTCGAGCCACGCGCCCACGCTTGGGTAGGCCAGTTGCGCGCGATTGTGCACCAGGGCGCGGTAGACCTTGCCATCGGTGGAGGTCCCATCCGCGGCTACTGAGAACTCGGTGACAACGGCGGCGCGGTCTTGATTCTCGTTGAGCGAGGTGATGCCCTCGGAAAGAGCCGTCGGGAGCATGGGATAGATGGCGACGCCCGTGTACACCGACGTGGTTTCGCTCTGCGCATGGGTATCGAGCAACGTGCCTTTGTGCACGCGCGCGTCGACATCCGCCACACCCACCAGCACGCGGATGCGGCCGTCGGGCAACTGCTCGGCCCACTCGATCTGGTCGAGATCACGCGAAGTGTCGTTGTCAATAGAGGACCAGAGCAGACTGCGCAGATCGGTAAGTCCATCGGCGACGGTAAGGGCGGGCTGCGCCTGGATAGCGGCCAGCTCCGTGTCGGTCCCTGGAGGAAAGTCGGGGTGAAATCCGTGTTCGATCATGGCGGCGTGTGCCGCGGCAACCAGATTGAAATGAAAAGGATGATTGGAATGCATCAGGAAATGTGCTCCTCTGGACGACAAGCCAGCCTATCACGTGAGACAGGGAGCAAGGGAGCGAGGGAGCAAGTTAGCGGGTCTGTGGGTCGGCGCCTCGCTCGTCATCGTGTGGGGCACCGGAATCTCGATGGTCAAAGCGCCGTTTAAAGATCCAAAGCGCGAGCAGATAGAACGTGTTCGTGCCCAGCCCGATGAGAGATGCAAAGATCAGCGTCGCCCCAAGCCCGAATGCTTCCGGGTCGCCATTCCAAAGACTGAGCCAATCGTAGCCCCTGAGAACAAGAATGCCGCACCACAGCATCAGGCACACCGGGCCAATGAGAGCCCCGAGCGCTGGAACCATCCATCCGTGACGACGATCAATGTTTTTGAGTAGAAACAGGAAGGCCAAATCGATCAGCCAGACAGGCAATGCAAAGACCATTGTGAAATTGAAGATAATCGGCCAGGCACTGATTGGGGCAAGAATGCCGCTGAAGAGGCCGACTGCCAGAAGCATCGAGCAGAACGACAACAGGATTCGCCAAATGGCTCGCATCGGGTGGTCCTTATTGCGGCTGCACGTTGACGGTGAAGTAGAGGTTCTGGGCAACGACTGCGTTATTGACGTAGGCCGTTGCCGTGACTTCCAGCGTGGCCACGCCCAGCGGCGTGCCGATGTTGGTCGCCGTTGTCGCGGGGCTAGTGCAGCCGACGACTGCGCCGGCAAAGCCGGCCAGCAAGATCAACAGAACAACAAGACGCTTCGGTCCCTGGCGCAGGAAGACGCGTGCGCGGCGTCCGAAGGGAAGCAAAAAGAAGACCAGACCCGCGAGCATGGCGCCGCCCCCGACCTGCGCCCACATCGGGCCGGGACGGGATGGCTTGTAGAGGGAGGCGTATGCGGGACCGCCCGTGATGTAGGTGCTCACCACAAAGGTGACGGTGGCTGTGGGCGTTACCTGTTGCGGGCTGGCGGCGCAGGTCATGTCGTCCTGCGTGGGCACCGTGCAGATGACCTGCACCAGTCCGCTGTAGCCGCCGATGCCGGTGATGATAAAGGACTCAGAACCCGATTCACCTTTGGTGATGTTGAGATTGGTGGGCGGATTGTTGGGCGAGGCCGTGAGCGTAAAGCCCTGAAGATTGAGGGCGAGGAGATTGGATGTACTGGAGCCGTAGTTACTGTCGCCCCGATAACTGGCAACCATCGAGTTCGAAGTGGCAGTGATGGGAACTGTAAAGACGGCGCTGGTAACGCCGCCCGTGGTGGAGAGCGCGACCGGATTCAGAGCCGTGCCATTGACTGTGAGGGTGACAGCGCCGGAGGGCGGAACGCTGCCTGCCGGCGGGCCGCTGGCAGCAATGCCCAGAGTTACCGTGACTGAGATGCTTGTGCCGAGCGCCGGTGAAGTGGTTGAAGGCGTGATGGTGAGGGTGGTCGGGCTGAGGGCTGCGGTGACAGTCAATAGATAGCCGGAATCCACGACGGGGTAGGTGGAGTCGCCGCTGTAATGGCCGCCGAGAGTGTTCGCTCCAGGGCCTGAGTAGTTGTAAAGGTTCGACAGCTCCATGGGACCGATGGTCGCGCTGCTGCCTGTGGTGGCGCTGCCATTGGAGGTGAGAGGGAAGTCGGCGGTGAGGATATCGAAGTTGGTCGAGTTGTAGAGGTTTGCGGTACCGGTGGGGATACCTGCGCCCGTCGGGTCGACTACCGTGGCCGTGAAGGTGACGAGCGCAGACGGATTGTAAATGTGGTTGATCTGCACCGGCGAAATGGAAAGCGTGATGGTGGGCGTAGCGCCGGTGACTTGAGGCTTCGCCAGCTCGGTGACGAGTTTCTGCACGTCGGGTACGCCCAGCCCCGTGGCGAGATCGTAGCCGGAACCTGCTGCATAGCCGATGAGGCCGCTTGCGTTGCACCCCGAGCTGCCCGGCACGCATGGGAGCTGCGCCGTTCCCTGCGCCACGTCATTAAAGACGCCGCTAATGTGGCTGGTGGCATAGAGGCTCGGTGGCAAATTGCCTTGCACGCCGTTTTTCTGATTGATGAGCGCTGCGACGCCTGCAAAGAAGGCCGTGGCTACACCGCTGCCGCCGCTGCGCACCAGCGTGCAGCCGGAGGTTGTGCTGGAGCTGCTCAGGCAAAATGCCAGTCCGGGATTCATGGTGGAATCGAGCGCGGTAGGCAGTGTGAGATCGGGTAAAGAGCGGTGACCGGCGGTCGCCGTTCCCGCCGGAATCGGCTGCCAGACTTTTCTTGTGTAGAGGGTGCTGCTGCCGCCGGCGCTGGCGTACGCAGGATCGGCGGGCGCGTAATTCGCATTGCCTGGATCGGTCGGCGACCATGCGGTAAGCGCCGAGGTTCCTGCTGATGCGCCGCCCGCGCCGTAGCCGGCCACGCCCACTGCGGTGTTCCATGGAGTGGAGGCGAGTGCGTTCACTGCCAATCCGGTGTTGACGGGAACTGTGCCGCCCGCCGGCGTGCAGGCCGCTGCGCCGCCGTCGCCCGCGGCGGTGATGACCGTGATGCCTTCTGCTGCTGCTTGCTGGTAGAGCGCGAAATAAAACGTCTGGTGCGTGGGACTCAACGAGGCTTCGCACGCCGAGTAGCCGATGGCAACCACGTTGGCGAGATTGTTGTCGACGACGTAGGCCAGCGAAAGATCCACGCCATCGGTAGCGGTGGTGGTGGCTGCGGGCGCAAGCAGGATTTGCGCGCCGGGCGCTGCGGCCCCCGCCCAGGATGCAGCGCATGTGGCTTCGGCTTGATCGTTGATCAAGTTGGGGGTCAGGCCGGGATCGGGTCCGTTGACGGAGATCTGCACGGACGAAGCGGGCAGCCCGAAGGTGGAGCGAAACGCCGCTACATCGGCGCTGTTGATGTTGCTGCGCGACACGATAGCGATGGTCTGGCCGGCACCGTCGACGCCTTGCGCGGCGAGGGGCGTGGCATCGAGAAGCTGCGCGACAAGTTGTGGCGTGAGTGCGGCAGCTGTGGCGGGCGAAGTGAGCAACGCGAGATCGGCGGCCGAGACAGTGAGAGGCTGCGGCACCGTGAGCGCGGGTGCGGAGAGCGCGCCGTCGAGCGAAACCAGGCCCGCGATGACCGGCGACAAAACGTCGGGAACTGTGATGCCGGTGCTAAGTACTGCGCGCGTGCTGCCAGCAACGGAGACCAGATGAACCTGCGCGCCGAAGGCCTGCTCCACTTGCGCGACGGTTCCGGAAAATTCTATCCAGCCGAGGCTCGCAGGCAACGGCGCGACGGTGAATCCCTGGCTTTGAAGCCAGGCTGCGACGGCGGCAACGTCGGAAGCATTGTTGGCGTAGGAACGGGCAAAAGCCTGCGGCGTGAGCCATTGGTGATAGCTGGGCGAGGAAGAATTCTGCAGGCTGGCAAGCTCGGCATCGAGCGCCTGCTGCTGGACCGGAGAGGGCGCAAGCAGGAGCAACATCCTACTCAGAGTTTGGTTGGCCGGCGCGGGGCCCAGGTCGATTGCCGCTGGATTGATGGGGGGTCTGCTGCGCGCAATGGCTACGCTTGCGCTGCCGTGCCAGTCGCCCAGGACGCGCGGCGCCGGCGCGGAAACATTCGCAGCCGGAAAGCTTTGCGCCGCCATGACGCCGGAACCGCTGAGGAGACTGCCCAGCAGCACAGTGGCAAGCGGCAATCCCAAGCTTCGTAACTGCACTTTATCCCTCGTGGAACACGAACTAAATAGGTCTCTGGCGTCACGCTCTGCGCTACGACTCAGGCGGT
>JBEKEP010000190.1:0-7393 GCA_050013775.1 Occallatibacter sp. | reverse complement strand
AAAGCTCGACGCGCTACTTTGTTTCGTCGGAGGGCGCGCAACTGGTGACGCCTTACGTCTCGTCGGGATTGGTGATCGTAGCTGTAACGCGCGCCGACGACGGAATGGATCTGTTCCTTGCCCGGACCTTCGAGGCCGATTCGCCGGAGGGGCTGCCCGCGCAAGCCGAGCTGGAAAAGGCAGTGCGCGAAATCGGCGCGCAGCTTGAAGCTCTGCGCAAGGCGCCGGTGACCGAGCCGTTCGATGGGCCGGCGATTCTTTCGGGTCGCGCCGCTGCCGTGTTCTTCCACGAGGTACTGGGCCACCGGCTCGAGGGCCAGCGCCAGCGCGGCGACGAGGAGGGCCAGACGTTCACGAAGGATCTTGGTAAGGAAGTGTTGCCGCCGTTTCTTTCCGTGGCTGACGATCCTACGCTGGCGAATTTCGATGGTATTTCTCTCGCCGGCCACTACGAATATGACAGTGAGGGCGAGAAGGCAGAGCGAGTGGAGCTCATCGAGGATGGCGTGCTCAAAAGCTTCCTCATGTCGCGCCTGCCGATCGCGAGCTTTGGCGCATCGAACGGCCACGGCCGCGCGCAAGAGGGATATGTGCCCACCGGACGCCAGGGCAACCTGATTGTGACTTCGACAAAGACCGTCCCAGACGCGGAGCTGCGGAAGGAATTGGTTGAAGAGGCGAAGAAGCAGGGCAAACCCTATGGCCTGTACTTTGAAGATATTTCTTCGGGCTTCGCGGTGACGCAGCGCAGCTCGCCGCAGGCGTTCCAAGTCATCCCGCTGGTGGTGTGGCGGGTGTATGTCGACGGTCGGCCCGACGAATTGGTGCGCGGCGTAAGCATCGTGGGCACTCCGCTGGCGGCGATGAAAAAGATTCTCGTGACCGGCGACAAGAGCGAAGTGTTTGACGGCATATGCGGCGCGGAGTCGGGATCGATTCCCGTGAGCGCGGTGGCTCCCTCCATGTTGCTGAGCGAGATCGAAACGCAGCGCCAGGCGCAGGGGACGGCGCGACCGCCGATTCTGCCGATACCCGGAGCGGAAACACAGGGAACAGGGATCAGGGACCAGGGAACAGCAACCGGTGCCAACCCAAAGCAGGAGTTGGCGAAATGAATATATTTCGTCGCGTCTTCTTACCCGCCGTTTTAGGATGCTTTGCTGCGTGCCTAAGCGTGCCGCTTGTTGCCCAGGTTCAGTCCACGCGCGCCGACGCGGAAAAAGATCCCGTGCTGAAGGCGATGCTGACCGAACTCGATCGCAGCATGAGCCAGTTGCAGTTGCCGGGCTTCGCCAAGCCGTTCTTTATCCAGTACCGCATCGAGGAAGTGGATCAATTTGAGACCAAGGCGGAGTTCGGAGCGAGCGAAGGCGCGGGACACATGCGGCAGCGCGTGGCGCGCGTGACGGTGCGTGTAGGCGACTACAAGACCGATAGCTCCGGTGGCCGCGGGGACGGTTCGATTGAATTGGCGGGTCTCGACGACGATCCCATCGCATTGCGCTCCGCGTTGTGGCAGGCGACGGACCAGGCGTACAAGAATGCGCTCTCGGCTTACGCGCAAAAACAGGCCGAACTGAAACAGGTGCAAACGCCGCCTCAGGCCGATGACTTCAGTCAGGAGAAACCGATCGTCTCGCTCGCCGCTCCGGTCGTCTTGCAGCTTGATGACGACGCATGGACTGCGCGTGTTGCGCGGTTCAGCGGTCTGTACGGCACCGACCCCGCGGTGAGCGCTACACAGCGCGACGTGGAATACGCGGAAGCGAGCTTTCGCGCCCGTGCCACCACCACCTGGATCGCGACCAGCGAAGGAACGATCGTCCGCAAGTCGGAAGCGCAATTCGAGGAGTCGTTTGCCGCGGGCACGCAAGCCGCCGACGGCATGAGCATCGACCGCTCGTATTCTTCGACGGGAACGTCGACTTCTGACTTGGATTCGGAAGCCGTGTTCGCCAAGCATGTCGTGGATGAGATTGCGTCGCTGGCCGAGTTGCGCAAGGCGCCGCTGGTCGAAGAGGAGTATCACGGCCCGCTGCTGATGAGCGCCGACGCGGCAACCGACACTCTGCGCTCGCTGTTGAGCGTGGCGGTGACGGCCACGCGGCCGCCGCTGGGCACCGAGGCGCGCACCAACGGCCCGTTTGCGTCAAGCTATCACGCACGCGTTCTTCCCGATTTCATGAATGTGATCGACGACCCCGGATTGAAGACGTTTGAGGGCAAAGGTTTGATCGGAGCCTATGACGTGGACGACGAAGGAGTGCCGGCGCAGTCGGTGAAGCTGGTCGATGCTGGGCGGCTTGTCAGCTATGTCATCGGCCGTCAGCCGGTGCGCGATTTTTCGCAGTCGAACGGCCATGGGCGTGCCGGGGCCACCGGTCCCCCGCGTCCCGCGATCGGGGTGCTCAAAATTAGTTCGGACAACGGCATGACGGACGGCGACCTGAACCAGAGATTGCTGGAGATAGCCAAGGATCGCGGCTTGGCGAGCGTCTATTTTGTGCAAACCATGGGCGGGCCGCGGACACCGCGTCTGCTTTATCGCATGACTCCCGACGGCAAGCGCGAGTTGGTGCGTGGCGCCGTCCTCGACGAAATTGATGATCGCGCACTGCGCTCCAGCATCGAGGCCGCCGGCAAAGATCTTTTCGTCGCGAATTTCTACGGAGACGTGCCCACTACGGTGATGGCTCCGGCACTGCTTTTTGACGACGCCACGGTGCGACGCGCCAATGCGAAAAACGAGAAGCTGCCGTTTTATCCGCCGCCCGAATAGCCAATAGGGAGTAGCCAGTAGCCAATAGTGAGCGGAATGTTGCTGGCAACTGGCTATTGGCTTTTCCCTTCTTTCCGTCGCGGGGCATTATGCTTGAGGGCAAGCGATCAAATGGAATCAGCGGCCGGCAAAATCCCGACAGGCAAATCCGTGCTTGAGCTCTGGCTCGCCTACCCCGGCGACCTTGCCGAGCCCGCGACGGAGGAGGCGTGCACCGCGCTGCTGGATGACGCCGAGCGTGCCCGTGCGGCGCGCTTCCGGTTTGACAGGCACCGCCGCGAATTCCTGACCACGCACGCCCTGGCGCGTGTGGCGCTCTCGCACGCCCACCCCTTGCCGCCAGATGCCTGGAGCTTCTCGTTCAACCCGTACGGCAAGCCGTCCCCCATTCCTGAATGCGGCCTGCGCTTCAGCCAGTCGAACAGTTTGGAATTGACGGTGTGCCTGATTGCGCGACCAGGCGCGCACGCCTCCGTGCATCCAGGCGCTGCCGCCGCGTTGGAGGGTCCAGAGGTCGGTGTCGATGTCGAGTCCCTGGCGCGCGCCGATGAGATTGTTCCGCTCGCGGCCCGGGTCTTTTCCGCGGCCGAGCGCGCGCGACTCGAAGCCTTGCCTGCCGCCGAGCGCCCCGATCGCGCGCTGTTGCTCTGGACGCTCAAGGAGGCTTACGTCAAGGCGCGCGGCATGGGCCTCTCGCTCCCGTTGCAGGAGATTTCGTTCCTCTTCGACGGCCCCCAGGCCATTCGTTTTGAAGTTGCCCCGGGGGTCGACGACGATCCCGGCCGCTGGCGGTTCTGCCGGTTCGACCATGCCGGGCACCGCATAGCGCTGGCCGTGGAAGCGGCTGCCGCCCCAGAACCGGAAATTGCCCTGGAAATCTTTGAGGTTCGTCCGCCGCTTGAGCCCCCGTCGCGCCTGGCGTTGGGTTCGCCGGCCTGGTCTTGACCCAGCACTGATGCGAGTGTCCCGGGTCCACTGCATTTGGGGACCAGAGAAAGTACGCAGACGCGGTACCGCACGGCTATTCACGCCGCGTTCATCTCAACCTGTGAACTTTCCCGCACCCTGACCGCTGGTTTTCGCATCCATCTTTTTATACGCAGAGCGGAATTTGGGCCAGAGTTCAGGCCCCTCCACCCAGTACAATCCGAACGAAGGAGATTTTCCCCTATGGCATACGAATTACCGGCGCTTCCCTACGACTACAACGCGCTTGAACCGTTCATCGACACCGAAACCATGCACCTGCACCACGACAAGCACCACCAGACCTACATCACTAACGTGAATGCAGCCCTGGCCAACCATCCGGCGCTCGCTGCCAAGACCGTGGACGACCTGATCAGCGACCTCAACGCGGTCCCCGAAGACATTCGCGGCGTGGTGCGCAACAACGGCGGCGGCCACTCCAACCACAGCATGTTCTGGACCATCATGGGCCCGGCGAATTCGTCAGGCGGCCACCCTACGGGCGAAATCGCCAAGCAGATTACGGCCGACTTCGGCGACTTCGACGCCTTCAAGAAGAGCTTCAACGAGACCACGGCCAAGCAATTCGGCTCCGGCTGGGGCTGGCTGGTGTTTACGGGCGGCAAGCTCAAGATCATCACGTCCGCCAACCAGGACTCGCCGCTTTCGCAGGGTCTCTATCCTATTCTCGGCAACGACGTGTGGGAGCACGCTTACTATCTCAAGTACCAGAACAAGCGTCCCGATTACCTGGCCGCTTGGTGGAACGTGGTGAACTGGGCTGAGGTCAACAAGCGTTTTGCCAAAGCGAAGGGATAAATCCAGGTTTCAGGTTTCAGGGGTCAGGGTTCAGACCTGGCCGCAGAGCGGGGCGGTCCCGTCTCTGACACCTGACACCTGACCCCAGAACCCTGACGGAGACAGCCATGGCCACAATGCAAATGAGCGTGCGCCCCGAGGATCTTTCGCAGTTTTCCAAGGGCTCCGAGCGCATTCCCGAGCCGGGGGTGCTGGTAATCTTTGGCGCCTCGGGCGACCTGACCAAGCGCAAGCTGTTTCCGGCGCTGTTTCATCTTTTCCAGGCGAACCTTTTGCCGAAGCAGTTTGCGATTGTCGGCGTGGCGCGCCGTCCGCTGGGCGACGAGTTCGCGGCCGACATGCGCGCGGGCATCGTGGAATCCGGCGGAGTGGATGCGACCGATGCCAAGCTCGACGCCTTCGTCAGCCACGTCAGCTATTTCCCGCTTAACTTCGACGACCCCTCGCACTACGCGAACCTGAAGACCGAACTCGACCGCATCGCCGCGGAGAAGGGAATCGGTCCCGACCGGCTCTATTACCTGGCCACCGCGCCGGAGTTTTTTGCCGGCATCGTGGAAAACCTGGGCGCGCAGGGCATGGCGCAGCCCGAGAAGGGCCGCGCTATCGTGGTCATCGAAAAGCCCTTTGGACACGATCTCGATTCTGCCCGCGAGCTCAATCACCAGGTGAACGCCGTATTCCCGGAGAGACAGGTCTTCCGCATCGACCACTACCTGGGCAAGGAGACGGTGCAGAATCTGCTGGTTTTTCGCTTCGCCAACGGCATCTTCGAGCCGATCTGGAAACGCAACTACATCGACCACGTGCAGATTACCGTGGCGGAAACTTTGGGCGTGGAGGGCCGCGGTCCTTTCTACGAGAAGGCCGGCGCCCTGCGCGATGTGGTCCAGAACCACATGATGGAGTTGCTGGCTCTCGTCGCTCTGGAACCGCCGTCGAGCTTTGAGGCCGACAGCGTGCGCCGCGAAAAGCTCAAGGTGTGGCAGGCGATTCCCTCTATCCCCATCCTGCAAACGGTGCGCGGCCAGTATGGGCCCGGCATCGTCAACGGAGAGCACGTGATCGGCTACCGCGACGAGGAACGCGTGAATCCCGAGTCCGGCACCGAGACTTTTGCGGCGCTTCGCCTCACCATCGAGAATTGGCGCTGGGCGGGAGTACCGTTCTTTTTGCGCGCCGGCAAGCGCATGAAGAAGCGCGCCACCGAAATCTCCATCCAGTTCAAGCAGCCGCCGCTTTTGATCTTCAATCGCATGGCTACTGCCGGCCCTTGTCCCGAGATCCAGCCCAACCTGTTGACGATCCGCATCCAGCCCGACGAAGGCATTGCGCTGCGCTTCGGCGCCAAGGTTCCCTCGAGCGCGCAGATGGCGGTATGCCCCGTGAACATGGACTTCGACTACGAGGCCGCTTTCGGCAAATCGAGCGCCAACGGCTATGAACGCCTGCTGCTCGACGCCATGCTCGGCGACCAGACGCTCTTCTCGGACCGCGAAGGCGTGGAGACGAACTGGGCGCTCTACACGCCCATCCTCGAAGCCTGGGCAGCGAAAAAGCCCGAAGTGTTTCCCAATTACTTTGCCGGCTCCTGGGGCCCCGAGTGCGCCGACCATTTGCTGGAGAAGGATGGCGGCTACGCCTGGCGCAATGACCTGGGGCAGAAGGTGTAGAAACAGGGGTCAGAGATCAGAGATCAGAGATCAGAGAACAGGGATCAGGGAACGGGGATCAGGAGAAGCAAAGGCAAGGGCAAAGGCAAATACCTGGGTGGCCCCCTTTCGCTTTATGCCGGCACTTCGGGTGCGATATCTCCCTTCATTCTGGGGCTACCCCCTACCCCCTTTTTAACTAAAGTCTTCAAAATAAAGGGGTTGGTTGATGGGGCTTTCTGTAAGTCGCTGATTCTAAAGGGGAGCTTCTTTCTAAAGTCCTCATTCTATTTGATTTCCTTGCATCCTCAGCGAAGTTGCAAGCTGGCCAGCCAGGGGCGACCCCGGAAACGAATGCCTGGATTTGGACTCATGCAGCGATTATGCGGGAATGGGGCCATTTCATCTGCAAACCTGGCGAAGAGTTTTTGGCGAGTGTTTTGAGCGGGTTAGGGTGGTGCGGGCCGGGTTGGGGTCTTGACATCGGAGGGGGGCCGACCCCTCGGGTGAAACATATTGTAATTTGGCAGCTCGCCGCTGGTTGAAACGTCCCAGAGTCGGGACCCACGGACACTCTCGTCTGAGGTGAGCTCGCTCCTCAGGGAGCCACGGGCTTTCGTTTCGGGGTTAGGAGAACGTCCCCTCTGTCTCCATGTCCATCTATGGCCCCAAGGTTTGATCCGGAAGAATCCGGAACTTGATGAAGTCCCGCTCCAGACTAATAGGCATTTTCATTTGTGACCAAGTTACATATAATCAGCGATTTATGAAAAAGGAGTTTCGCCTGTCTCTATGCAGCCGGAACTCAAGCGGAAGATGGCGGAAACGATTTGTGAATCCGCTCATACACACTATTTCGACCTTTTCCTCTGCGAATCAGAAGGCCGATACGGACCAGATGTTCCAGGTCGCTCCGGACTGTCCGATCCGTAACTTTCCCCTCAAGTAGATGTAACAATTCGCTCACGCGAATCTGTACAGTGCGTGCGGATTCTTCAAGGATCAGCCTTTGCCTGTCGTTGAGTTCAAGCATCTCGGATGCAGCCGCGTTGGAAAACAGGGTGAGAGTTGTAGCGAATGGATAGCTTTGCCACTTGGGCTCACGTACTTTCGCAGCCTTGCTCGACTCCACGATTCGTTGGGTTCCTCTGCCTATCTTCTCAATCAATCCATG
>JBEKEP010000189.1:0-7534 GCA_050013775.1 Occallatibacter sp. | reverse complement strand
GGCTCGTCCAGCAGTTGCACCAGTTGAACCAGATGCCGGAGCAGCAACGCGATCGCCGTTTGGCCCGCAGCGAGATGCTGGAGCGCATGTCGCCGCAGGAGCAGATGCAAGTGCGCCAGGCTGGCCGCAGCTATCAAGCGCTGCCGCCCGGACGTCAGGAGATGGTGAAGCAGGCCTTTCGCGATCTGAGTTCCGTGCCCCTCGATCAGCGTGACACCGTGCTCAACTCCGCGCGTTACCAGAGCACCTTCTCGCCGTATGAACGCAATATTCTGTCGAATCTATTGCGCGCCGAGCCCTACGATCCGCCGCGCTAGGGTCTGTTCGCGGCCGCCTCGTGAGCGAGCTTGCTGCGAAAGTAATCCAGCGATTTATTCAGCCCTTCCTTGAGCTGAACCTTCGGCTCCCATCCCAACAGTGTCCGCGCCTTGGTGATGTCGGGGCGGCGTCGCGCCGGATCATCCGCCGGCAGATCGACAAAGCATAGTTTGCTCTTCGATCCCGTGATGTCCAAAATCGTTTGCGCGCACTCCAGAATCGTGAACTCCACGGGATTGCCAATGTTAACCGGCAAATGTTCCTCGCTGAGCGCCAGGCGCATGATGCCCTCGATCAAATCGTCGACGTAACAGAAGCTGCGCGTCTGCTGGCCGTCGCCGTAGATGGTCAACGGCTCGCCGCGCAGCGCCTGCATCATGAAGTTCGAAATCACCCGGCCGTCGCCCGGGTGCAAACGCGGACCGTAGGTGTTGAAGATGCGCACCAGATGCGAATTCACTCCGCGGGAACGGTGATACGCCATCACCATCGCCTCCGCAAACCGCTTGGCCTCGTCGTACACCGATCGCGGACCCACCGGGTTCACATTGCCCCAATAGCTCTCGCTTTGCGGATGTTCCAGCGGGTCACCATAGCATTCCGAAGTCGAGGCGTGAAGGTAGGCCGCGTTGTAGCGCGCAGCGATTTCCAGCGTATGCTCCACGCCCACCGAACCAACCCGTAGCGTCTGGATGCCCAGGCGTAAATACTCCGGCGGGCTAGCCGGCGAAGCCAGATTGAAAATGGTTTCCACCGGGCCGGGATCGAAGCTCGTGCAGATGTCCCGCTCTTCAAACCGGAAACGCGGATGGCCGGCGAGATGGGCAAGGTTCTCCAGATCCCCCGTCGACAGATTGTCCACACCAAGAACCGTATGGCCGTCGTTCAGCAGGCGATCGGTAAGGTGCGAACCAAGAAATCCGGCAGCGCCGGTAACGAGAACATGCATGGTCAAATTCTAGCGCTCCAAAAGCAGTGGTTGGTGACGAGTGTGAGTGCGAGCGTGAGTGCGTCGTCAGTGATCAGCCCCACACTCACACTTGCACTTGCGCAGCTCCCTAGTTCCCTCGTCCCCTCTGTCCCTTGGTCCCTGTAGCTCGCGGCTTGCCTTCTTGCGCATGATACGCCGTCGGTCTGCCCACGCTCACATACGTGAATCCGTGGCTCTGCATCTCCACCGGCTTGTACAGGTTTCTCCCGTCGATCATGATCGGGAAGCGCATGGCCCGGTTCAGTCGCGGCAAGTCCACGCTTGCAAACTCTTTCCAATCCGTCAATATCAGCACTGCGTCGGCATCCTTCGCCGCGCTGTATAGATCGTCGGCGTAATGCATATTCTTCGCGGGTGGCAGCACTTCCTTGGCGCGCTCCATCGCCGCGGGATCGTAGGCAGTCACAATCGCACCCGAATCCAGCAGAGTTTGAATCATGCCGATAGCCGGCGACTCCCGGATGTCGTCGGTCTCACCCTTGAAGGCCAGACCCAATGCGGCCAGCCGTTTGCCGCGCAAGGTCCACAATGCAGAACGCACCTTGTTGAAGAACACTTCCCTCTGCGTCTCGTTAATCTTGCGCACTTCTTCGAGCAGTTGGAAATCTACGCCCCTCTCTTGCGCCACCCAATGGAAAGCGGCTACGTCCTTCGGGAAGCAGGAGCCGCCGTATCCCAGCCCTGCACGCAGAAACTTGGGACCGATCCGGCTGTCGAGTCCAATGCCTGCGGAAATATCTTCAATATCCGCATCAACCGCTTCAGCCAAATTCGCCACTGCGTTGATGAACGAGATCTTCATCGCCAGGAACGCGTTCGATGCGTGCTTGATAATCTCCGCGCTTTGCGTCGAGGTCACGATCAGCTGCGCGGCGCTGCACGCACCCTGAAGCGCGCCCGGCTGCGTGTAATATCTGCCGCTGGTCAGCGGCTCGTAAATACGCTGCAATACTTCCGCGGAGCGCTCGTTGTTTGCGCCCACCACAATGCGGTCGGGATGCAGAAAGTCCAGTACCGCCGTGCCTTCGCGCAGAAATTCGGGATTTGAAACCACATCGAATTTTTCCGGCTCGATGCCATGACGGTGCAGCACACGTCGAATCCAGTCATTGGTGTAAACCGGAACCGTACTCTTCTCCACAATCACCTTGTAGCTGGTAATTGCGCGCGCAATCTCCGCCACCACGGCTTCCACGTACGACAAATCCGCGGCGCCGCTTTCGCCTTGCGGTGTGCCCACAGCGATGAATATCGCTTCGCTTTTTTCCACTGCCTCGCCCAGGTCCGTGGTGAAAACCACTGAGCGGCCGCAATGCTTGGCCAGCAACTCCGGCAGGTGCTCCTCGAAGATGGGCACGCCGCCGTCGCGAAGTTGTTTCACCTTGGCTTCATCGTTGTCCACGCAGATCACGTGGTGGCCGATCTCGGCAAAACACGCGGCCGCCACAAGTCCCACGTAACCCGACCCGATCACACAGATAGAAACTTGCTTGCTCATGCGTTGATGTTTTCTCCCTTGCCGCTTCTCGCTGGCATATCTTTCCGTGCCCGGCGTGTCGCAGGGCGCTATTCATCGGCTAACCGCAATCAGAGGATGATTTTAGGAGCCGCACGCTCCATTTGACGTGACCCCGGGAACAGCAGCAGGTCGCACTGGGATACAGAATGTCTGATCTTGCCGAACGCATTTCTCCTTCAGATCTGTCCCGAAACCTAGAGACTTGAGTTCCGATTTCCTCAAGAAATCGGAACCTTACGTGGTCCTTCAAAAAGCTACGTTTGAAGGAGAAATGCCTTAAACTCGCAGTTCAGATGCACTTCCAGCCACACGCTGGCCCATCGTTATTCTATATCGCTCTCGATCCCGCTTAGATATCACTCTTTTCGGCCAGTAAACCAAGGTCACCAAGGCAGCAATAGACCTACAAATACCGCTTCCACGCGTTGGCCGTCACCGAGCGTGCGCAACTCACGCCCAAGCCGCCGCTGGGCTACAATAATAGATAGACGCCAAACGGCATATTTCATTGCGCACTGCGCGCAAACCCAGCAAGGAGCTGCACCATTTATGGCGATTCCCGCCACTCAACTTCGTCCGGGCATGATCATCAAACACAACGACCAGCTGCACACGGTCTTCAAAGTCGAGCACCGTACGCCGGGCAATCTCCGCGCCTTCATTCAGGCCAAGCTGCGCAACCTGAAATCCGGCGCCATGTTTGAGCACCGCTTCCGCTCTGCCGACGCCATTGAGAAGGTGATCGTCGACGAAATCCTCATGGAGTTCCTCTACGCCGATGGCGACGATTACTACTTCATGAACCCGCAAGACTTCGAGCAGACGGTGCTCAAGAGCGCGACCCTTGGCGACACCGTCGAATACCTCACGCCTAACCTGCAGATTCACGTGAGCTATTTCGATGGCAACCCGGTGGGAATCGAACTGCCGCAAACGGTCGATCTGGAAGTCATCGAGACTGAGCCGGGCTTGAAGTCGGCGACTGCCTCCAGCGTCACCAAACCCGCCAAGACAGAAACCGGCCTTGTGGTCCAGGTTCCATCCTTCATCAACGAGGGCGAAAAGATTCGCGTCGATACCAGTGAAGGCGCCTATATGAGCCGCGCGTAGAAATTCACTGTCTTTTCAAGAATGGCGTCCTTC
Organism: Occallatibacter sp.; assembly: GCA_050013775.1. Taxonomy (GTDB): domain Bacteria; phylum Acidobacteriota; class Terriglobia; order Terriglobales; family Acidobacteriaceae; genus Telmatobacter. The sequence goes on along the minus strand of JBEKEP010000189.1, from coordinate 3,563 downwards.
GGGACGCCTTTTCTTTTTCCCGCACAACTCGCTTCGCTTGACCGCAGTCGCCCGGATCAGGTATTCGGTAAGCATCTTCCCGCGCATCCGCTGCGCGCATCCCACCGCAAATGGAGAGCCCATGCCGGTCCCTGCAGTCATCGCCACCGCCGCCGAAAACTACAACTTCAACTCGAAGTCGCTGGAGCAGGCCGTCAGCGATCTCTCGCCAGAGGAATGGCTCAAGCGCCCCGATGAAAAGCTGAATCACATGGCGTGGATCGTAGGGCACCTGGCCTATTGCCGAGGCCGGACCCTGCACTTCATCAACGTTGAGTGGGGACAGCCAGAGCTAGAGATTTTTGGACGCGGCAAAAAACTTCTTGAAGACTCCGCCTACCCGTCGTCCGAATATCTGCTCGGCATCTGGCGCGAGTCCGGCCAGGCTGTGACGGCCGCGCTTGAAGCGGTTCCGGAGGATTTGTTGGCGCAGCCCGCGACAGTGGGCCCGCCCAGCCTCGACGGAAAGATCAGCGGCATTGTCAGCTTCATGGCCATCCACGAGACCTACCACCTCGGCCAGGCCTCTTATCTCCGTGGCTGGCTTGGGCACAAGAGTCTGATGGGCTAACTGCGAACCCGTCTCGAAATCCGGCGCCGAAATCCGCCTCGTCGATCGACCACGATTTTCGATGCAAGAAAAGTTGCACTCTGCGTTCTACGGTCAGCTGGCGCCTTTCTCCAGCTCATTTCAGGAGACGTGCATGAAGCTGCTGCTTTCTCTTCTTCTCTCGCTGTTCGTCAGCCAGTCTGCCCTCGCCGCCGCGCCGCCTTCTTCTGATCAGGCCGAGGCTGTCCGGGGCAGCAATGCCTTCGCCATCGATCTCTACGGCCGGCTCAGCGCGAATCCCGGCAATCTCTTCTTCTCGCCGGAAAGCATCTCCACGGACTTCGCCATGGCCTACGCCGGCGCGCACGGTCAGACGGCCACTGAGATGGCACACGTCTTCCACTACACGCTGCCGCAGGATCGCCTGCACCCGGCCATGGGCGCGCTGCTCGCCGGCATGAATGCCCCACACCAGGGATACGCTCTCAGCGTGGCCGACGCGCTCTGGGCTCAGCAGGACGAAAAATTCCAGCCCGCCTACCTCAACCTGGTCGAAACCAACTACGGCGCGGGATTCCACCCGGTCAATTTCAAGACCGCCCCTGACGGCGTGCGCACCACCATCAATCAGTGGGTCGAAAAGCAGACCAACGACAAAATCCAGAACCTTCTCGGCCCCGGCACCGTCACGCCGCTCACCCGCCTGATTCTCACCAACGCCATCTACTTCAAGGCCGCATGGGCCAGTCAGTTCAGCAAGAACGCAACCGACAACAAGGACTTTCACCTGTCGACAGGCAAAACCGTTCAAGCGCCTACGATGTACAACTCTGGAGGCTACTACTATTTCAAAGGCCCGTCCTTCCAGGCGCTCTTGATGCCTTACGAGAAGGGCGAAATCTCGATGTTGATCCTGCTTCCCGATAATGTGGACGGCTTGCCCGCCCTGGAGCATTCGCTCACCACTGGCAATTTTGAAAAGTGGGCCGGGGCCCTGGGCTATGAAGATAGGGTGATCGTCTACCTGCCGCGCTTCAAAATCACCCAGCAGTTCGAGTTGAGTTCCACACTCGAAGGCCTGGGAATGAAAGCGGCCTTCGATCCAAACTCCGCCGACTTTTCCGGTATGACGGGCGATAAAAGCCTCGTCATCTCCGCCGCCATTCACAAGGCCTACATCGATCTGGACGAGAATGGCACCGAAGCTGCAGCTGCCACGGCGGTGATCGTGGAGATGGCCACGGCCATGGCGCCCCAGTACGCCCCTCCGCCGCCCATTGTCTTCACCGCCGACCATCCCTTTCTGTTTCTCATCCAGGACAATGCGAGCGGAGCCATTCTCTTCATGGGCCGTGTCACCGACCCGACGAAGTGAGGACTTTGTGAAATCGAAGTGCCGGCGGCTGCGAACGCATGAGCCCGCTCCGGTCAGTTCAGCATGCGGAGCAGCCGATCGCTTCCACGAGTATCGGCAGCGGCGCGCCCTCGAGCGCTAAAACTTTCTGCGGAGCGCAACAGGCTTTGCCCAGCCGCGCCAGGTCCGACTGCATCGCCTTCTCTTCTCTGACAACCGCCAGCGTTTCGCGAAGGATCCTGGCCGCGCCGGCATGTGCGGGCACCACGATCTTGTAGTGCATCCATTTGCCCTCGCGGCGCGCCGCCACCACGCCCGCCCTGCGCAGATACGCAAGGTGCCGAGAAATCTTGGGCTGGCTCTGCCCCAGGATCTCGATGAAGTAGCAGACGCAGACCTCCCGTCCGTCCATCAGGTTCAGCAGGCGCAGGCGGGTGCGGTCAGAGAGCGCCGCAAACAGCACGGCAAGGTCGTAGGCTTTGCGGGAGCGTTCCACGTTCTTATTATATACGCCTTGACAAATATGTCCAGCCTGGAATACATTCGCTTTAGCGTATGCAAGGAGACGCAAGAATGGAAACCCCAACAACCGTTCAGGAGCAAGTAAAGGAAAAATACGGGAGCGCAGCGCGCGCCGTAGCGGAATCGGGCAACGTGCAGGCGTGTTGCGATCCCGGCCTGCGTTGCTGCGATCCCATCACAACGAATCTCTACAGCGCCGGCGAAAAAGGACTCCTCCCGGAAAAAGCCGTCCAGGCTTCGCTGGGATGCGGAAACCCGACCGCGTTGATTGAGCTCCGCGCCGGAGAGACCGTCCTTGACCTCGGCTCCGGCGGAGGCATCGACGTGCTGCTCTCGGCGCAGCGCGTCGGTCCCGCCGGCAAAGCGTACGGCCTGGACATGACCGGCGAGATGCTGTCGCTCGCCCGCCAGAATCAGCGTCAGGCACGCGTAACCAACGTCGAATTCCTGAAAGGCGAAATTGAGAACATTCCCCTGCCTAACGACTCGGTGGATGTCATCATTTCAAACTGCGTCATCAATCTCTCGGCGGACAAGGACCGTGTCCTGACGGAAGCGTTTCGCGTGCTCAAACCCGGCGGGCGCTTTGCGGTTTCGGATGTGGTGGTGCGCGGCAGCGTGCCCGACGAAGTGCGCAAGAGCATGCTCCTTTGGGTGGGATGCATCGCGGGAGCGCTCGAGGAGAACGACTATCTTGCCAAACTCTCTGGCGCCGGGTTCAGCGATATTTCGATCGAACCCACACGTGTCTACAACGTGGAAGACGCTCGCCAATTCCTCACTGAGGCGGGCGTGGATGTCGACGCCATCGCTCCGCAGGTGAACGGGAAGTTCATGAGCGCCTTTATCCGTGCTGCCAAACCGAAGGCCGCCTGTTGCGCGCCGGGCTGCTGCGCCTCAGTCACCATCGGAGCGAAGGAGTGAGCCCATGCCGGACCATTACAATGTGCTGTTTCTCTGCACCGGCAACTCGGCACGATCGATCATGGCTGAGGCGATCCTGAACCAAAAGGGGAAAGGTCACTTTGTCGCCTACAGTGCGGGCAGCCATCCTTCAGGTCAGCCGCGTCCGGAGGCGCTCAAACAAATTACATCCGC
>JBEKEP010000188.1:0-7696 GCA_050013775.1 Occallatibacter sp. | reverse complement strand
ATCTGCTTTTTCAGCAACTGGCAGAGGCGAACCTGGAGGCGTTGGCGCAGAATCGTGTCAAGAAGATCATTACGATCTGCCCCCATTGCGTGCGTACCATTCAGGAAGATTGGAAGGAGTTCGGCGCGCCGCCCGAGGTGGAACATCACAGCGAGTTCCTGGCCCGGTTTGCATCCCAACTACCGCCAGTCCAAAACCAGGAGAAAATCGTATTTCACGATCCGTGCTATCTGGGACGCTATCGTGGGGTGTATGACGAGCCGCGGCAGGTTGCAGCGCTGGCGGGCGAGTTGGTCGAAGCACCGCGCTCGCATGAGCGGAGTTTTTGCTGCGGCGCTGGTGGCGGCCTGGCGTTTCTCGGCGAGGAAAAAGGTGACCGCGTGAGCCAGGTGCGCGCGGCGGAACTGGCCGCAACGGGAGCCGGTGTAGTGGCCGCAGCCTGCCCCTTCTGCAATACGATGTTTCGAGATGCACTCGCGGCGCGCGGCGACGGTGCGCCCGAGTTGTTAGATATTGCGCAGGTTGCGGCGCGAGGATTGGCGGATATCGAATGAGTGCGTCAGCTATGAGAGAGCACGCCGTCATAAGGGGCGAAGCCAGGGATCACAAGGAACGATTTGAATTCACATTAGAGCCTTATGTGATGGGCGGGTTCCAGCTTTCTATTCGGTTCACGGGCGACGGTCGCGAGAACATAACAGGAGCCGGAGTGTGGCCGACAATTGAAAAGGCCAAACAAATCGCTCAGGAGACTGCGAACAAGCTACTTCATGGCGCAATAGTCTCCTGGCAAGAAGACAAAGATACACAAGGACCTGCAGCATGAAGATCGTAGTAGCAATCAAACAAGTGCCGGACCGCGATGCGCCGGTTCGCATCGCCGCGAATGCGAAGTGGATCGAAGAGCGTGAGCTCCAGTGGGCGATGAACGAACCGGATGCCTACGCGCTCGAAGAGGCATTGCAGTTGAAAGAGAAACACGGCGGCGAAGTGATCGTGCTGAGCGCCGGGCCGGAGCGCGTGGGCTCGACAATTCGCGAAGCGCTCGCCAAGGGCGCGGACCGGGCGATCCATATTGTGTGCGATGATCTGCGCGCACACGATGCGCTGGGTGTGGCGCGACTGCTTGCCGAAGCCGTAAAGCCGGAGAATCCTGACCTGGTGCTGACCGGATTACAGTCGGAAGATCTGGGACTCGGCCAGACCGGCGTGATTGTGGCCGAACTGCTTGGACTGCCGCATGCAACGCTCATTCTGCACGTGGAGAAGACCGATGCGGGCCTCAAAGTAAAGCGCGAGCTCGAAGAGGGATGGTTTCAATCTGTTGAGATGCCGCTGCCCGCGGTGCTTACCATGCAGTCGGGCGGGAACAAGCTGCGCTATGCCACGCTGATGGGCATCAAGCGCGCAAAAACCAAGGAGTTGCGCGCGGTGAACGCTGCGGAGTTAGGCGAGGGGGCTGCGCCGACTGTGATACTCGAACAGGTTGCAGCGCCCAAAAAACAAAAATCGACGCAGATTCTCGGCGGATCGGCGAAAGAGGCTGCCGTGGCGTTGGTGGAGAAGCTGAAATCGGAGGCGCGAGTGCTATGAGCATTTTTCTCGTTTTGGAAGAGAGCGGCGGGAAGATCAAACGCGCTAGTTGGGAAGCTCTTGCTGCCGCGCTGAAGCTTGGCCCAGCGCATGAGGTCACGGCCGTCGTCATTGGCGCGCAGACAGAGACGCTGGCAGCCGAGGCGGCCACCAGGGGCATCGGCAAAGTGGTGCGTGTAGAGCACCCTTTACTGGCGCACTACACGGCGGATGGGTTCTCTTTCGCTTTGCATGATCTCATCCAAAGCCAGAACGGCACGAAGTGCGTGGTGTTCCCACACACGTATCAGGTACGCGACTACGCGCCGGCGCTGGCGTGCAAGTTCGGCCAGGTGCTGATCGGCGATGTGATCGCGATCGAAGACGGGCCGATCTTTACTCGGCAACTATTGCAGGGACGATTGACCGGAACCTATCGGCACTGCGGCAATGGGCCGTGCTTCGTCTCGGTGCAGGCGGGCGCGTTTCGGGCGGATGAGATTGCGGCTCAGCCAGACGCAGGCCCGACGCCGATTGAAATATTCACGCCGACTCTCGATGCCGCGCAGATTCGCACCAAACCAAGCGAACCATTTCGCGAATCGCCGCAGACCGTCGACCTCGGCTCGGCGCAGCGGATTGTGAGCGTGGGCCGCGGCATCAAGGAAGAATCGAACATGCCAATGATCGCCGCGCTCGCCAGTGCGCTGGATGCCGAGCTGGCCGCATCGCGTCCCATTTGCGACAACGGATGGCTGCCCCTGGAGCGGCAAGTGGGCAGCTCGGGGCATACCGTTTCGCCCAAGCTCTATCTGGCCGTTGGAATTTCCGGAGCCATTCAACACCTCGTCGGCATGAAGGGCTCGCAGTGCATCGTGGCCATTAACAAGGACCCCGACGCGCCCATCTTCGAGGTAGCCGATTACGGCATTGTCGGCGATCTGTTCGAGGTTGTCCCGGCGCTGACGGAGGCCGTAAAGGCAGCGAAGCAGTAATCCAATCGACAACGCAACAAGGGAGCGCGTTCGTTGCGCCCAAGCGTCAAGAAATCCCATTCAGTTTGCGCTGTATACAACGGCAGCGCCAATGCATTATGGTTCCTTGTTTGCCGCAAGTCGGCGTGTGAACGGAGGAAATTTAAGATGCTCGCTCCCGAGACCTATCTGGCCGCATTGAGCCTCACAGTTTTGACCATGCTGTGCTGGGGATCGTGGGCGAACACGCTGAAGCTGTGTCCCGGCTATCGCTTCCAGCTTTTCTACTGGGACTACGCGATCGGCATGGCGGTGGGTGCGATCTTCTGGGGAATGACGGCGGGGAGCATGGGGCACGCGGGAACGCCCTTCCTGCACGATGTGGCGCAGACGCCCGTTGCGCCCATGCTTTACGCGATGGCGGGCGGCGCCATTTTCAACGTGGCGAACCTGCTGCTGGTGGCCGCGATTGACGTGGCCGGCATGGCAGTGGCATTCCCGGTTGGGATCGGCCTCGCGTTGGTGATCGGCGCAATTTCAAATTACGTGATCAAGCCGGTGGGCAATCCCCTGCTGCTGTTTGGCGGAGTGGCGCTGGTGGTGGTCGCGATTGTGCTGGACGCAGCGGCCTATCGCAAGCGCGATGCCACGGCCAAGGCAACCACCGTACGCGGCATTGTCCTCAGCCTGGCGTGCGGCGTGCTGATGGGCTGCTTTTATCCGTTTGTCGCGCACGCGCTGAACGGCGAGCCTGGGCAACACGCACCGGGGCCCTATGCTGTCACTTTATTCTTTACCATCGGGTTGTTGATCTCAACCGTGCCGGCGAACTGGCTTCTGATGAAGAAGCCGCTGGATGGCCGCGAGCCGGTGAACGGCGCGGACTATAGGCGCGCGCCTTTCGGCTGGCACCTGGCGGGAGTGTTGGGCGGAGCCATCTGGTGCACGGGCGGCGTGGCGAATTTTCTGGCGTCGGGCGCGCACCTGGTAGGTCCCGCAGTCTCGTATAGCATTGGTCAGGGCGCGACCATGGTTTCGGCGTGCTGGGGCGTATTTGTGTGGCGCGAATTTGCCGGCGCGCCGCGCGCGGTCACGGTGCTTCTGGTGTTGATGTTCCTGTGTTTCTTGCTGGGCCTGGGATTTGTGGCCGCAGCTCCGTTGTATTGAGGTGCCTGCAATGAGTGAGACGCGCAAACCGATTGTGATTGTCGGCAGCATCACCATGGACCTGGTCACGCGGACGCCGCGCATTCCCGCGATTGGGCAGACGCTGATCGGAACGGGATTTGAGACCACGCCCGGCGGCAAAGGCGCAAATCAGGCAGTGGCTGCCGCGCGGCTGGGCTATCGCGTGGCCATGGTGGCCAAGGTGGGCGACGACACCTTTGGGCCGGTGCTGCTCGAGAATCTGAAACAGGCGGGCGTGGACACCGCGGCGATGGCTCACACCGCCGGCTCCTCGGGATTGGCGCCGATGTTTGTTGCCGACGACGGACAGAATGCGATTGTGGTGGTTCCAGGCGCGAATGGCAAGATGGACCGCGCAACGGTGGACAGTCACGTGGATCTGATTCGTTCAGCCGGCATGGTGCTCTGCCAGCTTGAGATTCCCATGGACACGCTGAACTACACTCTGGACCTTTGCGCCAAGGCGCAAGTGCCGGTGATGCTCGATCCTGCCCCGGCGGCTGCCCTTCCCGATGTGGCCTTTGCCCAGGTGGCGTGGTTTACTCCCAACGAAACCGAAGCGGCGTTTTACGTGGGCGAAGGCGCGAACGTCGAGGACACGGCGAAGCGCCTGCACGCAAAAGGGCTGCGCGGCGTAGTGCTGAAGCGCGGCGCTGAGGGAGCATTTGTTTCGGTTGCAGGCGGAAGAGCAGAGTGGGTCAAGCCGTTCAAGGTGGACGCCATCGATACCGTGGGCGCGGGTGACTGCTTCAACGGCGCATTTGCCGTGGCGCTTGAAGAGGGCAAGGACCCATGGGCTGCAGCACGATTCGCCAACGCCGCATCGGCCTTGAAAGTGACGCGCAGGGGCGCTCAGGCCGGGATGCCGATGCGCGCCGAAGTGGAAGAGTTTCTAGCCAAGCAAAGTTAGAGCGGACCGGCATGGAAGAGCACGTTTTGGGTTTCAGATGAATACGTAGACATTCACCCCGGAGGGTTGTCATGCAGGATGAATCGAACGAAATGCGCCGTCGAGATTTCTTGCGGCTGAGTAGCGCGGGAATCGCGGCCGCAGGCCTTCAAACACTATTGCCCGGTCCAATTGCACAGGCACAACCGGCGGAGCCTGCCGGCACTCGCACCGCGCCTACGCACCCGAAGATGCTGCGCTCGAAGCAACTCGAAGTAACGCTCGACGCCGACAATGCCCTGCCCTACGAGTACCGCTGGATCGCGACAGGAGCAAAGCTGCGCGGCGAAGACTTCGGCTTGAAGATGACAGCAACGGTGTGTGAGCAAGCAACATGGCGTTTCTTTGCCGCGCCGCTCGATGTCGCCCTTTCTCACGGGATGTACGTGGCCGAAGGAGCCAAAGCCAGCGCGGCGATCTTCGATTGCGAGGCGAAGGATGGAGACAAGAAATGTGCAACCTTTCAGATTCAGTATGAGCTCCGCGAGGCGTCGCTCACGGTCACGATGCTCGACGTGAATGAAGCTGAAGGCTACGAACTGATCGACGTCGCCATGCCGCGGATGGCAACGGTGCGCGAGGAGGATGGCGCGGCGTGGCTGGTGCACGGCGATTCCGGTGGCAGCCTGGTGATGCTGGCGGACGCGACCGCGGGGACGCTTGCGCCGAACAGTTTCTGGGGCCACATCAACGGCGGCCTGCCTGTGAATATGGTGGGCACCGATCGCCTGCTGTGCGTGCAGGAGACAACGGCTTTTATGGACACGACGGCGGTTGCAGTCACCGGGACCACCGGAAGCCGGCGCGCGTCGATCGGGTCGGGACGCGTGTATCGCGTGAACGGCCACGATTGCTACAACCTGAACCTGGGCACGGGTGCGCCGCTGAATTGCGGAGTCGCAGCGACACCGAATCTTCTGGTGAAGGATATCGAGAATATCTCCTCCTGCCGGCTCGATTTTCTTCCTGTGACGGGCGACCCGCAATCGGCGTGGATCAAAGCCGGCAAGTTGATTCGCGATCGCATGCCGGCGATTCCCAAAGACTTCTACCATGACAAGTACATGTACGGAATTCGCTGCGACGAGCCGCGCTTTCCGCAGCCCATGTCCACCTTCGCGCAATGCGAGCAGATGATTGCGGACGTCGCCGACCTGACCGATCACGCGCCGCAGATTGTGCATTTGTGGGGCTGGCAGTTCAACGGCAAGGACACCGGCTACCCGGCCGTGAACGTGGTGGACGAGCGCATTGGCGGATACGACGGCATGATGCGGGTAATGGAACGCGGCCGCGCGCTGAACGCCACGGTTTCACTCTCAGACAACTACGACGACGCATACAAGAGCAGCCCGGCGTGGAATGAAGACTACATCGCACGGCGGCCGGATGGGCAACTGTGGCAGAGCCGACCGTGGACCGGCGAAGTCTCTTTCATCCAGGGCCTGGCGAAATACATGGAAGGGCCAGGGGTAGAGCGCGTGCGATCCACCTGCGAGCGTTACAAGCTGCAGCAGACGACGCATATCGATGTGCTCTCTTACTACGCGATCCGCAACGATTGGGACCCGAAACACCCGGCCAGCGGAATTCGCAATCTGCGCCAGGGACGCTACCGCGTGCTGGAAGAGTTTGCGAAGCACGGAGTCGACGTGACATCGGAAGGTTTGCGCTACCCGATGATCGGCAAAATCAGTTGCACCTGGTATGCGCAGACGTCGGAGACCAGTCCGTTTGGCGGCAAACCCATTCCGTTGCTGCCGCTGGTCTATGGCAAAAGCGCGATCTGGGGCCTAAGCGGCAGCACCCGAGGCGCGAGCTTTGAGACAAGATCGCGCTATCTCTTCTGGAATGCGGTGATGCACGAGATTCTCGGTGCAGCGACGGACCGGAAGCAGATCACGGATGTGTTCTATCTCAACCTGATTCCCTGGATGCATCTTCATCGCAAAGAGATTGAGAGCTTCACGCGCAACGAAGATCAAGTGACGATTGGACTCGAAGGAAGCTGCAGCATTGCGATCGACAACGGCGCGAAAACCTATCGCGTGCATTTGAACGGTGTGGATGTGGCGAGCGAAGACGCCGTGTACTGTCCGATGGATGCGGATCGGATTTGTTTCTACGCGCTCACGGCGCGAGAACTGAGCGCCGCGTGGCCTGCTGGATGGAACCCTGCCGATGCCATAGCGGTAGCTCTCTCGATCGGCAAACGCGACCCGGTTGCCTTCAAAATGTTGGATCGAAGTGTCAGCGTGAATGTGCCGGCGCAACAGCCGGTGATTCTTTATCGCAGCCGCAAATTGGCTCGCGTTTGAACTAACTGATGCCGTCGAGAGTTTACATAGGCCGCGCGGATGTGCGGTCGCTCGGGCGGGGTGGACTTCCGCTGCGTAGTGGATGCACAATGAGAATCCCTGCTCTTCGGCAAGAGTTGAGCGACAATACAAAGAACTGATGGAGCCGACGATCCAGATGAGGCCGGAGGGTGGAATGTGCAAGCGCACGACGAGCCGGCGCGCGTTTTTGGCCTCGGCTCCGTTGGCCGCGGGCGCATTGATGGCGCAGAGCCCGTTTGCATGGACCCAAACAATGCCGGGTGCTTCCCTGCCCTCGGCTGCGCCAACTGCCAAATCTGACTACACTCTCGAGATTGCCGAAGTCGAATGGGAGCTTTCGCCGAAGAAGAAGATTCGCACCACGGCGTACAACGGACAGATTCCCGGACCGCTCGTGCGCGTGACCGAAGGCAAGCCGGTGTCGATTGAGATTGTGAACAAACTGGATCGCGAGGAGATCGTCCACTGGCACGGGCAATGGATTCCGGTGGCAGCCGACGGCTCGATGGAGGAAGGCTCTCCAATGATCCCTGTGGGGGGCAGCTCTTTGGTCGAGTTCACGCCGAAGCCATCAGGCCTGCACTGGTACCACACCCACGCCATGGCGCATCGCGACTTGAAGCGTGGGTTATATAGCGGGCAGTTTGGCGTGCTGCAAGTGGATCCGGCGAGTG
>JBEKEP010000187.1:0-7723 GCA_050013775.1 Occallatibacter sp. | reverse complement strand
GAGAGCGAAACATTCGCCCGCGCGCGCTCGCGACTCACGCTCGCCATGGGCAAAGACATCAACGGCCGCATCGTGACGGCCGATCTGGCTTCGATGCCGCACGTGCTCATCGCCGGTTCCACGGGCTCCGGCAAATCAGTGGCCATCAACGCCATGATTATGAGCCTGCTCTATCGCACCACGCCGCAACAGGTGCGGCTCATCCTCGTCGATCCCAAGCGCGTGGAACTGGGCATGTACGAAGGCATCCCGCATCTCTTCACGCCCATTATCACCGAGCCCAAGCTGGCCGCCAATGCGCTGCGCAATGCAGTGCGCGAAATGGAACGGCGTCTCAAGCTGCTGGCCTCGCGCAGCGTCCGCAACATCGATCAGTACAACAAGCTCTTCGAGGGTTCCACTCCTTCGCTTTTTGCAGAAGAGTCCGGTCAGCCTGAGGAACCGCTGCCGTACATCATCATCATCATCGACGAGTTGGCTGACCTCATGATGCTCGATCGCGCCAACGTTGAAGAGTCGGTCACGCGCCTGGCGCAGATGGCGCGCGCCGTGGGCATTCACCTCATCCTGGCCACGCAGCGGCCCAGTGTCGACGTCATTACCGGCCTCATCAAAGCCAACGTGCCCACGCGCATCAGCTTCCGCCTGGCCACCAAGGTGGACTCGCGCACCATCCTCGACACCAACGGGGCCGAGGCTCTTTTAGGCCGCGGCGATTTGCTCTTCCTGCCGCCGGGCACCAGCCGCCTGATGCGTCTGCATGCGCCGTATGTGAGCGAGAAAGAGACGGCCGCTGTGGTCGCATTCTGGAAGAACCAGGGCACCGCCGAGTACGTCGAAGGCTTCCTCGATTCGCCCAAAGACGAGCGCGGGGCGATGGAAGGCGAAAGCGGCGATGCCAGCGACGAAGATCCCATGTACGACGACGCGGTGCGCCTCGTCTTCGAATTCGGCAAGGCGTCCACGTCGCTGCTGCAGCGGCGCTTGAGGGTCGGCTACGGCCGCGCCGCGCATCTCATCGACATGATGGAGCGCGACGGCTTGGTCGGTGCCGCCGACGGCCCGCGTCCCCGCGAGTTGCTCAAAGCTCCGGGCTGGCTGCACGAAGTAGCCGCGAACCAATAAATCGAGCGGAAACACTCTGCCGCGCATCAAATCACACGAGGAGCCTTGCGCGATGAGGAGAATTCTGTCATTTTGCCTGCTCGTGTGCCTCCCGCTCGCCGCCCAAGTGGCTCCCATTCCCACGTCCACCGAGCTTCCCGGCAGTCCGTTCGCCATCAAGAAGAATTGGATCATCGGCGGCGCCGGCAGCTGGGACTACCTCACCATCGATCCCGTGGCCAAGCGTCTCTACATCGCTCACGGCCATAGCGTGCAGGTGGTCGATCTCGATTCGGGCGCAGTCGCCGGTGAAATCGCTGGCTTTCGCGAGGCGCATGCCATCGCGCTCGACGATACCGGTCAATACGGATACGTCAGCGACGGTCCTGCCAATGCGATTGCCATCTTCGACCGCCGCGCGCTCCGGGTCGAAGCCACCATCGCCATCGGCTGCGCTCCGCGCTCCATCGCGTTTGAGCGGCAGAGCAAGCTTGTATTCGCCATCTGCGGCGCCAATGCCGCGGTCCCGGTCCCGTCATCGCCCCAGCGTAGATCGTCGCTCACGTCACACGTCGTAGTGATCGACACCGACAGCAAGACTGTGCTCGCTGACATGGTCGTAGCCGGCGATTTTCGCTTCGCGCAAGCGACTGACAATGGCCAGGTCTATGTCACTGTCGACCCTGCCAGCCAGTCCAGTCCCTCACAGATTGCGAAGCTCGACGGACCGGCCATTGCCGCTGAAGCGCATCGCCGTCGCGATGCGGATTCCCCAAAGTCCCCGTCCAGCGACGCGGTCATTTTCGATTGGAGCGGGACAAATCCTCCCATTTCCCTTGTCCGCTTCCTCGTGCCCGCTGGCTGCCGAAATCCGCAAAGTTTCGCCGTCGATCATAAAGATCGACGGCTATTTGCTTCGTGCAACGACCAGCAGTTTGTGGTGCTCGATAGCGGAACCGGGGATCTCATCGCCAAAATGACCACGGGTCCCGGCGACGATGTCATCGGCTACGATCCCGACCATGAGCTAATCTATTCGGCCAATGGCGGCGGCTACGGCAGCCTCACCATCATTCAGCAGGACGCCAACACTGACTCCTACGCCGTGGTCCAGAACCTGCCCACGCTGGCGCGCGCCAGCACCCTCGCCGTCGATCCCTCCACCGGGTATGTCTATCTCGTCACCGACTATACGGGCGTCGATCTTACGCCGAGCGGCGGATTCGGCGCCATCAAAACCGCGCCGATTGCCGGCAGCTTCCGGGTCCTCGTCGTCGGACACTAAAGCTTCAATCTGCGTTATGCTTCTTCTTTCTGAAGAAGTCATTCGCGGAGGCCATCATGTTACCCCGCAGCACGTCAACCAATCCTGTGGTTCTGTCGTACTACGCGATGCGGCGGATGGTGGGTTACATCGCGCTTGCGCTGCCTTTCGCGCTCGCCGCCGGTTACCTCCTCGTGGTTTTTCTTGAATCCGGTCATCTTCCGCATCCACTGCTGCAACGCTCCATCAGCGACTACTACTACACGCCCATGCGCGACTACTACGTGGGCAGTCTTTGCGCCATTGCGGCATTTCTTGCCTGCTCGCGCGGCTACGATGTGCACGATGAAATCACTGGCTACTTCGCCGCAGCCTGCGTCGTAGGCGTGGCGTGCTGTCCCTCGTTCAATCCCCATAGCGGCTCCTACACGCCGTTGGAATTCCAGCTCGGCTTGATCCACACTGCGTTCGCCGCCCTCATGTATCTCATGCTTTCCTACATCTGCATCTTTCTCTTCCGCAAGTCCTCTCCGGCAAAGCCCTTCACGGTCCGCAAGCGCGACAGGAATCGCATCTACGCTGCATGCGGCCTCATCATGGTTGCCTGCATGATCGCAATGGTCGGTCTCACCATCCATTCAGTCGTCGAACGGCGTCATCCCAGCCATTGGCTCTTTTGGTGCGAAGCGCTGGCGCTTGGCGCCTTCGGCGTCGCGTGGCTCACTAAGGGCGAAGGCTTCATGCGTGACAAACGGCACCAACCCGACCATGCCGCTGCCCGCCACGCAGAAGTCAGATCGTCCTGAGTGCCCGGCACGAGAGACACAGCACAGAGCCCGCGAAGTGGGCGAAGGACGGTGGCCCCAGGGCGCGAGCCTGGGGGTAAAAGGCACAAAATCCGCGATCCCAGCCCCCGCAAGGGGGGCGTAAGAACAGGCAGCAGATCCGACCGCCGACAGATAGCATTCGGGTCGCGGCCGCTATGTTACACTTCTTCCGGTAAACGCTTTCTCAGCCGCTCTTGCCCGGATTCGACCGCCTTCGGGGTGATCGCAACCCAACCCCGGCAAAGGCTGGATTCTCGTCCTGCGTAGGTGCACTCCGCCGCTTGACAAGTGCTGGAGTAAAGCAATTTACTTAGTGCGAACGTCCGAACCCTCCGCGGACGCATTCTCGCCCTTTCAGGTGACGCTGATGTTCGGTTTGCTCTCTGCTGCCACTGCCGCCGGTTTCTCGGGCTCGCTGCCGGCCATGCTCCTCTTCAGCGTCGGCCCGTTGGCGCGCCTGGGCACGCTCGACCTGTTGGTGATCGCTCTCTATTTCGCCATGGTGCTGTGGATCGGCTTCTATCTCAAGGGCCGCTCCAACACCAGCGAAGAGTTCTTCATGGCCGGCCGCGAGATGACCGCGTGGATCGCCGGCCTGAGTTTTGTAAGCGCCAACCTGGGCTCGCTCGAACTGATGGGCTGGGCCGGATCGGCTTACCAGTACGGCATTCTGGCCGCGCACTGGTATTGGGTCGGCGCCATCCCTGCCATGCTTTTTCTCGGCATGGTCATGATGCCGTTCTATTACGTATGCAAAACCCACTCCGTGCCCGGATACCTCAAGCTTCGCTACGGTGAAGGCGCGCGCATTGTCTCAGCGGTTTCGTTTGCCTTCATGACCGTGCTCATGAGCGGCGTCAACATGTTCGCCATGGCTGAAGTGATGAAGGTTGTGCTGGGCTGGGATCTGAACTTTTCCATCATCGTCTCCTCGCTGGCCGTGGCCGCGTACGTCGCCCTCGGCGGTCTTCGTTCCGCAATCTTCAATGAGGTTCTGCAGTTCATCCTCATCTGGGGCGGCGCGCTGTTGGTTCCCATTCTCGGCCTCGTTGAAACCCACGGCTGGACCGGATTCAAAGCGCGTCTCGCGGCCAACATTGCCTCCGGCGCGACTCCCGCGGGGGATTACACCCACTTGTGGCGCAGCATGGGCCACTTTGCCGACAACCCCATGGGCATTCACTGGACAGGCATCGTCTTCGGGCTTGGCTTCGCCATCAGTTGCGGCTACTGGACCACAGACTTTCTTGTTGTCCAGCGCGTTCTCGCTGCCAACAGTCTGCGCTCTGCGCGGCTCGCGCCCGTCATCGGTTCGTTCTTCAAGATGGGCGTGCCATTCATCGTGATACTGCCCGGCCTGCTGGGTCTCGTCGTGCTCCAGAATGGCGACGGCAGCCTGATGCACCTCGTCGGACAGAACCTCGCCACTCCGGGCTCCGGTTTGCACAGCTACAACGAAGTGTTGCCCTTGATGATGGTCCGCTATCTCGCTCCGGGCCTGCTCGGCCTCGGCATCACTGCGCTGATCGCGGGCTTTATGAGCGGCATGGCCGGCAACGTCAGCGCCTTCTCCGCGGTGTGGACCTACGACATCTATCAGCCGCTGATCAACAAGAAGGCCAAAGACGAGCACTACGTAAGCGTCGGCCGCTGGGCCACGATCCTCGGCGTCATCATCTCCATCGGCACCGCTTACCTGGTGATGAATGCGCAGGGCATCATGGATTACGTGCAGGCCCTGTTCAGCTTCTTCATCTCGCCTCTGCTGGGCGTAGTCCTCATGGGCATGTTCTGGAAGCGCGCTACCAAAGCCGGCGGCTTCTGGGGTTTGCTCATCGGCACCCTAACCTCGATCGGCCTTTGGGCCTGGGTGTACATCAATCCCGCGGCGCTGCGTTACGTGGCTCTCTCGCCCGACGCCAAGGCCATGGCCGAGAATATGTATCGGGCCTTGTGGTCGGTCATCGTCTCCATCCTTGTCACCTTCATCGTGAGCCTCTTTGGCAAAGCGCGGCCGCTGTCGGAGCTCAACGGGCTTGTCTACGGCGCAACGGTTTTGCCCACCGAAGATCCGGTGCCGTTCTACAAAAATGAGTGGTTCTGGACCGTGGTCGCCATCGTCATCTTCCTGGCGCTCAACATCTACTTCTGGTAAGGAGAAAGCGGATGCATTCATCGAGCATCTCAATCTGGTTTTTCATCGGCGTTCTCCTGGTCGTGTATGGGGCGCTCATCACGGGCTATGGAATTTTCGAGCTGGCAACCGGACAGTTGGCCCATGTGGTGCTGGCCAATCTGCGCGCCCCTCTTTGGTGGGGTTGTTTGCTTGAGGCACTGGGTTTGTTCTATACCATCAGGTTTCGTCCCGGCCGCAGCAAGTAGCGGAGGAGTTTGCCGACTGCGAAAAACTCAAATCGGGCCGCAGTTGCGAAAGAGCACGAGTCCGGAGCTTGCCGAAAATTGCAACGTGGAGCACGAAGTGTCAGGGCACAAATCCAGAACCTTCTTAAAGATCCGTCGTCGAGCACGAAGTGTCAGGGCACGACTTTAGTCGTGCCGTTAGTGCCCCGAAAGAACACGGGGCTTTAGCCCCTGAGGAAAACGAACCGCAAAGGCAGAAAAGCTACAAAGGAGCAACATCATGGCGGCACAACGCAAAATGACATTCGGAATTATCGTAGGTAATCGCGGCTTTTTCCCGCATCACCTCGCCAAAACCGGGCGGGAAGAGATTATCGCAGCACTTGAGGCCGCCGGCGCGCAGCCCATCGTCCTCAGTCCGGAAGAGACCCACTACGGCGCAGTCGAAACGTACGATGAGGCCCAGAAGTGTGCCGAGCTGTTCAAGAAACACGCCGACGAGATCGACGGCATCATCGTCACGCTGCCCAACTTTGGCGAAGAGCGCGGCATCGTCGACGCCATCCGCCTGTCGGGATTGAAAGTGCCGGTGCTGGTGCAAGCCACGCCCGATCGCGCCGACGCCATGACCATCGCCACGCGCCGCGACAGTTTCTGCGGCAAAATGAGCTGTTGCAACAATATGATGCAGTACGGCATTCCCTACTCGCTCACCACGCTGCACACAGAGTCGGTGGCATCGCCCGAATTCAAGGCCGATCTCGAATGGTTTTCGCAGGTCTGCCGCATCGTCAAGGGCTTGAAGAATCTCCGCATCGGTGCCATCGGCGCGCGGCCCACGGCCTTCAACACCGTCCGCTACTCCGAGCGCATCTTCGAAACCTCAGGCATCACCATCGAGACCATCGACTTGTCTGAGATTTTCGGCCGCATCAACAAGATGAAGGACGCCGACGATGCCGCGCAGGCCAAGCTCGCGGCCATCAAAAAGTACGTCACCACCTCCGGCATCCCGGATGCCGCGCTACTGAAAATGGCCAAGCTGGGAGCGGTCATCGATGGCTGGATGAAAAACTCGTACATCACCATCAGCGCCGTGCAGTGCTGGACCTCGATGGAGGAGTTCTTCGGCGTGGTGCCGTGCACCATCATGAGCATGATGTCGAACGATCTCATTCCCTCCGCCTGCGAAGTCGATGTGCCCGGCACGCTCAGCATGTATATGATGGCGCTCGCCAGTGGCACGCCCTCGGCGCTGCTCGATTGGAATAACAACTACGGCGCCGATCCCAACAAGTGCGTCTGCTTCCACTGCTCCAACCTGCCCAAGCATTTCTTCAAGGACGTGCGCATGGATTACCAGGAAATCATCGCGGGCACGGTCGGCAAGGAAAACACCTTCGGCACCTGTGTGGGGCGTGTGAAATCCGGCGTCATGAGCTTCGCGCGCTTCTCCACCGACGACCGTCGCGGCGTGGTGCGCGGCTACACCGGCGCAGGAAAATTCACCGACGATCCGCTCGAGACCTTCGGCGGTGCAGGCGTCGCCGAGATTCCGCAACTGCAAAAACTGCTCCGATACATTTGCCGCGAAGGATTCGAGCATCACGTGGCCGCGAACTTCAGCGACGTATCGAAGGCCGTGCACGAATCCGCGCGTTACCTGGGATGGGAGAGCCACTACCACCCCGCGCTCGAAGAATAGGCATTCTCCGAGTCAGGGTGCAATTGGCTTCCGAGTCCGCAATTGATAAATAAACATTTTCCAGGATTCAGCGCATTCGTCCAGAGCAACGGGAGGAGGGTTATAGGGGCAGAGGTTTCGCTGAAAAGCCTCGTCGCAGACCTTCTGATCCGGAAAGACCTTGGCGAAAGTCGCTTCCTTGCATTCGTCGGCATCGGCCAGCGCAGTCTGCAAAAGGTACGCTTCGCAGGCGTCGGCACCATGGAAAGGCTTTACAAAGTCCGGACGGAAGCAAAGTTCGGCGCTCGTTGCGGTTCTCTGGATCAGAAAATTCCCGCAGACATTCGGATTGGGGATTACCGTTGCAAGTTTTGGATCAAAGCACGGCGCCGTGCCCTGCGCCACATCCGCCCAGAACTGATCTGCGTTTGCAGTTTGCTGTGCCTTATAGTGCGTCCAGCGATTGAAAGAAATGCCACCCAG
>JBEKEP010000186.1:0-7769 GCA_050013775.1 Occallatibacter sp. | reverse complement strand
ACTCGACGGCAGACCACGGCCTATCTCCATCGAGCATGGTGTCGCCAACATCCAGTGGGATCGCACCACCGAATGGGTGCGCCGAGAGCTCATCAATCGCTTCGAAACCATTCGCGAAGAGGCCGGTTGGCGCGAGGAACGTACCGGCCTCCACGAGCGGGAATTCATCGAAACACGCCGCCACTGGTTCACAGGTACGGTGCTGCACCAAACGGATGGTGGCGTCAACGTACTGAATCTCGTTAAGGGAGACGAAGCGATTGTCGAAAGCCCCAGCGGCACGTTCGCGCCATTCGTAGTTCATTATGCTGAGACGTTCATTGTTCCTGCCGCGGTGAACGCCTACACCGTTCGCCCGCACGGCATCTCAGTGGGTAAAAGATGCGGGACAATCAAGGCATTCGTCCGCTCGCAGTAAAAAGAGTTTTTTGCAATATGCATGGCACAGACCGAGCAAAACAATCAGGCGCAGGGTTCTGCGAGGGGCTCGAGCAGATGCGGCCCATTGCCCTGGAGCTTGGCCACGCGCCAGGCTTTCATGTCTTCCGCAGGCCATGTGCGCACCATGTCGATGGGCAGATGAGACGGCTCGGCCGGCGCCAGCCATCGGGCATAGTCGTCCGGTTTGATGATGAGCGGGCATCGGTCGTGAAAGGGTTCGAGAATCTCGTTGGGCTCGGTGGTAATGATGCTAAAGCTCTCCACGACGATCTCGCCTTTCTTTTCGTCCTGTCCTTTCCATCGGTCCCAGATGCCGCCGAAGGCAAAGAGGCACTCGTCAGGAAGTGAAACCGCCCACGGCTTGCTGATCTTCTTTTTCTCCTCGTCTTTGGTCAGCGGCTCCCATTCGTAAAAGAAGTTGGCGGGGATCAGGCAGCGGCGATGCTTCCACGGCTCGCGCCAGGCGCCGTTGGTTGCGAGCTTGTCGGACCGCGCATTGATGGAACTGAAATTGGCTCGGGGCGTTTTCGACCAATAGGGCACCAGGCCCCACTTCATGAGTGCGAGCACCCGGCCGCCAGTATCGCTATCGACCCGCACAACGGGCTGCATAGTCTCGGGAGAGATGTTGTAGGAGGGCGTGAAGTGGGCTGCGTTGGTCTCGTAATACTCTTCGCTGAAGACATCGGTATCGCGCGTGCGAAACCACTCCGCAATCCGCTGTTTGTCTGCCCGGCGCCCGTAGCGGCCACACATAGCTCCGAGTTTAGCGAATAAACAAAATAAGCGATTGGATTTCATGGGTTTGGCGCGAGTTTGCACACAGATTGGTGCAGGCAGGGCTTGCAGGCCGCCTAAGAAAAGGCGAATATAAGGCGAAACTATAACCCCATGCCTGCCGCCTCCGCAATCCGCCTTCAGATTGAGTCTGCCCTCGCCGCCAGAATTCCTGCGGCACTCTCTCCTGCGCCAAGGGTCGTCCGGCCGGTTGCGGCCACGGGAATCGACGCGCTGGATGAGGTGTTGCGGGGCGGCCTGCCCGTAGGAGCGCTGACCGAACTCGTGGGTCCGGAGTGCTCGGGGCGGACCTCGGTTGCGCTCAAGTTTGTGGCGGGCCTGACGCAGGCCGGAAGGGTGTGCGCGTGGATCGATGTTTCGAATGCGCTCGATCCGGCTTCGGCCACGGCGGCAGGCGTGGACCTGGAACGGCTGTTGTGGGTACGGTGCGGAGCGGCGAAATCCACGACGCCGTGCGTGCCACAGCGTTTCTCGCTGCCGGAAAAATATCTGACGCCTGCGTCGGTGATGAAAGGCCTGCATGGCGGGGGTTGCGGCGGTCACCCGCGCGGCGAGGTCAAGGGACTGGCGGCAGCCGTGGGCGGACTTCTGCGGCCGGAGGCGCCACATCTCGCTCCGCGATGCGCCGAGCCGCAACGGCGGGAAAAGTGCGTCCCTCCACAATTACCCGGTCATCCTGAGCGAGTTCGTCCGCCGCTGCGGACGAACGAGTCGAAGGACCTGCATTTGTCTTTCAACAAACCTCGAACTCACCGCACGAATGCGTGGGCGCAACTCGACCAGGCGCTGCGCGCGACCGATCTCGTGCTGCAGGCGGGAGGATTCAGTGCGGTTGTGCTCGATCTGGGCGGTCTGACGCCGGAGTTTGCTTCGCGTGTGCCGCTCGCCACGTGGTTTCGCTACCGGGCAGCGGCGGAGAAAACGCAGGCCAGCCTTCTGCTGCTGGCCCAGTACGGCTGCGCCAAAAGCAGTGCGGAATTGTCGCTGCGGCTCGAGCCGGGCGATGCATTGCGCGACGAAGCCACGGTATTCACCGGCATGGCGCACAGCGTAGAGGTGGTGCGGCGGCGCTTTACCGGCGCGGCAGACAACGTTGTGCCGCTGCGCAGGCCGCCGCAAAGAGCGAACGCCGCAAGCTGGCAAAGTCGCGCGGCATGGGCGGCCGTTCGATGACTTGCGAATTGTATGCGTGCCTGTATGCACGGGAGTTTCCTGTGCAGGCGCTGCTGCGGCTGCGGCCTGGGCTCAGGGAGCAGCCGTGCGTGGTGATGGAAGGCGATGCGCCGCTCGAGCAGGTCTGCTCCTTGAACACCAAGGCGCGGTTGCTGGGGATGGTGCGCGGCATGACGCGCGTGGAGGTGGACACCTTTCCCGCATCGGCCGTGCTGCCGCGCTCGCAAAAAGAAGAAGCGGCTACGCGGGCCATGCTGCTAGAATGCGCCGGCACGTTTTCGCCGCGCCTGGAGGAACGCAATGTCGACGAGCGCAGCCGGGATACAGCCTTCGTTTGCGGAATCGATATTGCGGGGACGCGAAGTTTGTTTGGGCCACCGGAGGCTCTGGCGCGGAAGCTGGTGGAGCGGGTGCGCGCCGTGGGCATGCGCGCCTGCGTAACGGTCAGCGGCAATCTGCATGCGGCCGTGTGCATGGCGAAGGGTTTGCCGCCAAGCGCAACCGTGAAGGTGATTCCGCAGGGCGAGGAAGCGGCGGCATTGGCGGAGCTGCCCTGCGCAGTTCTGGACCCGTCCCATGAACAAGCAGACACCTTTGCCGCGTGGGGCGTGCATACGTTGGGCATGCTCGCGGCGCTGCCGGAAAAGAATCTGGTTGCGCGTATGGGGCAGGAGGGCCGTCGGCTTTGGCAACTGGCGCGCGGCGAACGCACGCACCTCTTTCAACCTGTCGAGCCGCCGCTCAAGCTGGCCGAGCACATGGATCTCGATTCTCCAGTGGAGCTGCTCGACTCGCTGCTGTTTGTCGCTGGCGCGATGCTCCATCAACTCATCGTGCGTGCCAATGCGCGCATCATTGCGCTGGCCGCAGTCACCATTACGCTCACTCTCGATAGCGGCGGCACGCACGCGCGCACGGTACGCCCGGCATTGCCAACCAACAACAAACAGCTCTGGATCAAGCTGCTGCATCTGGATTTGGAAGCGCATCCGCCGCCTGCGTCCGTGCTTGCCGTGGCGCTCGATGCCGAGCCGGGAGCGACGAGCAAGGTGCAATTGGGGCTGTTCTCGCCGCAACTGCCAGAGGCCTCGCGGCTCGACGTTACGCTGGCGCGCATCCGGGCCGTGGTCGGCGAGGAGAATGTAGGGCGCGCGGCGCTCCTGGACACACACGCGCCGGAGGCATTCCGACTCGACGCGTTCCGAATCGAAGCCTTTCGCGCGACGGAGGATCCAGCCGAAACCGCAGCGTCGGCGGAGTTGCGTGCAGCAGCGCGGCAGTTGCGGCCAGCAGAGAACGTAACCGTCACGCTCCAAGCGCAGCGTCCCGTGCAGTTCTATTTTCGCGGGCAGAGCTACAGAGTCGATCGCGCCTACGGCCCATGGCTCGCCTGTGGCGACTGGTGGCAACCAACCTTGTGGGGCCACGAGCAATGGGACATTGTGGCGCGAGCCGGCGACAGTTCCCTGCTCTGCTGTTGCCTGGTGCGCGACCTGATGCACAGCGGCTGGCAGATGGCGGCGTTGTATGACTGAGCGCAACCATAACGTGCCAAATGCTCGCTCTCCGGGTACGCCCATCTGTCACCCAAACGACGCGTATGCGCCGTCACCGGAGGGAGCCCACAAGCCTTTCACCATTGCGCATTCTTCTCGAGATCGAAGCGCTGATTACATCGAGCTGCACGCGGCCAGTGCCTTCAGTTTTCTTGAAGCCGGCTCACAGCCTGAAGCGTTGATGGAGCGTGCGGCCGAGCTCGAGATGCCGGCCATGGCGATTGCCGATCGCAACGGTGTGTACGGCGCGGCGCGATTCCATACCAGCGGCCAGCGAAGTGGCGTGCGCGCGCACATCGGCGCGGAGATTGCGGTCAAGAGCTTTGGCGAGCGACTCAAGCCTCCAGCATGGCTGCCGCACCAGTGCGCACCGGAGCCGGCACGCGTGACCCTGTTGTGCGAAACGCGCCAAGGCTACCAGAACCTCTGCCAGCTGATCACGCAATTCAAGATGCGCGAGACCACCAAGCAGGAGGGCGCTGCCAACTTCAGCGATTTAGAGCAATACGCATCCGGCCTCGTGTGCCTGACAGGCGGCGACGAGGGCCCGCTGGCCGCGGCGCTCATGCGCGGCGGCGAAGAGGCCGGGCGCAAAGTGGTGGAGCGGCTGACGCACATCTTCGGCAGCAGAAATGTCTACGTCGAAGTGCAGCGCCACCGGGAGCGCGAGGAAGAATGGCGAAATCAGGCAGCCATCCGCATTGCACGCGCGTTGCAGTTGCCGGTGCTGGCCACGAACGGCGTGCGCTACGCCAAGGCGTACGACCGCGAGATCCTCGACCTGTTTACCGCGATCCGTAACCATACGGAACTGGACCGCGCGGGCCGGCTGCTGGCAATGAACAGCGAGCGGCATCTGCGCCCGGCGCGCGAGATGACAGCGCTGTTTCGCGATGTGCGCGGAGCCATCGACAACACCATAGAGCTTTCGTCACGGCTTGTATTCGGGCTGAGCGACCTGGGCTACGAGTTTCCGCGCTATCCCGTGCCGGACGGCGAAACCATGATGAGCTTTCTGCGCAAACGCGTTGCCGAAGGCGTCGCCCGGCGCTACGGACCTAAAAACGATCGCGGCCTGATGGAGCGCGCGAAAAGTCAAGTCGAACACGAGCTCAAGCTGATCGGGAAATTGGGTTTCGAAGGCTATTTTCTGATCGTCTGGGACATCGTGCAATTCGCAAAACGCAACGGCATCCTGGTGCAGGGACGCGGCAGCGCGGCCAACTCGGCCGTATGCTACGCGCTGGAGATTACGGCCATCGATCCGGTGGGGATGGAATTGCTGTTCGAGCGTTTCCTGAGCGAAAGCCGCGGCGAGTGGCCGGACATCGATCTCGATCTACCTTCGGAGGCGCAGCGCGAGCAGGCCATCCAATATGTGTACCAGCGCTACGGCGAACTGGGCGCAGCCATGACCGCCAACGTCATCACCTATCGCGGCAAGTCCGCGGCGCGCGAAACGGGCAAGGCGCTCGGGTTCGATGAGGAGTCGCTGGGCCGGCTCGCGAACCTGGTGAGCCACTGGGAGTGGCGCGGCGAGAACGACACCATGGCGCACTCCTTCAAAAACGCGGGCTTCGACATCCGGCATCCGCGCATCGCCAAGTATCTGGAGCTGTGCATGCGCATTCAGGATGTGCCCCGTCACCTGGGCCAGCACTCGGGCGGCATGGTCATCTGCCAGGGCCAGCTCAATCATGTCGTCCCTCTGGAGCGCGCGTCCATGCCCGGCCGCACCGTCGTGCAGTGGGACAAGGAGGACTGCGCAGACCTCGGCATCATCAAGGTGGATCTGCTCGGCCTGGGCATGATGGCTGTGCTCAAAGATTGCCTGGAGCTGATTCCCGAGCACTACGGCGAACGCGTGGACCTGGCGCAGTTGCCAGAGGACGAGGAAATCTACCGCGTACTGCAGAAGGCCGATACAGTGGGCATGTTCCAGATCGAGAGCCGCGCGCAAATGGCTTCGTTGCCGCGCAATTATCCTGACCGCTTCTACGATCTCGTGGTGCAGGTCGCCATCATCCGGCCGGGACCGATCGTCGGTCAGATGATGCACCCCTACATGCGGCGCAGGCAGAAGAAAGAGCCGGTCACGTATCCGCATCCCTCGCTCGAACCGGTTTTGCGGCGCACGCTGGGCGTGCCGCTGTTCCAGGAGCAGTTGCTGCGCATCGCCATGACGGTGGCGAACTTCTCCGGCGCCGAAGCCGAAGAGCTGCGACGCGCCGTCGGTATGCGGCGCTCGTGGGAGCGGATGAAAAATCTGGAATCGAAGCTGCGCACGGGCATGACGGCCAACGGTATGGACGTGCAGACGCAAGACAAAATCGTGCAGCAGATCAGCTCGTTTGCGCTGTATGGATTTCCGGAGTCGCACGCTGCGAGCTTTGCCCTGATCGCGTACGCCTCAGCCTACTTCAAGGTGAAATTCCTCGCCGCGTTTACCTGCGCCATTCTGAACAACCAGCCAATGGGCTTCTATTCGCCGGCCGTGCTGGTGAAGGACGCGCAACGGCATGGGCTGCGCGTAAAGCCTATCGACATTCAAGTATCGGCGTGGGAGTGCGTGGTGGAGCATGAACCGGATGGGACGCGCTCCATGCGCATGGGGCTGGGCTATGCGAAGGGATTGCGGAAGCAGGCCGCAGAAGCGTTGCTCGCCGCGCGCGTGCAGGATGGTCCGTTTCGTTCCGCGGATGACCTGGCATTGCGCGTCCCCGAACTCAACCGCAAGGAGCTGACACTCCTGGCCCGGATCGGCGCATTGAACCGCGTGGATGAAGTTGCACACCGGCGCGACGCGCTTTGGCAGGTGGAGTGGGCGGGGCGGCCGGAGGGTCCGCTGCTGATCCAGAAAAACCTGCGCGAGGACAATCGCAGCCTGCCGCTCCATCAAATGACTGTAGAAGAGCGGCTGGTAGCCGACTACGCAGGCACAGGGCTGACGGTGGGCAAACACCCCATGCACTACCGGCGCGCCGAACTCCGCGCGCAGGGCATTCTGTCATCAGACGATCTGCGGCATTGCCGTGACGGCGTATGGGTGCGCGCGGCGGGCTGCGTCATCGCGCGCCAACGGCCCGGAACGGCCAAGGGCTTCATTTTTATCTCCATGGAAGATGAGACGGGAATCGCCAACGTCATCGTGACGCCGGATGTTTATGAACAGAACCGCCTGGTCGTGACGCGGAGCAAGTTTCTTCTTGTCGAAGGCGCGCTGCAGAATCAGGATGGCGTGATTCACGTAAAGGCCACGCGGCTTACGCCGCTTGCGCACAGAGGAGTCCAGATGCAATCGCATGATTTCCACTGAACGCATATTATGTACGGCCGGGCCCCCTCTCCCCCCATTATTTCTGCAAGCAAATATCCTGTTTTCATTGCTTTACGCGATGCGTTGCCGCGTAAATATCTGAAAAGACATATAGTTGCCCGCAGAAATTAGACAACAAACGGGTTAGAGGCGGACGTCAGGTTTCAGGGGTCAGGGGTCCGTCGAACCGCGCTCCCTGCCTCATTGAAGGCTTATGGGAATAGTGTGCGCCGGGAGAAGGAAATTATATGCAAAAGTGATAGAGAAAATTTTGGAGAGTGGGTAAGGCTCACTACTGAAGGCGATGAAGGCTGCTACGCCCCGCAACACTGCTTGAACTTCCGTCCGCTGCCGCAGGGGCATGGATCGTTACGGCCGGCCTTCCCCATCCGCGCGCGCGCATCCTCCTCAGCCACCCAGCGCATCACGTTGGCCGGCGCCCGTTGCGCCGCCAGTTCTGCCGCCATAAACCGCATGGCGGGATC
>JBEKEP010000185.1:0-7922 GCA_050013775.1 Occallatibacter sp. | reverse complement strand
CACCCTCCCACCTGGATGCAAGCCTTGTACGGCTCGCGAAGCGTATCGAGTACCCGGCGCTGATGTGCGGGATTCTTGTGAAAAAGGTCGAGGCTTCCGCCGATCAACTGTGAAGCGTTGAAGTTTGGCAGGTCTTTCCGGATCTCGCTTTCCGCTTCCGCGAGCAGTTTCCGGACCCCCTCATTCATGTACGTGATCTTGTAATCGGTGTCCGCAATCATCACGTTCGTACTCACAAAGTCGAGCGCCGCGAGCCTCTCGACGGCGCCGTTCAGGGCTTCCGGTTCAGCTGCGCCGAATCCATGCAATTCCTGCGACGACGTTTGCGTGGGCGGCTCCAAAACAGCAGCCCCATTCCTCGATCTTCCGTTCCCCATACTCCTCACCTCTCCTTAATCCCTTCCTGAATTGATTTGCTTCGTTTCCCGTTCTGGCTCTTTGGCCCCGTCAAGTGCTCCCCTTCAGGGCGATGTGCGCCGCCGACCAGTCTCTGCGACTCGCGCAGCCGCTCATTGCAGCGCTCCGTGAGCGGAGGACCGTGCCCAAAGTAAATCCGCCGCACATCGCGGGCACACAGCTTCTCCAATGTCGTTTGAAACCCGGCCTCATAACTTCCTTCAGGCGACGTGATCACGAGTGGCGAGTCGCCGGCGAACAACACGCCTTCGGCCTCGTTGTAGAGACAGATCGAGTCGCTGCTATGACCGGGGGCGTGGATTACTTCGAACACTTGATCACCCATCCGCATCGCATCCCCATCGCGCAGCAGGGCATCGACGCCGGCCAGGCTCGGCGAAAAAGCCAGCACCCGGGGGTGGAATGCCGCACGAACCTCGGGCAGAAGCGCACAGTGATCGGAGTGGCTGTGCGTCAGTACCACCTGTTCCACGGCCCACTTCCCGACACCGGTCGGCGCCCTTTCGATGCTTGCGAAGATGGCAGGATCCGCGCCCACATCGACGAGCGTGTTCACGTCGTCCAACTGGCTCCGGTCGCCGAGCACCAGGTAAACCTGGGAGGTATACATCCGGCCGCTGTTCTCTAACGTCACGATCCGCATCGGCCAGCCTCCACTTTGCGGAACAGTTGTCCGTCGGGGATCACCCGCTCAAACATCGGCGCCAGCTCCAGCGGCATCTCCTGCGTCTGCTCGGTGACAAAGAAGCCGCCCATAGCGAGTGCCCGATGAAACATCGTCAGCACCTCAACTCTTTCCGTCGGGCGAAAGTGGAGCAGCACGTTTTTGCACACGACCAGCGAGTAATCGCGGCCGATCTCCTTCAGGGAGAGGAGATCGTGGCATTGAAAGACGACGCGCTGCCGAACCTTTTCAGTCACGCGAAAGGCCCCAGGCTTCGCGTCTCTTTCGAAATACCTTTCGAGGAAGCCCTCGGGCAGCCGCGACAACTCCTCCTCCGCATAGAGGGCCGACTCGATGACCTGGGCGAAGTGGCCCGTGTTCTCGATATCCGTGGCGTCGATACGAAGATTGTTGAACGCGAAGTGTCCCATGCGCTCAGCAAACAGGATGGACAGCGTGTAAGGCTCCTGACCCATGGCCGCGCCAGCATCCCAAATGCGAGGATGGTTTCGGCCTGCGATCACTGGGAGGCAGTGTTCCACGGCCTTCTCCAGCACGTGTTGGTCACGAAAAAAGAACGTGAAGGCCACTCCGATTCCTTCTCTCCATGCGCGTGTACTGCCGTTTGTCCCGGCGCCCAGGCTTGCACCTGCTAGCTGTTCAGTTACACTCCGCAACTCTTCCCACTGCGATGTCCACCGTCTTCTCCGTATCGAGAACGAGGAGCAGCCGCTCTTTCAGCTTGTAGACGCCGCGAATAATCTCGCGCGCTGCGGGATCGAGATTCTCCGGCGGCCGCTCGTATGTGGCGGCATCCACATCCAGCACGTCTCCAATCTCGTCCACCAGCAAACTCACCGCGCCGTCGTCGGTCCGGATCACCATGTTGGTCGGCACCTGGCCTCCGGTGCGAGGCGGCAGCCCGAGCCGCCGCCGCAGATCGATGGCGGTGACGATCTGCCCGCGCAGGTTGATCAATCCCTCGATGACATCCGGGGCCTGCGGCACGTGGGTCATTTGCTGGAAGCGCAACACCTCCTGCACGCGGAGAACATCCACGCCGAAAAACAGGTCCGCCACAAAAAACGTTGAAAGCTGTCCACTGGTCTGGGCCGCTTCCGACTTCACGATCGCGGTTTCGGTCGCCATGATTTACTTCTCCTCTCCGACGCCCACCGGCTCGGTTTTCTGGGAAGGCCTGGCCGAAGCCAGCCGCGCCACTGACTCGAGGATGGCGTGGCCATCGAACTTCGCCTGGCAGTCTTCGAATCCAGCCGCCCGGACCTCGGAGGCCTGCGGCTGGCTGGCCGAATCGGTCAAGCCCAGGAGCGGAATCCGCTCCCACTCGGGCCGTGCGCGCATGGCGGACAACAGCGCGGAGCTGCCTCCGGGCGGCAGGTCCATCGCTGCCACAACAACGTCGGTGGGTTGCTGTTCCATTTCGCGAATGGCCTCGTCGAGGTTCGCGGCCTCCTGGACCCGGTAGCCCGCCATGTCCAGCCCGCTGCGGAGCAAGCCACGCGAGAACGGCGAACTCTCCGCGACCAGGACCGTCTTGCCGCCTTCGGACCCGCCCGCGCCCTGGAACCAGCTTTCGTCGGCTGCGCGAATGACTTCGTTGAGATCCAGAAGATCCGTGACGCGCTTACCGATCACCGCCGACCCCAGTAGGCCTTTGCGCGCCGATTTCTGACGCGCCGTGACAGTCTGTTCAACAACATCCAGAATCTGGTCGACCACCATCCCCACGCTGCGGTCGCCGTCGTTGAAAACAATCACCTGCACCGGATCGGCCGCCTGCTCCCCTTCGCGCGCTGCGGATTCCAGAACGTTCGAGAGAGGCACCAGGGGGAGAATGCGATTGCGGTACTGCACGACCTGAGACCCGCCCGCGGACTCGATCAAGCTGCGCGGAAACTCCTCGAGCCTGGCGACGAGCGAGAGCGGCACCGCGAGACGCTCGAAAGAGCCGGCGCGGAACAGGAGCAGACGCTGTTGCTCGATGCCTGCGTGCGTCTTTTTTTTCTCTGCGGAGCGCGCCTGCTCCCGGCCTTCGGCCAGCACTCCGGAGCGTTGGCCGATGCCCAGAACATCGAGGATAAGGGCCACGCGGCCGTCGCCCATGATCGTCGCACCCGCATACTCCGTGAGCCCCTTCAACTGCTTGCCGAGCGGCTTGACCACGATCTCCTGCGTGTCGTTGATGCCGTCGACCACAAGCCCAAACTGGCGATCTTCGGCCTGCAAAACCACAATGCTGAGGGCCTCGGACCGCTCCGCTGACTCGAGCCCGAGAACCCGGTTCAGATAGGCAATGGGCAGCAGGCTCCCGCGGCGGCGATAAACCGGTGTTCCGTGGACCTGCTCGATGTGCTTCTCGGAGGAATCTCCCTCGAGGCGGATCAACTCGAGCAAACTGACCTGAGGAATGACGAAGCGCTCGCCTCCGCTGCTGATCACCAGGCCGGGAATAATAGCCAGCGTAAGAGGAATCTTCAGCTTGACTGTGGAACCCTCGCCGGGACGGTTGAACACATCGACCACGCCGCCGATCTTCTCGATGTTGGACTTGACAACGTCCATGCCGACGCCGCGTCCGGAAACCTTGGTCACGGTTTTCGCCGTCGAAAAGCCGGGCTGAAAAATCAGGTTCAGCGCCTCGCGGTCGCTCAGCTTCTCCGCCTGTTCGGGCCGCAGCAGGCCTTTCTCGACCGCCTTCTGCTTTACCTGAACGACGTCAATCCCGGTTCCGTCATCGCCAATTTCGATGTTGACCTGTCCGCCTTCGTGATACGCGCGAAGCGTCAGTCTTCCTTGCTGTGATTTGCCCGCGCTCGTTCGGACATCCGGGGGCTCGATGCCGTGGTCGCACGAATTGCGGACCAGGTGCACCAGAGGGTCCTTAATCGCTTCGATGATGGTCCGGTCCAGTTCCGTGTCGGCCCCATCCATCTCCAGCCGGATCTGCTTCCCCAGTGCCACGGCCATATCACGTACCACGCGCGGCAGCTTATTCCAAACCATGCCGATGGGCTGCATCCGCGTCTTCATCACGCCTTCCTGCAACTCCGTCGTGATCAGGTTCAGTCGCTGGGAGGTCGCATTCAGAGCTGGATCTTCGCGCTCCGCGTTGAATTGGAGTATCTGATTGCGCGTCAAGACCAACTCGCCGACCAGGTCCATCAGTTTGTCCAGATGCACTACGCCGACCCGGATATTCGCATCCACTATGGCGGAAGACTTCGCGACGTCCTCTTCGGCTTTCGCGCCGTCCGGATGATCCGGAGAGCTGGCTTCCTTGTGCGGCCCTGGGGCCGCGTCAGGCAATTCATGAGGACCGCTCGAGCTCCCGGTCCCGTCGAGACATTGCGCCTCGACCCGCAGCCGTTCGGTCAGATCTTCATAAAGGTCAGGGCCTTCTTTCCCACTCGCCTCGATTGAGGCCAGCACCTTGCGGGTCGCGTCTACGGTTTGCAGGATGAGGGATATCAGGGACGGATTAAGTTCTCGCTTGCCATCGCGCAGTTGGCTGAGCAGAGTCTCAGCCTGATGCGTGATCTTCTCGAGAGTCGAGAACGCGAAGAATCCGCAAGTGCCCTTGATGGTGTGGATAGTTCGGAAGACACTTGCCAGAAGTGCAGTGTCTTTCGGGCGCAGCTCCAACTCAATCAGATCCTGATCCAGGCGCGAGAGATTTTCATGGCTTTCAACTAAGAACTCACGAACTACGTCCTGATCGTCTTGCATGCGTTTCTTCTCCAGAGAGGACTCATGGTTCGGCGCCATCCACTTGGCGCGTCGCACTTGCGGTCTCGCTCAACTCCGTCCCGGAACCGATGGCGGCGAGACCGTGGGCAACGAAACCAAGGGTCTTATCGGCGCCGAACGAAGATTGTTGATACTCCATTTCTGCGAGTTGGATTTGCGCGGGAAATCACACATGAAATATTCCTATCGTTCTTCCAATCCCGGACTGTTCCGACAGACCGGTTTACTTCAACCGTTGTCTAGCAGCAGCTTCATGCTCGAGACCGTGCTTTCAGTGGCACCCAGAAGTGCAAACTGCTCTGTCTCGACCTTGAGGGCCGTTCTTCAAATCGTCGTGCGAACCAGATACAGATGCGCCCCGCTTGGCGTCTGCCGGTTGCAACTGAGCATTCAAATTGCCTGAAATTGCGGTTCGAGATGAGAAGACCTTCATCTTGGAGACGTCTGAACACCGATCATCGCGGTGGCGCAGATCAGCCAATGCCCATTACGCTGAGTTCCAGCCTCTTTGGGGTCCGGATTAAGGCTACTCTGGCGAGTGCTCGCGCAAGTTCCTAATTGCTCGTGATACCGTCGGGTACTCCGGGAATTCCGGGCAACCCACGGCAATCCTTTTTAATGTGTGATCTGCGTATATATAGATAAGTTCGTTTACGGGTCGAATTACCGTAGGCTATGAACCCGACACTCTCCGCGGTCGCCCGTCACTATTGAGCATCATTAGATCGATCGAATGATCATGCTAACGCCAACCGAGAGCCGGCGCCACCGTGTTCAGAATTGCCTCCATGACATGCGCGTTGTAGGCGACACCCAGCTGATTTGGGATAGTCAGCAGGAGCGTGTCGGCCTCCGCGATCGCCTCATCTTTTCTAAGTTGCTCGATCAGAACGTCCGGCTCAGCAGCATAGCTACGGCCGAAAATGGCGCGGGTGCTTTCGTCAAGGAATCCGATGGAGTCCTCTTCGTTGGAGCCGCGTCCGAAATAGGCCCGGTCACGATCGTCAATCAACGCGAAGATACTGCGGCTGACAGAAACGCGCGGGGTACGCGTGTGGCCAGCCTCCTTCCAGGCGGCGCGGAAGGCGCGAATCTGCGCGGCTTGCTGGATGTGGAGCGGCTCCCCGGTCTCGTCGAATTTGAGGGTTGAGGTCTGCATGTTCATTCCGTGCTTCGCGGCCCACACAGCTGTCGCGTTGGTAGCAGATCCCCACCAGATTCGATCGCGCAATCCTTCGGAATACGGCTCAAGACGCAGAAGCCCCGGCGGATTGGGAAACATCGGGCGTGGGTTGGGCCGCGCGAATCCCTTCCCTCGTAACAGCTCGAGGAATTCTTCGGTGTGCCGCCGTCCCATGTCTGCATCGTTCTCGCCCTCTTTCGGGCGATGGCCAAAATAGCGCCATCCATCGATGACTTGCTCGGGAGAACCGCGGCTGATTCCCAACTGCAGGCGCCCGCCAGCGATGAGATCCGCAGCGCCGGCGTCCTCCACCATGTAATGAGGATTCTCATACCGCATGTCGATCACCGCGGTGCCAATTTCAATTCTCCGCGTTTTGGCGCCCGCCGCCGCGAGCAGTGGAAACGGTGATGCCAGTTGCTGCGCGAAGTGATGAACGCGGAAATAGGCTCCGTCCATCCCCAGGCGCTCGGCCTCCACGGCGAGGTCGATGGACTGGAGGAGCACGTCGGCCGCCGACTGCGCTCGCGGCTGCGATGAAGCTGTCCAATGACCAAACGAGAGGAACCCAAGTTTCTTCATACAATTCAGTCTCGCATCCGGCCGGGAGGTACGGCCATTTCTGGATTACTTTTGCGCCCCTCGGAGTTTCAGCCGGCTTCAATCCTGCCCGAATACAACAGTGCTACTGCATGAACCATTCCGTTGGACAGAGGCATGGATTGCCCGAATCTTCTGACCGTAAATTTTGGGCCATGGAGTCACTTGCGCGTAAATTTTTCGAGATTGGCATCGCAATTTGCAACTTCGCGGGCGACTCGATCGGGTTCTGAGAGATCGGACGGCCCGAGCAGATTCCGTTGCTTCAATGTCTGCAACTGATTGAGGCTCTGCTGAAACCAGTAACGGGCTGTGCGCCAGTTGGCAATGGCTTCGGATTCGGGGGCGGCGGGCCGCGCAGCCGCTCGCTTGAAGTCATTGGCGAGCGCCGACTGGGAGTGGGCAAGGGCGAGAACTCTGTTGGTGGGACTTCCAAGGCTGGCGGAGGCCAGGGCTGTAAAGATTTGCACGGCCTGGCGCCCATGCTGGATACCTTCGGCCACATTGCCCAAAGATGCCAGCGAATTCCCCATGCCCATTTCGCAGAGACCCAGGTAGCGCATGGCTAGAGCATCGCGTGGGTCGGCCGTGCTGAGCTTTTGGTATCCTGCGAACGCCTCCCGGTAAATAGAGATCGCCTGTCGATAGTCGCCCTTCTGCTCGGAATATTTTGCGGTCCAATATTCGCTCTGTAAAAGGAACTCGCGAAGCTGACTGTTTTGGGGATCGACAGCAATCTGTGCGGCGAGAATATCGTGCGTCTTGCTCTGAAGCGCAATGGCGGAGGCAAAATCGCCTTCCAGGGAGAAATCGCCGGCCATGTATCCGTAGACGCCCGCGAGCCGGGTTTGCACCTGATTTCTAAAAGCCATCGATCCTCCTCGAATAGCTTCGCGGATCGCCGCAGATTTTCGATAGTAATGGAGCGAGCCGTCTACATCGCCCTGGTCGGCGAGCAGAATGGCAAGAGAGAAGCAGACCCCCGCCAGCGTCTCCTGTGCCTGCGGATCGTCTTTGCGATCAACGGCCCAAACTGTTGCAATCGCATAGGCCTTGCGGTAAGCATCCATGGCTGCGGCAAAGTCGAGGTTGTTTTCGAGGGCGAGGCCGAGGTTCATGTAGGTAGCTACCAGCGCCGCCTGATCCGAGAATGCTCTGGGATGGTCGCCGGCCAGATCAAGGCGAATGCGGAGGGCTTTGCGATAGCTTTGGATGCCTCCGGCAATATCGCCCAGGTTGGCGAAAAAGGGATTTGCCTGTACATCGCCGACGCGCTCATAAGCCGTAGCC
>JBEKEP010000184.1:0-8012 GCA_050013775.1 Occallatibacter sp. | reverse complement strand
CGACATTGTGAGCGACCTGTGCGCGGGACTTGTGGGCGGGCTTGGGCTGGCGCCCGGCGCGAATCTCGGCGTGGATTGCGCCATCTTCGAGGCGGTGCACGGCTCGGCGCCCGACATCGCGGGCAAGGACGTGGCCAATCCCACGGCGCTGCTGCAGTCGGCGATTCTGATGCTGCGGTATCTGGATGAAACGGCCGCGGCCGACAAGGCGCAGAAGGCGCTGGAGACTGTGTACGCGGCGGGCAAGACGCTGACCCGCGACGTGGGCGGAACGGCGGGGACTACGCAGTTTACGGAAGCTGTGCTGGCTGCGATGGCGTGAGGCCTGGCCCCTGGCCGCTTAAACCGCGCTGGTTGAGTTCGTGCTATCCCACCCTTTCGGCGATGGGACTGCCGAAAGGATGGGGCACCGAGCATCGATGCTGGACTGGCGTCGAAAATGCAGGTCCTTCGACTCGCTCCGGCGCGCCGGAACTCGCTCAGGATGACATTCGATTTTTGTTGCTCAAGATGACCAGTTGTTCGTATAGATGTTTCGCCAACGCAATCATACGGAGTCAGTAGCCGAAGATCTCAGTGAGCATGCGGTTGATTTCGGGATCGCTGCGGAGTTTATCGAGGAAAAGGGCAGAGGTGGCGGTAAGAGTGAAGGCGGGCGTGGATTCTGCTTGCACGCTGGCGAGCGCCTGGCGAATGGCCGCAATGTCGCCCCAACCGGCGAAGATGGACAATATAGAGAACGCAGGAATAAATTCGCCGCGGCTGCCGCGGTCTTCCAGTTCACGCAATAAGCGGGTGGCGTCATCGCGACGCCCGGCACGGCCGTATGCCGTTCCCAGCAGACCTATGTAGAGCGGCGCGCGCGAGGCGACGATGACTTTCTCCAGGGTTTCAACGGCCTCCTCGTTGCGGCCAAGGAAACACAACGACAGCCCTTTGGCCCAATTCCCGAACAAGTATTCCGTCTGCAATTCCACCGACTGCTGAGCGAGTTGCAACGCAGACTCGAATTGCCCCGCGTTCATGAAGGAAAGAGAGGAAAGACCGTGAATGAACGGAGAAAGCGGATCCAATTGGCAGGCCAGCGTGACATGGGCTAAGGCCTCCGCCGGGCGATGGTCCAGGGCCAGAAAAATCCCGTAGTAGACCTGCGCGAGGGAGGAGCGGGGGTTGATCTCAATGGCTTTCTGAAAGTGCGGGCCGGCTTCGCGCCAATTGGTGACAAAGTAAAAGGTGTAAATGGCGCGCGAGAAATTGACCTCCCAAAGCTCGGGAGCAAGCTCGGCGGCTTTGGTCACGGCAGCAAGCGCAGGTGGTTGAGCTTCCTCGTGCGAGATCCAGCCGTAGACGCGGAGGATGCCATAGCAGTCGGCGAGCCCCGACCAGGCAAGAGCAGAGCAGGGATCGAACTCGAGGGCCTGTTGGAAGCACTTCATGCCGAGGCGCACGGAAGAGGGCGAGCGCTGGCTGCAGAGATGGCGGCCCTTGAGATAAAGCTCGTAGGCTTCAAGGTTCTGCGTTGCCGGTTTTACGCCCGCACCCAGGGTCAGCTTGAGCTGATCGGCGATGGCGTGGGCAATCTCGTCCTGAACAGCGAAAATATCTTCCATCTTCCGGTCGTAGCGCTCCGACCAAAGCTGGAAGCCATTTCGGGCGTCGACCAACTGCACAGTCACGCGGACGCGATTGCCGGCGCGGCGGACGCTGCCGTCGAGAACGTTGGCGACGTGGAGTTTCGACGCGATTTCGCCCATCTCGGTGTTCTTGCCTTTGAAAGAAAAAGACGAGCTGCGGGCGGCGACACGCAAGCCTTCGACCCGACTTAACGCAATCAGCATCTCTTCCGCCAATCCGTCGCTGAAGTACTCGTTTTCCTTGTCCGCGCTGAGATTGGCGAAGGGTAACACGGCGATGGATGGAGTTTCAGGCGGCCGCGCCGCGGGTTGCGAGAGTTCTTTCAATGCCTGCTTCAACGGGCCCATGCCGGAAAAACGCGCGGAAGGGTCCTTTGCCATGCAGCGCTTGACAATCGAGTCGAGATCCGCGCTCACATGGGGCGCGATCTCCCGCAACGGGGCTGGCTCCTTGTGGAGAACCGCTTCCATTGTCGAAATCGGCGTTGATTCATAAAACGCACGCTTGCCGGAGAGCATCTCGTAGAGAAGTGCGCCGAACGCGAATTCGTCGGAGCGGCCATCGACGGGTTTGCACGCTACCTGCTCGGGCGACATGTAAGCCGGCGTTCCCAGGATGGTTCCGGCCAGCGTCGCGCCCGAGATGGTTTCGTCGGATGATCCGATGGTCTCCCGCACCTTGGAAAGCCCGAAGTCCAGTACCTTCACGCGATCCGCAGCCTTGATGTTGGCCGGTTTCAAGTCGCGGTGGATGACCCCATGCTCGTGCGCGTACTCCAGCGCTCCCGCAATCTGCTCTGCGATGTGCAGAGCTTCCTCAACCGGGATCGGTCCCTTGGCAATGCGTTCCACGAGGGTGTCGCCTTCGATGAGCTCCATGACCAGCGCCCCTTCTTCCACACCGAAGATGGTGGCGATGTTGGGGTGATTGAGCGAAGCCAGCACCTTGGCTTCGCGTGTGAATCGGGCCAGCCTGTCGGGATCCTTCGCAAGCGCGTCGGGAAGAAACTTGATGGCCACTTCGCGATCGAGCCTGGTGTCAATCGCGCGGTAAACCTCTCCCATGCCTCCAGCACCGAGCTTTGAGGTGAGCTTGTAGTGTGCGATGAAGTCAGGGTGGGCCATGGAATTACGTAAGTCGAATCGTAGCATCTTTATGCCGTTTGCTGGCATTTTTGGGCATTCTGGCCGGGCAGCCTACCTGCATCCCTAGAAGCGGCGTGCACCACGCAAATTACTGGAGCTGTGAAGGCGGATACTCGACCTCTTGTACACTAGATAGGTACAAGGCCATGAAAACCAAACATCCAGTAGGCATCCTGGGCGCGACCGGAATGGTCGGCCAGCGTTATATTCAGTTGCTCGAAAACCATCCCTGGTTCGAGATCACCTGGCTTGCGGCCAGCGACCGGTCCAGCGGGAAATTGTATGGCGAGGCCGCCAAGTGGCGATTGGATACGCCGCTGCCGGAGCGGATCGCGAAGATGATGGTGTCGCCGGCGGAGCCGGAAAGCGCGCCGAAGATTGTGTTTGCCAGCGTGGACGCGGCGATTGCCCGCGAGATGGAGCCGAAGTTTGCCGCGGCCGGTTGCGCCGTGATCTCGAATTCGAGCGCCTTTCGCATGGCGCCGAACGTGCCGCTGGTGATTCCGGAAGTGAACGCCGACCATCTGCATTTGATTGAAGAGCAGCCGTCGCGCAAAGAGTCGGGCGGCTACATTGTGACCAATCCGAACTGCTCGACCATCGGGCTGGTAATGGCGCTGAAGCCGATCGAGGAGCGCTTCGGGATCGAGACCATTTTTGTGACCACGATGCAGGCAGTCAGCGGCGCGGGCTATCCCGGCGTGGCTTCGATGGACATTCTCGACAACGTGGTTCCGTTCATCGGCAGCGAAGAAGAAAAGATGGAAGCGGAGACGCTGAAGCTCCTTGGTCACCTGGAGGGCCACGGCGTCGAGTCGTTGGGCGCGAAGATCACGGCGCACTGCAACCGCGTGCCGGTGATCGACGGCCATACGGAATGCGTGTCGATAAAGTTGGGGGGCAAGCTCGGCAAAAAGCTGGGCAGGGAGGTGACGCGCGAGGACATTCTGGGGGCATGGGCGGAGTTCAATCCGCTGGCCGGGCTGGAATTGCCATTCGCGCCCTCGCAACCCGTGGGGTGGACGGGGCAGAACGACCGGCCGCAACCGCGGCTCGACCGCAACTGCGGCAACGGCATGGCGGTGACGGTGGGGCGGCTGCGCCCCTGCAGCGTGCTGGATTGGAAGTTCGTGCTGCTTTCGCACAACACTGTGCGCGGCGCGGCCGGCGCAACCATTTTGAATGCCGAGATGCTGGTGAGCCTGGGGAAATTGGAGCCGGTGGCGGTAGCGGCGGCGCGGGGTTGAAACCTGGCTGAAGGCTGATCGCTGACGGCTGAAAGCTGATTTGGAAGTTTCGCATGAACCTGGTAGTGATGAAGTTTGGCGGCACGTCGGTCGAGGATCCGGCGGCGATTGGGCGCACCGCAGGCATTGTGGCCGGGCGCGTGGCCTTGGGCAAGAGCCCCGTGGTGGTGGTGAGCGCCATGGCCAAGGTGACCGACCAGTTGCTGCGTGCCGCGGCTGCGGCCGCGCAGGGCGATCGCGCTGGAGCGCTGGCCATCAGCTCGCGCCTGCGCGCGCGGCATCGCGACACGGCGGCCGACCTGGTGAAGAATACGGCCGACTGCTGCGCACTGGTCCGCACCATCGAGGAAAAATTCGCGACGCTTGATGAAGTGTTGCGAGGGCTGGCGGCGATTCGCGAGCTTACGCCGCGCATCTCCGACCTGATCGTCAGCTACGGCGAGCGCATTTCCAGCCGGATTGTGGCCGCGGCGTTCCGCGAGCGCGGCATCGACGCGGTGCATGTGGATGCACGTGAGATCATCGTCACCGACTCGGAGTTTCAGAAGGCTGCGCCGCTCGACGACATCATCGAAAAACGCGCGCAGGAAAAGCTTTTGCCACTGCTTGCAGAGGGCAAGGTTCCGGTGATGGGCGGCTTCATCGCGTCAAACGAAGCGGGACTGACGACCACGCTAGGCCGCGGCGGGTCGGATTACACTGGCGCCCTCGTGGGCGGCGCGCTGGCGTCGGAGACCATCGAGATCTGGACCGACGTGGACGGCATCATGACCGCCGATCCGCGCATGTGCCCCGACGCGCTGCGCGTGAAGGTGATCAGCTTTGAAGAGGCGGCGGAACTGGCGTACTTCGGAGCCAAGGTGTTGCACCCGGCGACGATTCTGCCTGCGGTGAAGAAGAACATTCCCGTGCTGGTGCTCAACAGCCGCAACCCGACCAACGAAGGCACGCGCATTATCTCCGTGGCGCCGCACTGCAAGAGCCCGTTTAAATCCATTGCAGTGAAAAGAAAGCTGACCATCATCGACATTGTGGCCAGCCGCATGCTCATGACGCACGGCTACCTGAGCAAGGTATTTGCCATCTTCGACAGGCATAAATGCACCATCGACATGGTTTCGACGAGCGAGGTTTCGATTTCTGTGACGGTCGACTCGAACGCGAGCCTGCCCGAGATTGACGCCGAACTGAAGATGCTGGCCGACGTGACCTATGAGGGCAAGAAGGCGCTGGTGTGCATGGTGGGCGAGGACATTCGCGGCCAGAACGGCATCGCGGCGCAGGTGTTCAACGCCATCCGGCACATCAACATGCGCATGATCTCGCAGGGCGCAAGCGAAATCAACATGAGCTTCATGATCGAAGAGAACGACGCCGACGAGGCGGTGCGCTCGCTGCACGCGGCGTTCTTCAAAGAGCCCGATCCGGAAATCTTCGATGTGGAAGCGAGGAAACAGTTGTCAGTGATCAGTGGTCAGTGATCAGTCGTCGACCGCCCTCGCATTCGTCGCTTGCTTTCTGAGCACTGACCACTGAGCACTGTTCACTGTTCCGAAGGAACCTATGCTGATTCTCGTTCTGGGCAAGGGAAAAACCGGCAGCCTGGTGGCCGAGGTGGCGCGGGAACGCGGCCATGGCGTGCGTGCGCTCGACATCAACGACAATCCTCATGCCTCGGCGCTGACGGCTCCTAACCTGGCCGGCGTCGATGTCGTCATCGACTTCACCGCTCCCGAGGCGGCCGTCGAAAACATCCGCGCGGTGCTGGCACTGGGCGGCCGCATCGTAGTCGGGACCACGGGATGGTATGACAAGGTGAACGATATGAAGGCGCTCGCGATTCAGCGTGGCGGAGCGCTGCTGTACGGGACGAATTTTTCCATCGGCGTGCAAAAGCTCTTCCAACTGACGGCGGAGCTGGCGAAGCTTGAGGGCTACAGATTCTCCATCGACGAGACGCATCATGTGACCAAGCTCGACGCGCCTTCCGGCACGGCGATTACGCTCAAGGAAATCATTCTCGGCGTGCGGCCCGGAATCGACGTTCCCATCGAGTCGCACCGCGTGGGCGACGCCAAGGGCGAGCACCTGGTGCACGCCACGAGCGACTGCGATGTGCTGGAACTGAGGCATGATGCGCATTCGCGGCGCGGCTTTGCGCTGGGCGCGGTGCGCGGTGCCGAGTGGCTGGCCGGGAAGTCCGGGGCGTGGGAGTTTCGCGAAATCTTCGGACAGCTTTAGGGTTCGTTTTACCAGCTGCTCGGGGTTTAGGGAATTTCCAGGGATCAAGGGCAGAGCTTTTCGACAAGCTCAGAGAAATATCTAACGCGCCGATCATTTAAGTATGGAGCGCCCAGCAATGGGGAGGTGCTATGGAAGGCACTCGAAAATTGGTACAGTCGCTCTACGAAATCACTGCCGAGCTACATAAGCTTCATCCCCATCGCAACTTTACACTTGATGGCATCTTGGTTGGGAGCCTCGGTGAAGTCTTGGCTGAGTATCACTACGGGTTGACGCCGCTGAGTGTGGGGACGAAGGGCCATGATTGCTCATTCAATGGGTTGCTCGTTCAAGTGAAGACAACTCAGCGAAAGACGATCCAGATAGGCGAACCGTGCGACCACTTGATCGCATTGCAACTTAAACCCGATGGCACTGTCCATGAAGTTTTCAACGGCCCGGGGTTGCTTGTTTGGGATTCGGTAAAAGGAAAACCCAGGCCGAAAAACCGACTTTATGCTGTCACATTTGGCAAACTCCAAGAACTCATGAAGAATGTAGCCGAAGACAAGAGGGTTCCCCGCATCCAGCGCTGACATTCACGGCGATTAGAGGAGCAACTCGGTCTTAAGCTTGAGCCCGCAAAAGAGCCGGTTGATGCCTTTGTTGTCGAGCACATGGAGCGGCCGTCTGCGAACTAGAGATGGCCGTATGAATTTTCTGAGCTGATTGAAAGACGATCCTCAGGGGCTAAAGCCCACGCACATTTTGCGGTATTTGCGGCACGACTAAAGTCGTGCCCTGACACTCCGTGCGCACGACGGATTCTGCATCGAGACCTAAAGTCGCTCCCTTTAGCGGCGTCGTTTAAGTAACTGGCTCCAGAGGCGACGGTCAGAGCGTGGTGTATTCCTCGAGCAACCGCAGATAGAGCCGATACTCGTCGATCGAAACCGCGGGCGGGGTCTGGTGGTCGACGCTGGGAATGAAGCCGCCGGTGCGCATGATCGGCAGCAGCCTTTCGAATTCCTCGCGCATTGCGGCTTCGCCGAGATGCATGACGAGCTTG
This sequence comes from Occallatibacter sp., assembly GCA_050013775.1. GTDB lineage: Bacteria > Acidobacteriota > Terriglobia > Terriglobales > Acidobacteriaceae > Telmatobacter. Next base: position 693 of record JBEKEP010000184.1, on the reverse strand, counting down.
TTGTAGTGACCCACCATGCGCAGGGTTGGATAAGCCTGCCGCAACACCATGCCGTCTACCTTCGCCTGCCGCTCCAGCGGCAGCACGCCTTCGACGCCCACCGACTGTAGCCACGGCACGAGCTTGGTGACATCGCCGTCGCTGTCCATGATGGTGAGGATGTTCATCTCCTTCACGCGTTCGAGCAGACGCAAATAGTAAGGTGTCATGAACTGGTCGCAGATGCGGCGCGAAATCATGGGGCCGTGGTTGTACGACATGTCCTCGGCGATAGTCATGAAGGTAGGTACGCAGGCTTTGCCGATCTCTTCGAGCAGGCCGAGGTTGAAGTTCAAAAGATCTGAATTGATGCGGTGCAGCAACTCGGGCTGATCGGCGTAGGCGAGCATCATGGTCTCAAAGCCGAGCAGCGTGCGCGGAAACCAGAAGAAGCCTTCGAGCGTAATCCAGACCACGGCTTCGCCGCGCGCCTGGCGGCCAGCCCAGGGGCGCATGGAATCGATGGCCGTACTGTGATCGGGATAAAGCGAGGGCAGAATGCGCAGGTAGTCGTCCATGTTGGCGACGGTGCCCTCAATGTGGTGTTGCACGGCTTCGATGGTGGGAGCGGTGGTGGAGAACCAGAATTGCTGGTAGGGATCGAGGCCGAAGTACTCGGCAATTTCAAAGACGCCGGTGAGATTGGCGGGGAGC
>JBEKEP010000183.1:0-8659 GCA_050013775.1 Occallatibacter sp. | reverse complement strand
GGCAATCTGCCGGTTAGACGCGTCGCGACGGCGCAGGGCACCGAGGGCGAGGGAGAATTCCGGCCAGGACGAGGGACCGGCCAGCGGCGCAGCAAGCAAGCCCCCTGGAAAATTCAATTCAGCTGCGGGGTCGTCTCTATTAAGGGAACGAAATCGAAGGAATGAAATCTGGGGAACGAAAGTGCGCAAACGGAATGCGTGTATCCGCGATCATCGTCTGCAGCTTTCCGCTGCCATATTCTATTCAAGTGGAACTTTAACGGGTTGCGCGAAAGCGCGATCTGGCAGGAATCCGGGGAGTTGGCGCAACCCGGATAGCGATTGCGATTGACCCTGCGATAATAAAGGGTTGAGCGCGACCTGGTTGCCGACCTCAACGCAATCAGAACGCCGGCCGAGGAGCAAAAACCAGCCCTATGATGTGGATTGTCCGGCTTGCGCTAAGACGACCCTACACTTTTGTCGTCTGCGCGCTGCTGATTTTGATCCTTGGCGTGTTCAGCATCGAATCGATGCCCACGGACATCTTTCCCAACATCGACACGGACATCTTTCCCAACATCGACATCCCGGTGGTGACGGTGGTGTGGAACTTTGACGGCCTGTCGGCGGATCAGATCGCCAACCGCATCGTGACCAACGCCGAGCGGGGCATGACCACGACGGTCAACGACATCGACCACATTGAATCGCAGTCTCTGGTAGGCGTCGGGGTCATCAAGATCTTCTTCCATCCTAATGTCAACATTGCCCAGGCTGTCGCCGAGGTCTCGGCTATCAGCCAGGTGCAATTGCGCCAGTTGCCGCCGGGCACGACCCCGCCGTTCATCATCCAGTACAACGCGTCGAGCGTGCCCGTGCTGCAACTGGGAATCTCCGGGCAGGGTTTGAACGAGCAGCAACTGAACGACATCGCGACCAACACCATCCGCCTTGATCTGGCCACTGTCGAGGGCGCACAGGCGCCTTTCCCCTACGGCGGAAAAATGCGTCAGATCGAGGTGGACCTCGACTTGAACGCCTTGCAGGCGCGCGGACTTTCACCGACCGACGTGGTCAATGCCATTACCGCACAGAACGTGATCGCACCCTCGGGGACCATCAAGCTCGACCGCTTTGAATACCAGGTGGAAACCAACTCCGCACCCTCCCTGGTAGACGCGCTGAACAACTTGCCGGTCAAAACCGTGAACGGGACGATTGTTTTTATTCACGACGTGGCGCACGTGCGCGACGGCAATCCCCCGCAGACCAATATCGTCCGTGTCGATGGCCACCGCGCCATCATGATGAGCATTTTCAAGACCGGCTCTTCCTCGACTCTCGACATAATCCAGGGCGTACGCGACATCCTTTCCAGCCCAAGCCTCAAAGGCCAGATGCCTCCGCAAGTGAAAATCGTGGCTCTTGCCGACCAATCGATCTTTGTGCGCAGCGCCATCAACGGCGTGGTCCGCGAGTGCATCATCGCGGCCTGCCTCACGGCCATCATGATCCTGATCTTCCTGGGCAGCTGGCGCTCCACCATCATCATCGCGGTCTCCATTCCTCTTTCGATCCTCTGCTCGCTGATTGTGCTTGACATGCTGCACGAGACCATCAACATCATGACCCTGGGCGGCATGGCGCTGGCCGTGGGCATTCTCGTCGACGACGCCACCGTCGCGATCGAGAACATCAACCGTTATCTGGAGACGGGCCGGGAGCTGGAGCAGGCCATTCTCGAAGGCTCGGCGCAGATTGCCACCCCCGCGCTGGTTTCCACGCTCGCCATTTGCATCGTGTTTGTGCCGATGTTCTTCCTCGGCGGGGTCGCGCATTACCTGTTTGTGCCCATGGCCGAGGCGGTGGTCTTCGCCATGCTCGCCAGCTACCTTCTGTCGCGCACGCTGGTGCCCACCATGGCCAAGTACCTGCTGCACGAACACGACGATGCGGCAGCGATCAGAAAGCGCGTGAGCAGGAATCCTTTCACCCGTTTCCAGGCTGCGTTTGAAAGCGGCTTCGAGAGCTTCCGCCGTGGTTACCTGGGCCTGCTCACCTTCTGCGTTGATCACGCAGGCGCGTTCCTCATCGTGTTTATTGTCTTTGCCCTGGCCTCGCTCGCGCTGGTTCCATCGCTGGGGCAGGACTTCTTCCCGTCGGTCGATTCGGGCCAGTTCATCATTCACGTGCGCGCCCACACGGGCACGCGCATTGAAGAGACGGCTGCGCTTTGTGATCACGTGGAGCAGACGATTCGCGAGCAGATTCCGGCCGATGAAGTAGTTACGATTCTCGACAACATCGGACTGCCCAACTCTCGTCTGAATCTCTCCTATTCGACCTCCGCGCCCATTGGCACTTCCGACGCCGATATCCAGGTGCAGCTGACGCACGATCATCATCCCAGCGAGCAATATATCGAGCGCCTGCGCGGTGTGCTGGCTCACGAGTATCCCGGCGTGACGTTTTACACCGTGCCGGTTGACATCGTGACCCAGATCCTCAACTTTGGACTGGCCGCGCCCATCGATATCCAGATCGTCGGGCCCAATCTGTATGCCAACCGCGCCCTCGCCGAGCGCATGTTGAACGAGGTGCGTTACGTTCCCGGCGCGGCCGATGTACGCATCCAGCAGCCCTTCAACGATCCCAATTTCACCGTGAATGTGGATCGCACACGAGCTGCCGCCACCGGGCTGACGCAGCAAAATGTGGCACAGAGCCTGCTGGTAGCGCTGAGTGGAAGCTTCCAGACCAGCCCGAACTTCTATCTCGACCCGCGCAACGGCGTTACGTACAACATCGCCATCCAGACCCCGCAGTACCGCATGGACACGCTGGCGCAGCTCAAAAGCCTGCCCATCACCGGGAGTGCGACGAGCCGTACGCCCGGCCCGGCGCCCTCCACCGCGGCGCCAGGGTCGGATGCAGCGGCCGCGCCGGGGGCAGCGCCGACCGCCGCGCCCGGAGCTCCCGCGCCCGAGCAGATTCTCGACAATTTGGCTTCGGTGGTGCCCGGTGCGGAACAGGGCGAGATCAGTCATTACAACGTGCAGCCCGTGATCGATATTTATGCCAACGTGGAAGGCACCGACCTGGGCAGCGTGACACGCGCCATGCAAAAGATCGTCGCCCGTCATGAAGCCGCGAAGGACCTGCCCCGCGGGTCGAGCTTCATCTTCCGCGGACAGAGCGATACCATGCACCGGTCCTACGTTGGCCTGCTCAGCGGCCTGGTGTTCTCCATCGTGCTGGTTTACCTGCTTATCGTGGTGAACTTCCAGTCCTGGCTCGACCCATTTCTCATCATTTCCGCACTGCCGGCGGCGCTGGCCGGGATTGTCTGGTTCCTGTTTCTGACCAACACGCGGCTCAGCGTGCCCGCGCTTACCGGCGCCATCATGTGCATGGGCGTGGCCACGGCCAATTCCATCCTGGTGGTAAGTTTCGCGCGCGAGCAGTTGGAAGTGCTGGTGGGCGACGCGCGGCGCGCCGCCTTGAACGCCGGCTTTGTCCGCCTGCGCCCGGTGCTGATGACCGCGCTGGCCATGATTATCGGCATGGTGCCGATGGCGCTCGGCCTGGGCGACGGCGGGGAGCAGAACGCTCCGCTGGGACGCGCAGTGATCGGCGGGCTGCTGTTGGCCACGGTGGCGACGCTCTTCTTTGTACCTGCCTTCTTTTCCTTCATCCACGGCCGCATCGAGCATGGACGCCAACACGAACCGCGTCGCGTCTCCAGCGGCTTCGATGAATTCGACGAGACACCGGAGTAATCGCTTATGAACCAAGAGCCCAATCCGAACCCACACCCCGCGGCGGAAAGCCACGAGAGTGCACCCGAGCAGAACGCGATCTCACCGCACAAGATTCTGACCGGCGCGGTCGTGGTCCTGCTGATCCTGACCGTGCTCGCCGTCGCCGGCATCCTACGCCGCATGCACGCTCATACGGTTCTGGCCGAACGCACCCACGACCTGGCTGCGCCCACGGTTACGCTGGCCCCGGCGCGGTCCGGCGCGCCGGTCGACAACTTTGTACTGCCTGGCAACGTGACCGCCTATACGGATGCGCCCATTTACGCGCGCACCGACGGCTACCTGGTTCATTGGTATTACGACATCGGCACGCACGTGGAGAAGGGCGCGTTGCTGGCCACCATCGACACCCCCGAACTCGATCGCCAGGTGGCGCAGGCCGAGGCCGACCTGTCCACCGCGCAGACCAATGCCGGGAACGCCAAGGTGCAGGCCGATCGCTACTCAGGGCTCGTCAAGTCCAACGCGGTTTCGCAGATTGACACCGACACATTCAACACGCAGGCCGCGTCCGCAGCCTCGGCCGTCAAGTCCGCACAGGCCAACCTGCAGCGGCTGAAAGAATTGCAATCCTTTGAAAAGGTCTACGCGCCGTTTGACGGCGTAGTCACCGCGCGCGAGGTGGATACCGGCCAGTTGATCAACCAGGGGTCGGGGGCCGAGCTCTTTCACATGCAGGCCATCGAAACTCTTCGCGTGTATGCGAATGTGCCGCAGGTTTATGCGCAGACGCTCAAGCGCGGCATGAAAATCGATCTGACCTTTGCCGAGCATCCGGGGAAGGTTTTTGTGGGAACGCTGGTGCGGACGGCCGACGCCATCGATCCCGCGAGCCGCACGCTGCTGGCCGAGATCGACATCAATAACCGTTCCGGCGATCTGTTGCCCGGCTCGCTGGCTCAGGTCCATTTTAAAACCCCCAACGCAGGCCCCACGTTTATTGTGCCCACGTCGGCGTTGATCTTCCGCCGCAACACCGAAATTGAGCTGGCCACGGTGGTGCACGGCGATGTAGCGCATCTGGTGCAGGTAGTGATTGGCGAGGACGATGGCGCTATGGTGCAGATCGTCAGCGGCCTGAACCCGGGCGACCAGATTATCCAGGATCCGCCCGACTCGCTGATCGACGGCGAAAAAGTGACTGTGGTGCAACCGGGGAGCATGCCCGCCCCCGCGGGAGGCTTGTAGCCATGCGAGAACGGCTGCAAAAGGCAGCAAAGTGGACCGGCGGGTTGCGCATACTGACTCGCGCCATCGGTCCCTTGCTCACTTGCTCCCTGCTTTTCACGGGCTGCAAACCGGTGGGCCCCAACTACAATCGACCGGGCTACAACGCACCCTCGGTATATAAGGAGACGGGCGCGTCCACAGTGACGCCGCCGCCGAATCCGACCGGGGGCGCATGGCAACCGGCCAATCCGTCGGACGGCTTGTTGAAAGGCAAATGGTGGGAGATCTACCAGGACCCGCAGCTCAACCAACTGGAAGAACGCATCGCCACCAATAATGTGCAGCTTAAGCAGGCGCTGGAGACGTACCTTGCAGCGCGAGACCAGGTGAGCGCTGCGCGCGCCAACCTGTATCCCACGCTTTCGGCCAGCGTAATCCCCGAGGGCGTGAAGAATTCGACGAATGCGCCGAATTGGAACAAATCCAGTTCCACTACTTACGCCGACCTGACCATTGCAGGGCAGGCCAGCTGGGAGCCGGACTTCTGGGGACGCATTCGGCGCACTGTGGAGCAGGCGCGGGCCAACGCGCAGGCCAGCGCGGCCGAGGCCGCGAACGTGGATCTTACCTTGCACGCGGAGTTGGCGACCGATTACTTTGCCTTGCGGGGCCTCGATTCCGAGATCAAGCTGTTGACGGAGACGGTCGCGGACCTCGAGCACCAGCTCGATCTGACCCAACGCCGGTTTTCCGGCGGCGTAGCCACGGCCGTGGATGTGGCTCAGGCGCGCACCCAGCTGGAAACCGTGCGCGCACAGCTTGTCGATCTCGGTGTGGCGCGTGCGCAGTACGAACACGCCATCGGGACCATCGCCAACTACGACTTGCCGGGCTTCAGCATCCCGGCGTCGCCGCTCGGGCAATCTCCGGAAATGGCGCTGCCCAAGGTTCCGCTGGGCGTGCCCTCGCAGTTGCTGGAGCGCCGTCCCGATATTGCCGAGGCAGAACGGCTGGCCGCCGCGGCCAACGAACAGATCGGCATCCAGATCAGCGCTTTTTATCCGACGATCGCGCTGGGCGCGTCGGGCGGCTTCCAAAGCACCAATCCCGGAACGTGGATCCAGGGACCGAGTTCGATGTGGATGCTGGGCGCTCAGGCTACGGAGTTGCTGTTCGACGCCGGGCAGCGCCACGCGCTCACCGATGCGGCGCGCCACACCTACGAAGCTCAGGCGGACGGCTACCGCAACACGGTCTTTCAGGCCTTCGAAGACGTAGAGGATCAGCTCGCGAGCCTGCGCATTCTGGAGCGAGAAGCCCAGGTAGAACAGGGCGCAGTGGATGCGGCGCAGCACTCCTTTGATCTCTCGAATGACCGCTACAAAGGCGGCGTGACCAGCTATCTCGAGGTCCTGACCGCCGAGCAGACCCTCCTCAATGACCAAGTCACCGCGATCAACATTGAGAGCCGGCAGTTTGCCGCCAGTGTGAGCCTAGTGCGCGCCCTGGGCGGCGGCTGGGACGTAACACAGCTGCCGAAATAGCTGAAAGATCAACGGCATTCACCGTGCTTCAGGGTTTTGTCTGTATAATTCGACACGCAAAGTAAATCGGTGATTTCGCCCTCGGAGCCCTTTCATGATCCTGTCGCGTTTTGTGCAAAGACTCTTCCCTGCCCTCACCTTTTTCGCCGCACTTGGCGTTTTAGCGATGGCGGCGAGCAGTGCTCCTGGCCAATCTCCGCGCGTGGTCATCGGCGGCTCAATGTCCAGAATCATCATGGTCCCGCAGGAGCCAGGGCCAGTACTCCGCGCCGCAAGAGACCTGCAGAGCGACTTCGCCAAAGTGTTCGGGCGCGCGCCAGCCATCGTGGACGGCCTTCAAGATACCGGTGCGACGGCAATTCTGATTGCGCAGAGCGATCACGTGCCCGCCGGCGTGGCGTGCACCAAGCCAACCGGCGCGGAGTCCTTCGCATTCTCTGTCGCGCGATTGGGAGATGCTTCGGCGGTGCCAAATATCGTCTGCCTGGTGGGCGCGGACATGCGCGGGACCATCTATGCGATCTACGAGTTCTCTCAAAAAGTGCTGGGCGTGGACCCGATGTACCTGTGGACCGATAAGCAGCCCGTGAAGCGCTCTTCCATCACGCTGCCCGCTGATTTCGCACATACCTATCCCAGTCCCGTCTTCAAGTACCGCGGCTTTTTTCCCAACGATGAAGACCTGCTGACCGGGTGGGTGACGCCGAAGAAAGGCGATCAGACGGGCATTGCGCTCTCCACCTGGGACATGATCTTTGAGACCACCCTGCGGCTCAAAGGAAACATGGTGGTGCCGGGGACGTGGATTTTCCCTGACGACGCGCAGGTGCACGCAGCCACGGAGCGCGGGCTGATCGTGAACCAGCATCATGCCATTCCGCTGGGCGTGAATGTTGCACGCTGGCCGCAGGATGTGCCCTACAACTACTCGACGCATCCCGAGATTCTGGAGCGCGCGTGGACCAACGCAGTGAACGATTACAAGCCGGACCAGGAGATTCTTTGGAGCGTGGGTCTGCGCGGTTTGTCCGACTCGAGCTACAGTTCACTGGATCCGAGCGTGCAGAACAACGACCCGCTGCTCGGGCAACGGATCAGCGAGGCGATTGTCGACCAGATGAAGATTGTGCGGGCAAAGTATCCGCATGCGCAGTTCGTGACGGACCTCTGGCAGGAGGGCGCGCGGCTGACGCAGGAGGGTTACCTGAAGATTCCGCCAGAAGTATCGCTGGTGTGGGCGGACACGGGTTACGGCGACATGCAGGACGGCGGAAAGGTGGCGGCCGGCCAAGGCATGTACTTCCACGTGGCCATGATGAACGGGCAGGCCAATCAACTTTCAGAGATGGTTTCGCTCAAGATCATTCAGTCCGAGATCGGGCGGTATATCAAGGCTGGAGCAACTTCTTACTTCCTGGTGAACACCAGCGACATTCGGCCGGTGGTGATGACCACGCGCGCGGTGATGGAGATGGCGTGGGGAGGAGTTCCGGCGACGACCGGCGGAGCCACAGGCGACGCAGATGCGGCGTATTACCGGAAGTGGGCGACGGAGGAGTTCGGCGCGAAATCGGCCGACGCGCTCATCAAAGTCTATCGTGAGTATTTTGCCGCGCCATCGCCGCGCGCGCCTTTTGCCTTCGCCCCGCCGCGGATGACATCAGCAGGAAATGCCCCGCCGCCCCCGCCGCACTACAGCGACATACCGCTTGTCGATGGCGATCAGCACTACCACAGCGAGGCGCGGCGCATCCTCGCCGACTACCTCAGCGGGCACCAGGTGGTCGGTATTCCCAGCCAGTCGCCCAAATGGACACAGCCGCGCGTGGGCTTCTCCATGACGGCGGAACGGCGTGCTGAGTTTCTCGATCGCGACATCAAAGATTGCACCGACGCCCAGCCACGCTGGGATTCGGTGTGGAAGGACGCCGTGGCTGCGGAAGGCCTGATCGACCCCGCGCGTCGCGACTATTACCAGGAAGCGGTCCTGACCATGATCGCCATCAACCGCGAAAGCAACCGCATGCTGCTCGATGTCGCGCAGTCGATGAAGGGCATGGATGCGGGAGACGCGACGAAGGCGCAAAGCGCAGCAGCCGATGCACTGAAGGCGCTGGATACAATGCAAGCGGCCATGCACGC
>JBEKEP010000182.1:0-8131 GCA_050013775.1 Occallatibacter sp. | reverse complement strand
GAAGGCCCTCCTGCGCATGTTCAGGGAAGGTCCCGAAGGATTCAAGGGCGGACTGAGCGCGGGCAACTACAGCACGATCACCGGAGCCTCACCCGCCACCACAACTCGCGATTTAGCCGACCTCACAGAAAAGGGCGCGCTTATCCGCACAGGTGAGCGCAAGCACGCTCGCTACGCGCTGAATCTGGCCAGGGGTTGAAAACAACGCAGTAGAAGGGGCGACGAGCCCGCTAAAGACCAGAGACCGACTGGCCCAACCATCGCATTTACCAGGAAATAGAAAGATATGGCCTTATTTGTGAGCAATTTAATCGCGTCATCTTTCTCACTATACTTAATATCTTTTTGCTGTAATTATGGTAATATATAGGAATATTCTTGCAGTACCGTTGTGGAGGACCGTGATGAATAATGCGATACGAAGAGAGGATGGCCGTGCGATGGAGCCATCTTCTTCAGTTGCCGGCATTGGGGCGCGAAACGATCTGTACAATGCTTTTCCGGGAAAAGAAAGATTAACCGTGCGGGGCATTCCGGAGAAAACCCAGTCGGCAGCCGCAACTGGTGCTGAGCCTTCGAGGGTTCGGCTGCAGGCATTTCCGACCAGCGCATTTTGCCCAGAGCCACTGCTCGACTCAAACCAGGCGGCAGCGATCATGCGAATCCATCCCAAGACGCTCCAGAAGCTAGCACGGAGCGGGGCAATTCGCGCCTTGCAGATCGGCAAGGTCTGGCGCTTCCGCGCCTCCGTCCTCGACGAGTGGATTGAACAGAAACTTGCCGGTTGATTGAAAACACGTCTCTGACTCTGCCTCGTCTGGCTGTATGAGGCGGTGACCACTGATTTGCTCGATCAATAGCAGCACTTCCAGAACTGCGCGCAGATTAATCTTCTAACGGTGTATTGCGTGCCGGATGTGCGCCTCAGCCGAACGGTTGATTAACGGAATTCTGTCGGGCAATGGCAGGACTAACCGGCAAAGTTTCTGACCGCTTTCCGTCGGAGTGGTCCTCCATTTTCTCGGCACACTTCTTGCAAACCGGCCGGCGCGCGACCTCAGGAATCTTGCAATCAGAGGATTGGGGCTTGCTGATGCCGGATCAGCATACCGGAGCTTGGACCGCCGGGGACTACGACTAAAGAATCAAGCATTTACCTTTAGAACGAGCCCGCACGGAAGCACTCTAGTCTGGTCGCCTAAGACATTGATTCAACGAATCTGGGTACGCAATGCATGGCACAGTCTACGGCACATGTGATCTAAAGCTATGTTGGTTGCCTTTTGCGAGCGATTTCCACTCATGCTAGTCAGTCATCACGCGGAGGGCCGGTCGGTCGATCAATGATGAACCGCAAGCGCTCGATAATCTAATGGCCAAGTGCAGCATCACATTCCGGCCGGCGCGGAGATGATCCCCGGTCTGCTAACCCATTAAGTGATAGCGGCCATTATCATCTGCAAACTCGGACGACAGGAAACGGGTATCAGGTCATCGAGAATGTCCTTCATGCTGCGCTTCAACATCGTACGCGAGGATTGGGAAACGCGCTAAGGTTGTTGGTCTTAAGCGAGGATCAAACGGAGACAGATCAGCCGATAATGATCGACCTCGCGCTAACGATGACGCCTAGGGGCCAGTGTGGCGATAATGGGCTAAAAGGCGGACGCTCCGCTCTCAACGAAAGGTCGAGTCGCTTGAGGAAGCGGGTTGGAATTGCGTGGAATTAGGTTTGGTCTCGCCTGGACTCCGTTCACGGCCCGCTCAGGTCGGAGGCGCAAGAAGAAGGAGTTGGCTGCTCCGCGTGGCCGGCAGAAGGACTCCGTCCGCAGCGATGCTCAATTCATGCGATCGAACAGGGAACTTGCCGAGTGGATTTCCGTTGGACGGATCGATCTTTACTACATAAGACTCTTTCTCCGGTGGAGCTTCCTTCGGATGCAACACGATGTATAAGTCGCCGTTCTTGCTGAATGCCAGCGAGTGGAGTTGCCCTCCGTAATCCCATTCGCCGAGATATTTGCCGGATTGGCTAAACCACTGGATGCGGCCGTTTTCGCGATCAGCCACATAGACATTTCCATCTGGCCCGATGGCAATCGAGTGAACGAGGTTAAACTGGCCGGGGCCGGAACCGTGCGATCCCCACTCATTCAACTTTTTCCCGTCTGCACTGTATTCCAGAATCCGTGCATTGCAATAACCATCCGTCACGAATAAGTGACCATTCCGGGCAAACGCGATGTCGGTAGCGCCGCAGAATTCTCGAGTTGGATCGGGAACGCCTCCAACCTGAATTTCAAGAAGCTGGCGGCCTTCCGGAGTGAATTTGAAGATTATGGACTTATTGGCATCGATCGCCCAGATGTTGCCTGCACCGTCGAGGCGGATGCTGTGCGGGACTTTAAAGAGGCCTTTTCCCCAGGAGCGAATGAGATTTCCATTGCGATCCAACTCCACGATGGGATCGCCGGTTTCCGGCCGATGAATGACATATAAATGTCCATCGCGGTCCGCGCTGACGGCTGAAATTCCAGTCAGAATGAGGGGCGGACTGACTTGGACCTCTGTCACTTTGAGTTGAAGATCGGGGATGCTTTGTAGCAGCTCTCGAAGTCCACCGGAAGACGCGGCTTGACTATGTGCCAAGGTCGCAATCAGGAAAATGACAGACAACATCGTACATCCGGCCGTGAGTGCTGCCCCGGATCCGAGAGCGCGTGCAGAATTTGGCATTTTGCATCTCACTTCGACAATCCTGTCTCGGTCGCCAAAGCACATTCTTCCAACACCGTGAAGTAATCCGCCACAACCGGGGCGCCGACTTCGAAGGGATGCGGATCGCCTGGCCGGCGAGCTGGGATCAGGTTGACGCGCGTAACCGCATTGTCGAATGCTGAATGATTGGAGAGCACGACGGTCGCGCCCGCGTCGGCTGCTGCTGCGGCCATTTTCTTCTGCGATGCAATAAAGACATCGAAATGCGGCCTGTCGTAGGGAAAGGAGAATGCTGTTCCGCTGGCGTATGCCACGGTAAGCGGCCGCCCATGATCCCTCACCTGGAAGATGAGACCGTATGCTCCTGGTGTGTGTCCCGGCGTGAGGACGACCGTCACAGTCGTATCGCCCAACGTAATTTTCTGACCGTCCGTAACTGTGATGTCTCGTTTGGGCTTACCACCCGGCATTGACCTCGCCCGGTCGATCAGCTCCCAGTCTCCCGGCCCCAGCGCAACACGCGCACCATAGCGATCCTGTAGCAGTGCCGCGCCCTCATCGTGGTCGCCGTGCCCATGGGTTATGAGCACATACTTAATCTTCGCGGGATCAAGACCAAGCGTCTTCAGGCCGTCGACGATCTCTGGCTCGACCGCGTAGTTATAGAGCGTGTCGATGAGAATGATTCCGTCGCTGGTCGTCAGCGCCCACGAGGAATGAATTCTGGTGCCAACGAAGTAGAGGTTGTCGAACACCTTCGCCGGCCGGGCATACCAAAGCCATCGGTCGGGAATGGATCCGCGCTCGCCGATCTCCGGCGGACCGAGTTCGGGGGCGACACAATTCCGCGACAGCGTGCCCACCCATTCGAACTTTGCTGCTTCGCGGGCGGCCCTGAGGTGTTGTTCGATATTTGCCGGGATCGGGGTTTGTGCGCTCGCAAATCGCGTTAGCAGTGCGAAGCCAAAAGCTGCTCCGCAGCAAATCTTTCTGATATTCATTCAATCCTCCACTGTCTTTTGGCTCTGCATTGAAGTGCCGATGTCAGTTATCAACGTTCGCTGTTCCAGAGAAGGCGAACTTATCCTCGGACTTAGCGATTACCGCGCTGGCGGCGCAGTTTCCCATCACGTTCACCGCGGTTCTGCCCATATCCATGAGCGTGTCTACGCCCAAAATCATCAGAATGGGAGCGGTGGGAAGATGGACGGCGCTTGCCGTCGTTAGCAGGATCACAAAAACTGTTTTAGGCACGCCGGCCATTCCCTTGCTCGCCAATACCAGAAGGGCCAGCATTCCAACATGCTGCCCGAACGTAAGATGGATGCCCGCCGCCTGGGCGGCGAATACCGCAGCCAGAGACATGTACACGCTCGAGCCATCCATATTGAAGCTGTAGCCAAGGGGAATTACGAAGGAGACGATCCACCCGGGAACGCCCAGCTCTTCCATCCGTTCCATGGCCAGAGGTAATGCCGCCTCGGAAGTCCCCGTCGCGAAGCCAATGGCTGCCGGCTCACTTACGGCAACGGCAAATCTTCGCAGTGGAATCCTGAAGAAGAGAAGCAGCGGCAACACGACAACAAGACAAAAGAAGGCGAGAGCGATAAAGCAGGTGATAACGAGCTTGGCCAGCGGCACAAGTGAAGCGAACCCCGTTGTCGCCACCGTGTATGCCAGCGCGGATCCGGCGGCAAGCGGCGTTAGATACGTGATGATGCGAACCATCTGCGAAATGGCACTGGTGAGCGCCTTCAATCCATTTGCTAACGGCGCGCGCTTCTCCTCCGGCAAGGTGGCCAAGGCGATTCCAAAGAGTATGGCGAAGATGACGACCTGCAAAATGCGATTTTCTGCGACAGCCTGGGCGATGTTCTCGGGAAAAAGATCTAGCAACGTTTGCTGCCAGCCGTGAGGAACCTGTTGAGTTGGGAGGGAGCTCGAGTGGGACGATGCGGGCAGCGTGACGCCCGATCCTGCGCCGGAAATGATACCTGCGAGCGAGCCAATGATAAGCCCAGCCGTGGTGACCACTTCAAAGTAAATGAGCACCTTGACGGCCACGCGGCCTACCGATCGCAAATGGCTGTGCGCGGCGATGCCGGCCGGAATGCTGGTGAGAATCAGCGGCGCCACCACCATGCGCACCAGGCGAAGAAACAGGTCGCCGGGCAATTGTGCCTGCGCGGCGATGCGCGGAAAATCAAGCCCCAACTCAATTCCCGCGAGCATGGCGAAGAAAGTCCAAGCCAGCAGAGTCGGTCTGCGCAGAACCACGACGCCAGCAAGGAGGAGCGTCGCTCCGCGCAGGATCGCTCCCCAGGAGCCGTGCCCCGCACTGAGAGCCACCGCGCCGGACACCCAAAACAGCAGCCCTGCGACCACAGCGCTGGAAATAATCCACCTGCGCCGGATGCGCAATTTTACGGCCGCAGGAGCCGCCAATTCAAAGCCGATCACTGTGTTGCCTTGTCTCAAATGCGAACGGCGTCAGGGGAAGATCGAAAGACCGTTCGCATTTGTGTGGTTGAGTCTTTAGAAGTTAGTCCGAAGGCCGCCCTGGATCTGACGTGGTGAATTGCCCTGTGTCTTGGTGACACCCCAGGAACTCGTTGACTGCAGGCTGAGGCTGGGGTTGGCAAAGTCCAGATGATTCATCACGTTTTCGAAGACGCCGCTCAGCTCTAGGCTGTACCGATCGTGGACCACGAGTCTCTTCTTGATACTGAGGTCGAGGTTGAGGTAAGGGAGGCCGCTGATGACGCCGGCGCCACCGGAATGGCTGTCGAGGCCGAGGATGAGAGGACGGACGTTATCGAAGACAGAAACGGGGTCAGTGAACATGTTGACAGCGGCCCCGGCGCTGCCGGCATGAACCGAAGTGCCAACGGCTACTCCGTTCGGATCTGTGCCGCCGAGAACACCGCGATGCGTATGGTACCCGCCGGCGTAGTTGTTTACGAAGACACAGCTTTCGGTGTCGGTCAGGTTGTTTCCATCGTTGCCGCCGAAACTCTGTCCGGAGTTATTGGTCGTGCAGGTAAGCGGTTGGCCTGTGCCGGCGGCCAGGACTGGAGAGAGCGTCCAGCCGCCTGCAAAGCGGCCGATAATGCCGCGCTGCTGCTGGTACCAGGGAGTTTCATAGACGATAAAGGTATTGAAGATGAACCTCTGATCCCAGGCCTGACGGCCATATTGCTCGCTCGGATTGAAGTTATCCACGTCGGTTGCCCCGCTGGCGGATTGGTTCCCTGGCTGCAGTCCCAGAGCTTTGCTGTAAGTGAAGTTCTCCTGCAGCGTCAGGCCGCGCCACGCGCTGGTTTTGAAGGAGACGTACCCCGCGTTGTAGTTGCTGTAGCCGTTCGGCACGTCCTGGTTCATGCCGCTTACCACCTGGCCACCGGAACCGTAGGTGGCGTTCGAGGTAGGAGTGCCCATCAGGCTGCGGGCGAAGTTGAATTGGGGGTTCTTCGCTGAAGCGGCAGCGCCGGATGTGTTGTTATCGAGACTCTGCCACAGACTGAACACTTTCTGCTGGCGGAAGTCGGAGGCATACGTTGCGTTGGCCAGGAGTGCAGCCGTGCAGCTCGCATGGCCGGTGCAGAAGGTTGAGTTAACGCCGCCCAAAGCGGCTTCGAAGAACGGCTGGGCGGCGATGCCAGTAGGAATCGCGCTCTTGGCGCAGAGGCTGGCCGAGGTGGTGCAACCGAGGGCTGATTCGACCGCGTCGTACGCTGCCTCGAACGATTGACCGCCCAGCGTCAACATGTAAGGCACCGAGTTGGGGTTCATCTGGTTGAACTCGTGATGAGTGAGCCGCCCGATGTAGCCGACTTCCATCAGAATCCTGGGGTTAATTTGCCGCTGCACCGAGACGTTGAAGTTGTCGACGTCGTTGGGGCGCATGGACACGTCAACCCCCGAGGAGCTCGCGATGGCGGGACCCGCGTAGCCCGGGAAATAGGGCTGCGGAAGCGTGCTCGTCACGGGCGCGCTGGCCAGAACGGGCGAGAGACCGTCTTCACCCTGGCTTGTGCTGCCAAATCGATAGGCCGTCGCGTCGGTGAAGTTGCTTTGGCTGCAGGTGCCATTGGATTGCGGATATTTGCACTGGGTTCCAAGAATCAATCCAGGCGCAGCCAGCAGCGGAAGGATCTGAGCATCGCTGTTCACGCGGCCATAGATGCGGCCATATCCCACGCGAAGCACAGTGGCGCCTTCGCCGAAAAGCCTCCTCAGGCCCTCGTTATTGAACTTTGGAGTCCACGCGGCTGACAGGCGCGGGCTAACTCCGCCGTAAAAGGGGTTATAGGGATATTTGCGATTGCCTGTCACATTGTGGATCTCGGCCCAGCCGATCTCGGGATTGTAGATCTGTCCGGTGAGGGCGGCGGCCTTGCGATTGTCCAAAAACTGCTGGGTGCTGAGCGGGTTGCCGTTGGCGTCGGTGAGCAGGGACTCATTGCCATTACGGTCAGTGGGCGGCATCTCGACGGCGTAGCTCAACCCGAGAGTCACTGTCAGTGTCGGCAAGGCGTGCCACGCATCGGAGACGTAAATATTGTAGTAAGGGGCGCTGGCGTGGCCGATAGCAGGGACTAGCGGCCCATTCAGTGTGAGGCCGCTGGAGGTGTTGGTGTAGGTGTCGGCCACCTGCGTATCGGTAACGAGACCGAAGTAGGTGTCGAGGATTCGGGCTTGGGCGGAGGTCCCCGCTCCCACGGCGTTGAGTCCCGTGTAAGTAATTGCACCACCGCCACTGGTATCACCAATCTGGTAGGTCGGCGTGAAGTTGACGCTGGCGCCGTTGTCGGTGCGGGAGAAGAAGCTGAAGTTATGCTGGAACTGACCGCCGGTCTGGATCAGGTGCTTGCCCTTCAATTTTGTCAGGTTGTCGCTGAAGAAATTGTCTTTGCCATCCCAGGTGCGGGTTCGGATGCTTTGCGCATTCACGTTGTACGGAGAGAGAACGGTAGTTGTGTTCTCGCCCAGGGGTTCGATGGCGCCCTGCGCACCTGAGATTTGGGCGGGCGCGAAGTCGTCCTTCCAATTCCAATAGTTGTGCGTGTAACTGTAGTGAAAGTCGTTGGTGAGGCTGCTGCTGATGTTGGTGGTGACGCCCACGACCAGGAACCAGGGCTCCTGAGGGCGGGGCGCGATGGCGGTCGGCACGCCGACCTTATCGCCGGGCAGCACACCGCCAATGTCGACCTGATTGCTCGTGATGTTTTCGAACCTGTAGAAGCGGTAGCTCGCCATCGCGTGCCACTTGGGGCCGAAGTCATGGTCCACGCGCGCGACGAAGAAGTTGCTACTCTCTGGAGTCAGAACGGCGGCTTTATAACCAATGATGTTCTTTCCGTCGCAATAGGATGTCGAGAGTGAACCGCAGCTGGCGTCAAAGGTGCCGGCG
>JBEKEP010000181.1:0-8227 GCA_050013775.1 Occallatibacter sp. | reverse complement strand
TGAAGGCGCCTGTCGTAGTGGGCGCAAACTCCACCTGCAACGGGCAATCGGCGTCGGCGGCGAGACTGACGACACCGCAGCCGTTGCCGGAAAGCACAAACGGCGCGGTGACAGAAATGCTGCTGATAGGAACGGCCGCAAGGCTGCTGTTGGCGACGGTGATCGTAAGCGCCGGGGAGACAGTTCCCTCCTCGATCTGGCCGAAGCTCTCGCTGGCCGGGCTCAGAGTCACCGTGCCGGAAGCGGTTCCAACGCCGTTGAGATCGACGCTGAGCTGGCCGCCGTAGACGTTGGCGTAAATGATCATCTGGCCCGTAAGCGGGCCGGTGGCCTGCGGCGTAAACGTGACCTGAATCGTGCAACTGGAGCCGGGAGCGATGGACTGATTTGCGCAGTTGTCGGTTTCAGCAAAATCGCCGGTGAGGTCAATGGAAGTGGGCAGGAGGGCGATGCTGCCGGTGTTGAGAAGCGTAATGGCGAAGGGCCTGCTGGTGGAATTGAAGCCCTGGTTGCCAAATGTGTGCGAAGTGGGAGTAACGGATGCGGCGCTGAGAGCCGTGCCCGCGGTCCAGAGCGGCGTTTGCCAGATGCCGCGCCCGTAGGTGGCCGCGACCAGCACGTGCGTTGAAGCGGAGGCGGGAGCGGCGCTGAGAGCCACGGCGGGAGCGGCGGGAAGCCCAGTGCCAAAGGCCGACCAGCAATCGGAAGACGATGTCCCGCAGTTGGCAACCTCTGGCGTGAAGTAGACGCCGGCATCGGTGGCCACGTAGACCGTGTTGGCATTTTGCGGATCGACCGCCAGACTGCTGGCGGGCGCGTAAGGCAGATTGGACGAGATGTTGGTCCAGGTAGAACCGCCGTTGGTGGTGCGGTACACAGTCTCAATTTCTTCCGCCTGATTGGGCATGCCTTCCACGGTGACGTAGACCGTATTGCCGGTAGTGTCATGGGCGTCGATGGTGATGCTGGAGATGTCGAGGCCGTAGTAGTTGAGCGCGTGCGCGCTGTTGACCACGGGATTCAGGGTGAGATCGTTCCACGTGGGCATGGAGCCGGAGGCGGGATTGTAGACGGCGCTCAGGACGTGGCCGGGCAGGAGCGAACCATTGGTGGCAGAGCCGTACATGCCGAGATAGATGATTTCGCCGCCGGAGGCCACAGGCATAGCGGCGATGGAGCGGGTGAGCGCGTTGCCATTGCAGGCGATGGCAGAAGCTCCGCCGGAGAGGATGGGGCTGATGGCATTCGCCAGGGTCCAGCCGGGGCTGGCTGGGCCGCGCCAGACGCGGCAGGTGACTACGAGCAACTGCGTGTCGTCGACGGGGTCGACCAGGAAGGGCGCGGGCAAAGGCATGGCGTCGCCATCGCCTGCGACATCGGCATCGCTGACCACCGGAGTTGCGCCAAAGGCAGAGGGCGTGCAAGGCGCCGACTGCGAGCATAGATAAATGGCGACCCCAGGCTGGTCGTTGACGTACCAGTTGTAGGTGTTGATGGGATCGATGGCCACCGGACCGCCGTAGCCGGAAAGAATCTGCGGCCAATCCGTGGTGACGGCGGAGCCCTTGACACCGGCGAAACCGTTAACGCCGAGACCGGCCATCAGGTTGTACGAGGAAATCACGATAGGCGAGAGGCCGTCTACCTCGGCCAGCGAGCCGAGACTGCCATTCAGGTTCTGGAAATGTGTGGAGTCGGTGGCGGAACAGGCCGAGCCGGTTTCGCCGATGGCGTCTGTCGAGCGCCAAAGGCCGCTGTCGTTGCCAACGAATATCTCCAGCGGGTTCGAGGAGTTCCAGGCCAGCGCGTGCTGGAACTCGCCCACCTCGGCGCTCATGCAGGTGGTGGAGTTGGTGGTGTTGCGCCAGGCGCAGCCCATGGCCAGGCTGCACTTCCACAAATCGTTCGCGCCCGCCAGCAGTAGCGTGTCCTGGCCCGATGGAACCGCTGCCAGCGCAAGGTTGTAGTTGCCGTTGGCAATGGTCGCCGCTCCCTCGAGGGTGCTGGTTTCAAGAGCGGTGGTATTCCACTGTTGTGCAAATGTGATGGTGGAGTTCGTGCAGGCGCCGCCGCTGATTGCGCACTTGTCCTGCCACAGTCCTTGGTCCTGATTGTTGAGATCGACGGTCCAGGCAAAGGTGTCGCCGGATTGGGGATTGACGGCGAGCGTACCGCGAAAGATGGGGCAAGCCACGTCGCCGGGAACCTGCGTATTGGTGGGGCAAAGAACGCTGGTGAGTCCCGCGCCCGGCTGATCGGCAAGGCGCGTCCAGGTGATGCCGTCGGAGGACTGGTAATAGCCGTGATAGCGCACCGCGGCCACGAACAACTGGCGCACCGGATTCCAGACGACGGATGTGGCCGCGTCGCCGTTAGGCCCGAGCAGCGGATGGCTCGGCGACTGCACCACGGCGCCGCTGCCGTCCGTGATGGTGGCCAGATGCCACGTGGCCCCGCTGTCTGTGGAATAGTAAAGACCCTCGCAAGTCCTGCCCGGCAAATTCGCGGCAACCAAATCGCCTTCGGCATCGACCACATCGCCTTCGTAGGAATCGGTTACCGCAGCCACGACCAGTTGAGGATTGGCGGAACTCCAGGCAAAGCCGGCAAAACCCACGCCGCCAAAGACCACGTCAAGAGAGCTGAGCCCGTCTTCTGCGTCGGAGGTTCCCTGGATCAGGGTCCAGCTGTTACCGCCGTCCGTGGAGCGCAGAATGCCTGCGCCGTAGTAGGAATCGAGAACATCGTTGGGATCGCCGGTACCGGCGAGGATGACTCCGGTCCCGCCCGGCTGCACGGTGAGCGCGCCGATGCTGATGGATGCGTCTATCGCTCCGCCCAGAGCGGCGACGGCGTCGGTTTGCGGGTTGAAGACGATGTTCGAAACAGTGGACGTGCCGGCGTTGCTGGAGCTCCACACGCCGCCGCCGGTGGTGCCGATAAAGATGCGGTTGCCCGTCGTGTCAGAGGGATCGAACGCGACGGCGGAGATGCGGCCGGTGACCAGGCTGAATTCCGGAGTAAGGACGGTCGTGGGGCCGAGCGGCTGCCATGTGGCGCTGGCGGCGGGGTTGCCGGAACTCTGCGCCGAAGCTGCCATAGGCCGCGCGGAAGTTGCGGCGCTAAAGCGATGTTGAGTGAGCAAGCGGGCTTGGGCGCGATGGCCGGGAACCACTCCGCGTTGCGCGAGAAAGCGCTGGGCGACTAGAACGCGCGGCGGCAGAGGCTGCGGTTGCGCTGCGGATTGCGTCCCTGTCTTCGATCTGGATTGTTCTGAAGATGCGGACGGCATCGGCGCGACGCGTTGTTGCGTCAGTAGCGCAGGGCCGAATGCAAGATCGACGAGAAGACCCGCGACCAGCACAAAGCGGACCCAGGCGGTGCGGTGTGCCGGCGCCAGCGCAGGAGGTTTGAACTTCCCTGCCCTGTGATTACGAAGATTTTGATAAACGATCGGATCGAACATTGGCTTCGCGGCGCGCATCCGAAATCGGATTCTCGCTTCCCCTATTCTGAAAATCTTCCAATGGGGATGAGCACAGAATCCATCGAATAACGCTCAACGAAACACGCAGTTTCCGGGTTTGAAATTGTGGCCCATTATAGGACAGCCGAGAATGGTGCCCCATGTGATTGCGGATACAGAAGAGGCAAGGCAGCAAAAGAAGGACTCAGCGGGGCTCGCTGTGCCGGCGCATATAGGTCGCAGAGTCGAATTTTCTCGCCGTGGAGGCGCCCGTCATGGAGCGCACCAGCCCGAAGACGGGGCGATCAAACCAGGGACGATCGAGCTTGCCGACGATCGCCCAGGCGATGCCTGCGTAGCCGCTGGGATCGCGGCCGTCGAGTTGGTAGCGGTCGTTGAGGATAACGGCCCAGTCGAAGGCAGTGGCGGGATCGGGCGACCACTCCAGAATTTTCTTGGCCCAGTACATGCGCATGTAGTTGTGCATCCAGCCGGTCGCGGTCATTTCCCGCTGCGCGGCGTTCCACAGGTCGTCGTGAGTTTCGGCGCGCTCCAGTTGGGCGAATGTGTACTTGGCTGGGCGCGGGTCGGAGGCGTGCTCGAGCAGCGTTTTGCGGGCCCAGGGCGCGGCGCACTCCCAGGTGTCGTAGCTGGGCTCGTGGCGCACAAATAAAACCGCCAACTCGCGCCAGCCAATCAACTGTTCCAGAAATCTTTCGCTGGTCTTCGGCGGAATTTTGCCGGACTTAACAGCTTTCTCGACCGCCAGCGCGATGGTGAGCGGGCCGATGTTGCCAAAATGCAGATATGGCGACAGGCGGCTGGTGCCGGCGGTTTCGGGGTGGTTGCGACGTTCGTCGTAGGTGGCGAGATCGCGCGCGACGAACTCGCGGAGACGCTTGAGAGCAGCGCGGGTACCACCGGTAAAGGTGTCGACGGGCTGAACGGAGCGGTCGAGATTCTTAAACCCTGCCGTGATGTCTTCCAAAAGTGAAAAGCCTGGAGGGCCCTCGGCCGGTTTCCAGGTATGGAGGGGTGCGATGCGCGCCTGTGCGACGAGATATTTGGGCAACTCCGCCTTGAGATGCGGGCGAAAGTGGTGCAGGAGAACGAAGCTGCGGTTGAAGACGCGCGAAGGAACAACGACGTCCGCGTCGACGGTCCAATAAGGGACTTTGAGACGGCGGGCCATGGCACGGCGCCAGCGCTCCGGCTCGCGGCATGGGTTTTCGTCGCCGATCAGCAGCGCGGCGCGGACCTCCTCAAGAAAGGCTTCGAGCTTGTCGGGTGCGCGGCGGACGATGAAACCGATGCCGCGCGCGGCCGCGTCTTCCTGGGCGTCGCGCAAGCCCTGCTGCAGAAAATGGTAGTGGCGCAGGTTGGCGTTGGGGTAGTTGGGAATGACTCCAAAGTAAATGACGACCGGAATCCCGAGAATGTTGGCTGCTTCAATGGCCACGTCCAATGCTGGATTGTCGATGGCTCGCACAGCCCGCTGCATCCAATAGACGACGCATTTGCCCTGCTTGCGCGGAGGCCCGTTGCGCCGCACAAGAACGCGGGGTTGGCTGGCGAGCGCGGCGAGTTCGAAGGGGATTTGTGACGTGGCGGGTGCGGAAATCACGAGCGGGCGGCCTCAGGTTCCATTCTCAATGAGCGCTTGGCCTTGTAGGATGGTTGCGTTGCGCTGCTTGCGGGCGCGTGTCTCCTCGATTCGATCGCGTCAAACTTTATAGCCAGGTTTTCCATGAAACCAATTCTGTTTTCTCTGCTGCTGCTCACCGCAGCAATGGCACTGCCCGCGCAGGACTACACGCTCGGGCCCGATTCCCAACCGCGGGACGGCGTGCCCAAAGGCACGGTGACGAAGTTCGTTCTGCCGCCGGGCAAAGCCTACCCCGGCACGCCACACAACTGCGCCGTCTACGTCCCCGCGCAGTACGACGCCAGCAAGCCCACGGCGTTCATGATTTTTCTCGACGGCAGCCAGGCGCTGGGCAACTCAATGCGCGTGCCGGTGGTCTTCGACAACCTGATCGCCAAGCACGACCTGCCGCCAATGATCGGCATCTTCGTCGATCCCGGGATTCTGCCGGTCGTGAGCGATGCCGACCAGAACCGCTACAACCGTATTTATGAATACGACTCGCTGACGCCGCGCTTCAGTGATTTTCTGATCAACGAGTTGATTCCTGCTGTGGCCAAAAACTACAACCTGTCGAAGAATCCCGACGACCGCGGGCTGAGCGGCGTGAGCACGGGCGCGGTGGGCGCATTCGCGGCGGCGTGGAACCGGCCCGACCAGTTTCACCGCGTGCTGAGCTTCATCGGGACGTACGTGTCGATGAAGGGCGCGGACGCGCTGCCGGCACTGGTGCGCAAGACGGAGCCAAAGCCGATCCGCATCTGGATGCAGGACGGGACGGCGGACCACATCGTCCCTCCCGAGCCATTCGGGAGTTCACCGTTCGGAAGCTGGCCGATCAATAACCAGGTGATGCACGAGGCGCTGGAGTTCGCCGGCTACGACGTGAAGTTTGAGATGGGCACCGAAGCGCACAACCTGAAGCAGGGCGGAGCCGATTTGCCGGATGCGCTGCGCTGGCTGTGGCGCGGCTATCCGGAGCCGATGACGGTGCACGAGCCGCCGGCCGCGCACGAAGCCGGGTACGACACTTCGAATCGCGTGTTCTCGACGCTGTATCTGGACAAGCCGTGGCAGCAGGTTGGCGGCGATCACATTATCGACCGTGATCATGGACAAGTTTGGAGCCTGACCTCCGATACGAAGGGCAATGTATATATTTGCGGCGGAAATGCCGTCGAGCGCGTCGATGGAGATGGAAACGCGACGCAATTTCTCCAATTGAAAGGCGGCGTGAGGCGCCTCAGACTCGGCGCCAACGGCCGCTGGTATGCGTATTTGGGAACTGACGAAATCGTTTCGTTGGATGAGACTACCGGTCCGTCAAATGATCTGAAGATTATTGCGCGAGGCCTTGGCATTTACGACTTTGTGGTCGCACAGAATGGCACGATTTACTTTAGCGGGAGCGGAAGAACGTTATCAGGCCGAATCGATGCTTCGGGCAAGGTGGAATCGCAGGAGATGGATCGGGCAATTGTCGTGCCGTCGGGTCTCGCCCTCTCGCCCGACCAGTCGATGCTCGTGGTTACCGATGCGGTTTCACGTTACAGCTGGTCCTTCCAGATCGCGGCCGATGGCTCGCTCGTCAACGGCGAACCCTTTTATCGCCTGGAAATACCGGAGACCACAGAGTCGAGCTTGCAAGGCGACCGCATATGGAGCGTCGCGGAGGACACGAATGGCCAAGTCTACTTCGCCACGCCACTCGGCATTCAGGTCGCCATGCAAAACGGACGCATCGTGGAGATTCTGAATCCGCCCGTTCCCGGCGGCGGGAGGTTGACGGCGATCACTTTCGCGGGCAGCGGTGACCAGAACTGGCTCTACGTTATGCAAGACGGCAAGCTCTTCCGGCGACCGGTAAAGGTGACCGGCGCGAATGCGTGGACTATCGTCAAGCCGCCAAAACCGTCGTTGTGAGGGAATTGCAATCGGCCCCCAGGCAACTTTTGATTTCCACGGGACGAAGAGTAGACTTCTTCTGCCGACGAAAAGAGGAGGCACTCATGCACATCGCCTTGTGGACACTTCTCGTCGCAACAGCGATTGCACCTGCAGCGCCGGCCCAGGTTCCTCCCGCCGCGCCGAACGGGGCCAAAGGCAAGATCTTCGTCGGCATTCTCGATGACGCCCGCGAAGAAATGGTCAACTGGCAGCCAGGGGTTTCGTCGCAACGCTTTGTCAGGCCAGCCTTCGAAAAAACGCGCTCCGGATGGCGGAATATAGTCCCTGACTCACTTCCCGCGCGCATGACCTGGACCGTCGCTTTTGACGGAAGAGACCTCGGCCAAATCAAGTGTGAAACGGGATGGAGCGGGTACGGCCCCGGACGGAGGGGGGTCCCGCCCAAGACATTGGTTCAAACCATCATCACTCCCGCTGCCGCCACCCCTTCAGTCGGAGCACCATCCGGAAAATACGCTCCAATGGGGATGGGTCCAACGAAAGGCAGGCGCCCTCTGGTCGTCGTCTCTGCACCAAATTTTGGCAACCCGGACGGCTGGAAGCGCGTGACCCCACTTCCAGACAGCATCGCCGCCCTGGTGCGCCTCGCATTTCGCCGGGATTTCCCGCACCTCTCTCGCTGCAGGGATGAGGCGATTGTGCAACGCGACTGGAGTTTTCCCGATTCAGAGCTCAAACTGCCCATCGCATACGCGTCCAACAAAAACTCATTCCTCGTGGAATCTGATCTGAATGCGGGAAATTGCGGATATGTCGACGATCCCAACGATCCTCTGTCGGACCCGTGGTTTTTTGTGTCTGCGAACGGCACTGTCCGGCGCCTCGGAGGATTTCTGACTCTTCTCGATGCTGGAGATTATGACAACGACGGTAAATCAGAACTGATCTTTCTGCTGAGCCAGCCGGAAGCCACAGAGGGCTTCTTGCTGTACGATGCCGACCTCCGCAAGCAGGCAAGCCTCATCTGGAACTATCATTGACCGTTAAGCCGGGGCGGACCAGGTGTACGCAAAAGGGCCGCCCGCAGGCGGCCCTCATTCTGATCACTGACAACTGTCTTGTTACCACCGTCCCCATGCACGAGTCATATAGTCAGAAAGCGTCATCCCCACCAGCGCCAGGAACGTGAAAAGTCCACAAGCCACCGT
>JBEKEP010000180.1:0-8234 GCA_050013775.1 Occallatibacter sp. | reverse complement strand
GTAGAGCAGATCGGACGCGCACAGAATCAACCTAGCGAGCTAACGAAGAAGCTTACTTTCCTCAACTGGTATACAGTGTCGAACATGATCCGAATCATGGTGATCCTAGCACTTCTAGTCTCTGGCCGAGCATTGGCCCAAAAGAACTATCGGCAAGAACCCTGTAAGACGCATGAGATCGCCCAAAGCTGCGTGCATATTCATGGTAGGCTCACGGCTGGCAACGGCACACCCTCAACCAGACTCTGGCAAATCGGAACTCACCACATTTACGGCATTTACAGTAACCGATATGGCTTCATCCACGACGAACAAACCCTGGACAACGAGTCACCCCAATTACATTTCGCGCTGCCCAAAGGCACGCCGAACGTAGGCGGATGGACCATCTACGGAGATTTTGAAGTCTGTCCTCTGGAACCTCTCATTCAAGGCCACATGCAAGCCGCGTGCATCGCTAATGCGGACCATGTTATCGCGCCGGAGCAATGATCCGGAGTACGCCGGGGCTTCGGCCCGTCACGCAATGGCCACGCAGTGGTGGACGACACCCGCCCGCGGTGCGTACAGTGGTTGCGGCACCTTTCAACCTGTCTTTTTGATATTCAGCGGAGGAAGTACTTCTATGGCATCGCGTTCTACGCCCGCGGCTGCACCCAGCACGCCCAATTACACCGTTCCGTTCATCATCGTCACCGGCCTGTTCCTGATCTTTGGATTTCTGACCAATCTGAACAGCAATCTCTCGCCGAAACTCGAAGACATCTTCCATCTCAGTCACGCGTGGTCGAATCTGGTGACTTCGTCGTGGTTTTTTGCCTACCTGATCTTCTCGGTCCCTGCTTCCAAAGTGATTGAAATGGTGGGCTACAAACGGACCATGGTCATTTCGTTGTTTGTGATGGTGCTGGGCGCGCTGCTCTTCGTGCCCGCGGCCGCGATGATCAGTTTCCCATTCTTCCTCACCGCCAGCTTCGTTCTGGCCACAGGCGTTTGCGGACTGCAGACCTCGGCGAATCCGTACGTTTCGATCCTTGGCCCGGAAAGCAGTGCTCCGGCGCGTCTCACGCTGGCGCAGGCGTTCAATTCGCTGGGAACGGCCATGGCCCCGATTGTGGTGGGCGTATTCATCCTGACCGATCCTGCAAAGGTAAAAACCCAGGCAGCCATCGCGCACACGGTGCAGGCGCCTTATATCGCCATCGCGTGTGCCTTGCTCGCGCTGGGCTTCATCATCATGGGGATGCACCTGCCGGCCGTCACCGGGACGCGCGATTTCCGGCCGTCGAAAGATGGCGGGGCGCTGGCAGGACGCAGCATCTGGACCTACCGGCACACCGTGCTGGCCATGATCGGCATCTTCCTTTATGTCGGTCTCGAGATTGCGCTGGCCGCCAATGCCATCAAGTTCTTTGAGACGCAGGGAAGCGCGATGGACGACTACCTGCGGTGGGCGCAACCCTTCGCGCATGCGGTCAGCGGTCTTTATCCGCAGGGGATCGGAGAAAAAGAAGTTGCCGCTGTGCTGGCCTTCTGCTATCCGCTGGCGATGATGATCGGGCGCTTCGCGGGAACGGTGCTGATGAAGACCATCAAGGCGCACAAGTTGCTGGCCTTCCTCGGCGTTTTGGGCGTTGCCCTGATGATCGTCGGAATGTTTTCGACGGGCCACGTCGCCATCTGGTCTTTGATTCTTTGCGGCTTCGCCAACTCCATCATGTATCCGACGATCTTCGCGCTCGGCATCGCCGAACTGGGACCGTTGACCAGCAAAGGGTCGGGCGTGATCACGATCGGCAATTTTGGTGGAGCCGTAGTTCCGCCGCTTTTCGGGCTGGTCGCCGACAAAGCGGGCTACCAGCACGCATTCCTGCTGGTCATCGCCTGCTACCTCTTCATGACTTATTACGGCGTTTCGGGATACAAGCCGGAGCGGTAGGTTTTCTTTCGCATCCATTTATCAAGCCCTCCGGTGCGCCGGAGGGCTTGCTGTTTGCGGTGTTTGTTGCGCTGTGCGAGGCGGGAATCGGCGAGCACATAGAGGGATTCGGGGTGTCGAGACGCCGCAAGCGTGCCCCAAACCGCGACAGTTGGCTGCACCGCTTCGCGACAGCGATTGCAGCGCATCGCGACACAGTTTGCACGCCAACGCGACAACCTGAATCGACCCGCTGCAAAACCGGCCGCTAGGAAGCTTAGAAAAAATGACTAAAGTTATTTTGGCCGGGACCGATGAAACGGGTGGATGCGAACAGATCCATCCGGAAGACGCGGACGCTCAAAACCTTTCGATGAAAGCGCCGCACGATGGGCAGATCACACGGCATCCGAGAAGGAGTTGATTCCATGGCCCTTGGTGTTTTGAACAATCTGTCGGCGATCTACGCTGAGAACAATCTCAACAACACGAATGCCAGCCTGCAGACAGTGTTACAGCAGTTGTCGTCGGGGTCGCGCATCAATTCCGGAGCGGACGACGCGGCCGGCCTTTCGCTGGTGAATGGACTGGGGGCGAACTCGGCGGCGCTTACGCAGTCAGAGACCAACGCGACCGAAGGCGTGGGCTTGCTGCAGGTGGCCGATGGCGCCCTGTCGCAGGTGACGAGCCTGTTGAACCGCGCGATTACGCTGGCTACCGAGGCCTCGAACGGCACGCTGAACTCTGCGCAGGATGGCGCAGCCAACCAGGAGTATCAGTCGATCCTGGCCGAAGTGAATAACATTGGGCAAACGACCACGTACAACCAGCAGCAGGTGTTTGACGGAAACAATATTGCGATCTACACCGGAGACTCGTCGACGGAGGGATCCTCGATCGACGATCTGAATATCCGGGCGCTCTCGGAATCGAGTGTAGGCGATACCAATGGCGTAATGCAGTACAGCAACGGTTCGAATAACGTGTTCATCGATCTGTCGAACGCCGGCACGCTGGCGACGGCTAACGACGCTCTGGTCAATCCGACGTCCACCCTCGTCGTGAACTACCTGACACAGGGAGTGAACGGCACGGTGGTTACACCGACGACCATCAGTGTTGGCGCCGGCGACGTTTCAACAGACGACACGGTACAGGGACTGATCAACGCCATCAACAACTCGGGCCTCGGCTTGACCGCCAGCTTTACCACTGGAAAGGCAGCGGGAGACTCCGCCGCAGGTGTCGATACGGGAATCGAGATCACCGGAGCCGGAGCCGGCGTGGGCAACGGAGTTCAACCAGGCCTGGTGGGCAGTTTGACCGATACCGGCGCTGTAACCGCCGGTACGGACGCCCTGACCGGCACGCTTACGATCAAAGGTTCGGACGGCAGCACCAGCACAATAGACCTCGCCAACGGAGACGGCGGAAATGCGTACACTGTGGCTACTCTGTTGACGGCGATCAATGATGGGGGCTACGGCATCACCGCTTCAGTAGGAGCAAACGCAGGTAGCCTGGTCTTTACGTCAGCCGACTCTTCGGTTTCGATCACCGCCGCGGGCGTCTCCAGCACAACAGCCAACGCTACCACCGCTTTTGTTGCTTCGCCGGGATACTATACGGTCGGAGTGACAGACTCAACGGTAGCGTCCACTCTTGACGTTGCCGACGCTCACACCGTCCAGACAAATGCGAATCCTGCGGTATTCGCCGGCAACTCTGGCGGCTCGGGTGGCGTGGCCACCATGAGCTACACGGACGGAGCAGGGGAGGCGCTGAACACAACCGACTTGACCAATCAGACGGATTCCGAGAAAGCACTGAACATGCTCAACGTGGCGATCAGCGATGTGGCGGCCCAGGATGGCTACATCGGCGCGCAGATCAACACGCTCAACTCCCTCAGCCAGGTGATGAGCACGCAGCAGGAGAACGTGGTTTCCGCGCAAAACGCCGTGCAGGCCACCGATTACGCTTCCGCAACTTCGAACATGTCGAAGTACGAGATTTTAAGCCAGACCGGCATCGCCGCATTAGCGCAAGCTAACCAGGTGCAGCAGGAAGTGACCAAGCTCTTGCAGTAACGACAGTGGTCAGTTGTCAGTGGTCAGTGGTCAGTGACCGGCGTTGATCGAATCACAATTTAGAAAGAGGTTTCGTAGGATTGCAATACCTTCAAGACAACCCAGGGACAGGGCGGCGGCAGGGCGAGAGCTTTGCCGCCCACTTTTTTTGATCAGAGAAAAATTGGCGCGGTCTACCAGGAGCTGTTTGTCAGGTACTCATGGATCGAGGCCGCCGCCTTGCGCCCCGCGCCCATGGCCAGAATCACAGTGGCGCCGCCGGTGACGATGTCGCCGCCGGCAAAGACGCCGCGCTTGGAGGTGCGCAGGGTTTCGGGATTGGCCACGATGTAGTTCCACTTCGTCGTGGCGAGATCGGGTGCCGAGCTCTGGACAGTGGGATTGGCGCTGGTGCCCACGCCGATGATGGCCATATTGGCGGGGAGAATTAATTCGGAGCCTGCGACCGGCACCGGGCGGCGGCGGCCACTTGCATCGGGCTCGCCCAACTCCATGCGTACACAGCGCGCACCGGTAAGCCAGCCGTTTGCGTCGCCCAGAAATTCGACGGGGTTCGTCAACATGCGAAACTCGATGCCCTCTTCGCGCGCGTGCTTCACTTCCTCGGCGCGCGCGGGCATTTCAGTTTCGGAACGCCGGTAAACCAGCGTGGCCGTTTTTGCGCCCAGGCGGCGCGCGGTACGCACTGCGTCCATCGCGGTGTTGCCACCGCCCACCACGATCACGTCGCGATTGCGGCAGTCGTAAATGGGCTGATCGACTTCGGGAAACTTGTAGGCGCGCATCAGGTTGGTGCGAGTGAGGAATTCATTCGCAGAATAGACGCCGTTCAGGTGCTCGCCTTCCACGCCGAGAAACACGGGCAGCCCCGCGCCGGTGGCCACAAAAATCGCGTCGAACCCTTCGACGCGCATCAGTTCGTCGAGTGTGACGCTCTTGCCCACCACTACGTTGGTTTCGAACTCGACGCCCATGCGGCGCAGGTTGTCGACTTCCTGCTTGACGATGGCTTTAGGCAGCCGGAACTCGGGAATACCGTAGATGAGCACGCCGCCCAACTCGTGCAGCGCTTCAAAGACGCGCACGCGATGGCCTTTCTGGACGAGGTCGCCCGCGGCCGAAAGCCCCGCCGGACCGCTGCCCACGATGGCCACGCTCTTGCCGGTGGATGGAGCAATGGCGGGCAGGCCTAATTGCCCGCTCAGGAGCTCGAAATCGGCGATGAACCGCTCCAGGTTGCCGATAGCAACAGGCTCGCCCTTCTTGCCCAGCACGCAACCGCCTTCGCACTGGCTCTCCTGCGGGCACACGCGGCCGGTGACGGCGGGCAGCGCGTTGTCTTCGCGCATCTTCGCCGCCGCGGCCAGAAAATCGCCCGAGTAGATGAGGGCCACAATCTCTTTAATTTTGACGCCGACCGGGCAATCGATCTGGCAGCCGGGCCGGGCGCAGGCAATGCAGCGCGTGGCTTCAGTGACCGCGGCGGATGCGGCCAGTCCGATGTTCACTTCTGCAAAGTTATGCGCGCGCACGTCGGGATCGAGCTCGGGCATGGGGACGCGCGGAATCTTGATTCGTTCTTTAGCAGGAAGCAGATTGGCTTCAGACATGATGGGTCTCTCCCTGCACTTCGAGTCCCTGTCGTTCGAGCTTCGCCCGCAGTTGCGCGCTTTCCTTCTCCCGGGTGGCCACCGCGGCGCGGTGTTCGGCAAGCTCCTGCTGCCGGCGCTGGTCGAAGGACTTGAGTGACTGGCACTCCTGTCCGCGATACATGGCGTTGCGTTGCATGAGCACGTCGAAGTTCACCAGCGAGGCATCGAACTCCGGGCCATCGACGCAGGCGAATTTGCTTTGATTTCCCAGCAGCACGCGACAGCCGCCGCACATGCCTGTGCCGTCGACCATGATGGAGTTCAGACTGACCATGGTCTTGATGCCGAGCGGCGCGGTGACGCCGGCCACGGCGCGCATCATGGGCACAGGGCCCACGGCGAGCACAAAGTCCAGCTTGCGCCCGGCGGCCAGGATCTCGTCGAGCTTCTTCGTCACCAGGCCCTGTTCGCCATAGCTGCCGTCGTCGGTGAGGATGTAGGCCTCATGGCTCGCGGCGCGCACTTCGTCCTCAAAGATCACCATCTCGCGGCTGCGCGCGCCCTCAATAAAGATCACGTGATTGTCGGCGTCCTTGAGCGCCTGGGCCGTGGGCAGTGCCATGGCTGTGCCCACACTGCCCGCGACAATGGCGACGGTGCCGTACTTCTTGATTTCGGAGGGTTGGCCGAGAGGGCCGACGACGTCGAGAATCGCGTCGCCCGCTTCGAGGCTGTTGAGCAGCGAGGTGGTCTTGCCCACGGCCTGCACCACAATGGTGACGGTTCCGGCGGCGGGGTCAGCGCTCTTGATGGTGAGCGGGATGCGCTCGCCGTTTTCCTTCACGCGCAGAATGACGAACTGCCCCGGCCGCTGCTTGCGCGCGATGCGCGGCGCCGCGATGGTAAATTGCCGGATGTTGAGACCGGCGCTGCGGGCTTCCACAATCCTGAACACAGCTCGACTCTTCCTCTAAATCTGGACTTGCGCGCAGGCCCAACACGCTCGTGCTCCCGGGGCAAAAACTCCCGATGCACGCACGCGGCCTGCTCGTTCAGCATTGATTATTCAGGAATTGTCCGCGATGGAGTGTGATGTGAATCACGCGGGGAACCGAACCGAGTTGGCCGGTTTCCTTTATTGCTGCCGGGCCTTCCAAAGCTTGTACAGTCCCCAGGCCGACAGCGTGGAATTGTCGCGGATGGAGCCGTCGTACATCATGCGCTCGAATTCGGCCATGGGAACGGGGCGGGCGGTCAGATCGTGCTCTTCGGCGTCGGGGTTTGCCTGGGCCGGCGTGAGGCCTGTGGCCAGATACACGTGTTGCCGCTGCCGCAGGAAGCCGTATGCGATCCAAAGCGTTCCCAGGCGCGTCATGTGGGCGGCGTCCATGCCGATTTCTTCGCGGAGTTCGCCGCGCGCCAGCTCTTCGGGATTCTCAATCTCCATCTCCCAGCCGCCCTGGGGCAGTTCCAGCGCGCGCACCCCGATGGTGTAGCGGAACTGCTCGACAAGCCAGATTCGGTCATTCTCGATGGGCAGGATGATCGCGGCGTCGTGCTTCTCCACTACGCCGTAGATGCCTTTTTCGCCGTTCGCGCGCAGGATCTCGTCCTCGCGCACGCACATCCAGTGGTTGCGATAGACTTCGCGGCTGGAAAGCGTGGTGATGGTGCGGCCGGAGCCTGGGTTCGCCGGGTGCATGGTGTCTCCTTCGCGGCTGCAGGTGCGGCGCGCGACGCATCTCGAGCGTCAGGAGAAGAATACCGGTTGCGTGTGAAGGGAGTGCAACTCGCGGGGGTCTGGAGACCCCCGTTACAGCCGGTCAGGAGACCGGCGCTACATGTTCTCGCCGTGCGCAGGAAACGCGGGCTAGCAGTTCACCACCATCACCGAGCAGCCGGTGCGGGCGGGGCGCCATTTCACCAGAAACTCGGTCACCGACGACGACTCCATGCGGCGCATGGCTTCAAATTCGCCGTTTTTCTGGCTGTAGAGCAGCTTGCCTGTTTCGCTCAGGACGGCCAGTGCGGGAACGCCCTTGCTGATGGGAACGCCGTACTTCTCGGCGATGTCGAGATTGGTGTCCATATGTCCGATATTGATGTCCACGACTACGAAATTCGCCTCGAGAATCCGCTTGTTCCGCGCGTCGTGGAAGTAAAGGTCCAGCACCTGGCAGTCGCCGCACCAGTTGCCGCCGAAATCCAGCAGAATGCGGCGGTGCGTTGCAGCCGCAGTCTTGAGCGCGGCAGCCAGATCGGCCCGGGCCTGCCCGGGATCGGGATAAATGTCGTGCGCGGCGGAGTTGGCCGTGCCGGCGGCAAGGGCCAGCAGCGCCACAAGAGCCAACAGCTTCACGGTCTTCATGGGGACACCTCCGGTGCTGCTTTTAGGATGCCACAAACTAGAGCCTGCTATTGACTTTCCCGAGGGCGGCGCTGGGAACCAATTTTTTCTCAGATCGAGGAGCGAGGAGCGACGCATACCGGGTGTCTGCTAGCGACGAGCGACGAAGAGATGAGGAAAATTGGCCCCAGCCCTCCGGGTTGCGGCGCAAATCGGGCCATACTTCATTCTCGCCCTCGACGGTGGACCCGCCACAGCCTTCGGGCTCGGCTTCGTCTGGCCCGATT
>JBEKEP010000179.1:0-8332 GCA_050013775.1 Occallatibacter sp. | reverse complement strand
CGGGGCCCCGTCGCGCGCGCTGCCGAAGAAGCCTTCCACGCGCAAGAAACCCTCGGCCCGCGCCTCATTGCATTCCAACTCGGCAACGAGCCGGACGCATGGCGCAATCGTTATCGCCCCACCACGTGGTCCTACGCCGACTACTGGAAGGAGTGGTCCGCAGCGCACGCAGCCGTTGTCGCGCGCGTGCCGCAAGCAAAATTCGCCGGTCCCGATGTGTCGAACAAGATGGCCTACGTCACCGGCTTCGCTGAAGACGTGAAGCACAGCGCACCGGACGTCGTCATGCTCACCTCGCACTACTATGCGATGGGCCCGGCAGGTGCGCCCGGCATCACCCTCGACAAGCTGCTCTCTCCCGATCCCAAGCTGGAGCGCGATTTGCACATTGCGATGACCGCGGCGCACAGTGCAGGCCTGCCCTATCGGATGAGCGAAGGCAACTCCTGCTGGAACGGCGGCCAGCCGGGTGTGAGCGACACACTGGCCAGCTCACTCTGGGTCGCAGACATGATGCTGGATTTTGCCTCGCTCGGATGCGCCGGCGTCAATCTCCACGGCGGCGGCAACGGATTCTACACGCCCATCGCCGGCAGCCTCGCGGCGGGCTTCGAGCGCCGTCCCGAATATTTCGGCATGGAACTTATCAAGTCATTCGCAGGCGCGACACTCATCCACAGCACGCTCGACTGCGCCAACGACCGGGTGCGCGCCTACGCGGCCCGCAATGCTCAATCCACGCTCGTGATCGTCATCAACAAATCCGGTCAGTCCGCGGCGATTCGCACCACGTTGCGCCATGCGCACCGGCAATGGTCGCTCACGGGACCAGCCATCGACGCGAAACAAGGCGTCACACTTACCGAGGGCAGCGCAAACGCGCTGCACAAGAACATGTTGCACATTTCGGCGTACAGCGCAATTCTGCTGGAGACATAAGGGAGAATCATGGCACGAGAAAAAAAGAACTGGAGCCGCCGGCGTTTTCTGCGCGACGCATCGTTGACAGGCGCGGTCATGGCGCAGCACGGTACCCTTCCCGCGTTGAGCGCGGAGATTCCCACAGAATCCATCACCAGCGAGCACGTTCTCTTCTTCGACCAACCCGCAGCCACCTGGCCTGACGCATTGCCGGTAGGCAACGGACGCCTCGGCGCCATGGTCTTCGGCAATCCCGCCAACGAGCGGCTGCAATTGAACGAAGAAACGGTCTGGATGGGCGAGCGGCGCGATCGCAACAATCCTCAGGCCAGCCGCACGCCTGAGGTGCGCAAGCTGCTCATGGCCGGCAAGGTGCACGAGGCTGAAGCTCTTGCCGCGCAGGTCATGATGGGCGTTCCCGACCGCCTGCCTTGCTACCAGACGCTCGGCGATCTTTGGCTCGACTTCGACAATGTCCCCGCCGCCGTAACCAACTACCGCCTTGAACTCGACCTCGACGAGGCTGTGGTGAAGACGCGCTTCAACGCCGCAGCGGCGCAGTGGATCCGCGAAGTCTTCAGTTCTGCGCCGCGCAATGTGATCGTCGCGCGCATTGAATCCACGCGCCCCTTCGCGCTTACTGTCAGACTCGACCGCCCCGCGTACAGCGAAACCATCGCGGCCGCCAACGATCGCCTGGTGATGACCGGCGCGGCGCGGCCCGTGAAACCCACCACCGATCCCGCGACACAAGAACTGCAGGTCGGCGTAGCATTCCGCGCTGAATTGAAGGCCATCCCCGAAGGTGGCACGGTACACGCCGTAGGCAACACTCTGCGCATCGAAAACGCTCGCGCTGTCACGCTTCTCCTTACGGCTTGCACCGACTTCCGTGAGCACAATGCAGCCGGCATGGCCGCAGCCTGCGCGCGCAACCTGCGCTCCGCCGCCGCACGCACGTACAAGGAGCTGCGCGCCGAACACGTAGCCGACTACCGCCGCTATGCAAGTCGCGCTAATGTTCGCTTGATCGACGGCCTCGATCCGCTGCGCGACGTCGCCACCGACAAGCGCATGGCGCGTCTCCGCAATGGCAGCGACGATCCCGGCCTCATCGCCATCTACTTTCAGTTCGGCCGTTACATGCTCATCAGCAGCAGCCGCCCGGGCACGCTGCCGGCCAATCTCCAGGGCATCTGGAACGAGAGCCTCGACCCGCCGTGGGGATCGAAGTTCACCATCAACATCAATACCGAGATGAACTACTGGATGGCCGACTCCGCGAATCTTGGCGAGCTGCACGCGCAATTATTCGATCTGCTCGATTCGACGCGCACCTTCGGTTCGGCTACGGCGCGCCAATATTACAACGCGCGTGGATTCGTGGTGCACCACAACACCGACATCTGGGGCGATTCCATTCCCGTCGATCACGTGCAAGCCGGCGTGTGGCCTCTGGGCGCCGCCTGGATCTCGCTGCATCTCTTCTCGCATTACGCGTACACGCTCGACCAGGCCTTCCTGCGCGATCGCGCCTATCCACGGTTAAAGGAGATCGCGGAGTTTTTCCTCGACTATCTCGTCCCGGGCCCGGATGGAACCCTGCT
This sequence comes from Occallatibacter sp., assembly GCA_050013775.1. Taxonomy (GTDB): domain Bacteria; phylum Acidobacteriota; class Terriglobia; order Terriglobales; family Acidobacteriaceae; genus Telmatobacter. The sequence goes on along the minus strand of JBEKEP010000179.1, from coordinate 5,804 downwards.
CAGCGGCCCCAGCCAATCGCCGGAGAACAAATACAAACTTCCCGACGGCTCCACGGCCAGCCTGTGCATGTCTCCCGCCATGGACACCGAGATCATTCGCGCTATCTTCGATCGCGTCTCTCGGTCCAGCAAGATTCTCGGCGTCGACGATGCTCTTCGTGCCCAGGTTGAGGCCGCAGCGAAGCGCCTGCAGCCGTTAAGGATTGGCAAGACCGGCGGGTTGCAGGAGTGGAACGAAGATTACGCAGAAACCGAGCCCGGCCATCGCCACATCTCGCATCTCTACGCGCTTTACCCGGACCACCAGATCACGCTGCGCGAAACGCCCGATCTCGCCAAAGCTGCGCGCGCCGTGCTCGAGCGCCGTCTAACGAACGGAGGCGGCAGTACCGGCTGGAGCCGCGCATGGATTGTGAATTGCTGGGCGCGTTTGGAAGACGGCGAGGCCGCGCACAACAGTTTGCTGGCGCTGATGCGCAACTGCACGCGGCCCAATCTCTTTGACATTTGCGGCATGAAGGCCAACTCGCCATTCCAGATCGACGGCAACCTGGGAGGAACGGCGGGCATCATTGAGATGATGCTGCAAAGCTACGGCGGCGTGCTGCGCTTCTTGCCAGCACTGCCCTCGGCATGGCCGTCAGGCAGCTTCCGCGGATTGCGCGCGCGCGGCAACATTGAAGTGGATTGCACGTGGCACAACGGCAAAGCGACCATTGCAACTTTGCGCGTGAATTCCGATGGCCGCATTGCGCTGGCAGCGCCGGCAGGGCAACGCATTCTGCGCGTCACGCGTCTCGAAAAAGAAATCCCTCTGCAGCCTGTCGACGCGCAAACCGCGCAAGTAGACCTGCGCGCCGCCTCGCAGTATCGCGTTACGTTTGCTTGAGCGGCGCTGCAGAAATGCGCGTTCTAGCGGTGGCCGCCGCTATGCGAACCGCCGCCACCACCTCCGCTGCTGTGCGAGCTTCCGCCGCCTCCGCCTCCTCCACTGCTGGGGTGATAACTCCCTCCGCCGCCGCTGCTGCCGCCACCGCCGCTTGAAGAACTCCTGGGAGGTGGTGAATACGAAGGCGCAGGAGTACCGTGATTCTCCGGCGTTGGCCGCGGCGGAGGCGAATACGAAGGAGCAGGAGTACTGTGACCCTCCGGCGCTGGCCGCGGCGGCGGAGTGTAACTCGGCGTCACGGATTCTGGCGCAGGACGGCTAGTGCTATAGCTCGAGCGCGGAGTTACAACCACTCCGCCGCTCGTCCCTGGTCCGGAATTGCCGGTCGGTGTGCGATTGTTTCCGGGCCTGTAGCCTTCCTGCGAGTACACAGGGCGTGAAGGCAGTGGGTGCATCGCCTGCACTGAGCTTCCCGCAATCGTCACTTGCGTATTCTTGTCTCGCGCTGGAAAACCCGTGTTTGCAAACGCCGTGTGCCGGTTCACCACGACCATCGGCATCGGCCGGTGCCCAATTGGTCCGCCCGGCCCATGCGGCGGCAGCGGTCTCGGAACCGGCCTATACCCTCCGGGCCCATGGCCGATATTCGGGCCGCCGTAGAATCCGATTCCCCACCATGGCCTGCAGCCACCCATTCCCGGCGCCCATCCCCAGCCAAAGCCGTCGTAGAAGTTCCACGCCCCGCACTGGTAGGGCATATAGCCCCACGAGTAGCCTGATGCCCACAAGTAGCCGTAAACAGGCGTATACATCCACTCGCCGTTTCCGTAGGGATCGAAATCTGCGTCTGACGCCTCATAGGGCGACCACACGTAGCCCTGCCCGGGCACGTCATACCAACTGCCGTTCGCATCCAGATCGTTCCATGCCGGGTTCTGGGTCTGACCCAGATTCGACGGCGCTCCCGTCTGATTGGCCGCCTCTACCGTCAATGCCTGGTCACGGTCTGAATTCCACGCATCCCATGAATTCGGCTCGATCGATTCAGAGACAGCGTTCTGGCTCGGATCGGACGCGTTCAGCGCGATCGATTCGCCGCCATGGAGGTCGGATGCGGAGGCCGCTCCAGTTGCCGAAGTAATCTGCAGATGTACGTTCCCCGAAAAAACGGCAACGTTCCCGGGAGGAGCGTCCATAGCCACGCGCACGACAGTAAACCCACTCGTAGTGACCACATTGGAGCCAAAGTGCAAGCTCATCTGGCCGGCCTGTCCGCCGCCCTGGAATTCGAAATACGCGAGCCCGGAGTTCAGGGTCAATTCGGCATCGGCCGTGGTGCCCGCGCCAGTCAAAACCTGCAACGTCAGCGAACTGTCGGGTGCAACCCGAACCACACTGCCGTCTTCAAACTGGATTTCAGCCTTGCCGTTGTCGGCGGTCGTCAGCTGCATGCCTTCAAACAGCGGCGTATTGGCCACAGCCTGCGTCGCCAGCACCTGATTGCCCTGCGCCAGCGTCACCTGGCCGTCAACAAAACTCAACCGCACCGCGCGTGCGGGCTGCCCTGTCCCTTGCTGAGCATCCTGGGCCGTTGCCACGGCCGCCAGAGAAGCTACCCCCAGGGCCAGCGCCGCCAGCCCTGCACCTGCTTTGCTATTCCTCATGAGATTCACGGTGCCCCGCCTTTCCCGTGCCCTGCGGCGACCCCCATCTCCGCTCATCGGCATCCCAACACTACATTTGACACCCTATAGATAGGAAAAGTCGCTTTTCACCAAAGATTTGTGTCGATCCCTGCAAGAGATCTATGTCGCACTCTGCATCAACAACATCCGGGCCCGTTTCCTTACCCTGTCCAACACAGTGTCGTCCTGCACCAGCCGCTCCAGCAGTTCGCGGATGACACAAACCTGCTGCGCCCGGCCGTCGCCCACCGCCTCCACAAGAAACTCCATCTCCGCGTCCAGGCCCAGCCGGTCGTGTTGCAGCAGCGATTCCATGCGCGCACCCTCCACAATGGTTTCCGCTACGGCCTCTAGCGAGTCTCCCAGATCCTGAATCTCCCTGTCCTTCGAATAGTTGAATGTGCAGGTACCTTGCCCTTGCGGTCCGGTATAGGTGAGAGTTTTCCAGCCTTGAAAAGCCACCTTGATGTGGCTCTCACAGGCCTCATTGAACCACCTGTGGCGAGCGGCTGCTGCAAAGACGCGGTCGGCATAGGCCGCGCTCACCTGGATATCGCGGTCCACTGCGGGGGCCACGATGCCCGGAATGGCGTCATCGGGAGATTTGCCCGCCACCGAACGAAAATGGCCGGTTCCGTCAGGCCGAAGGGTCAGCGTCCATTGCGAAGGTGAGAGGCCGGGATCGGAGAAGTCCAACTGAAAGGTGGGATCCGCCGCGGCAGGGGCTTGCCCATTTGCCGCAACCTGCGAGACTACGGCGAGGAGCGCAACCGCCAACCAGCCAGCCTTCATCGCGCAAGCCCCTGCAATGCCAGCGTCTGCGCTGTATGAATGTGGCAGATGGCAATGGCGAGCGCATCGGCAGCGTCGGCCGGCTGGGGAATTTCGGCCAGACTCAACAGCCGCGCCACCATGAACTGAACCTGCTCTTTTTTGGCCAGCCCGTAGCCCACGACACTGGATTTAATCTTCAGAGGCGCGTATTCAGCCACGGGAAATCCCAGCCGTGCCGCCGCCAGCAACGCCACGCCGCGCACCTGCCCCAGCTTCAGAGCCGATTTGGCATTCACCGAGTAGAAGACCTCTTCGATTGCGACCGCATCGGGCTGCCAGCGCTCCAGTTCCGCGGTCAGTTCGCGAAACACCTGATTCAGGCGCTCGGGCAAAGTGCGGGCTTTGGACAATCGGATGGCTCCCATGGCCAGGCACGTGAGCCGCGGCTGCCGTTCGCCGTCGTCCGACTCCACAACCCCGAATCCCGTTACCTCGGTACCGCAATCGATCCCGAATACCTTCATGCGGTCCAAGTTTACCGCAGTTAACATGAAGAGGCAGGGACCAATGATCTGGCGACATCGGGCCTCCAGTTGCAGAGAGCAAATCCGGAGGAACCAGAGAGCAACTCCGGAGGGAGCAGGGGCCTTCAGGCCCCTGAAGAGCCGCCTAAATCGGGGGCCTTTAGGCCCGGATCAAAGTGATCAGTGACGAATGCAACTGCTGTGAAAGAGGCGAGCCGGCATGAAGCCGATTGGTTGCGAGCGGCATCCAAACAACCAACAGGTTGGGGGGCGTTAACGAGTTTGGTTCGTCAATAAAAGTTTCACCGCAGGAAAACAAAACACGAATCCAAGTGTCGATACCTTAAAGGGGAATTCTGCAAATGGCCCTCGGGGGAATTTTGGCGAAGGTTCCAGTAGCCGCAAAGCGCAACGCGAAGATCTGGCTGAGCCAGGGGATTTCGCCGCGCCGTCTGGCCCTGACGCTGGCTGTGGGATTCGCTGTCGGCTGCATTCCGGTGGTCGGCATTCCCACGCTTCTCTGCACCGGGCTGGCCATGGCGCTGCGCCTTAACCTGCCGGCTATCCAGATGGCTAACTACGTCGCCATGCCGCTGCAACTGGTGCTCATTGTTCCGTTCGTCCGCCTGGGCAGATGGATTATTCCCACGCACAATGGCACCGCCTTCGACCCGCACGCCCTGCTGCATCTGCCGGCCCTCCACATGGCCGCCCAAGCCGCTGCATCGATGGGCGGAATGGCCGGCCAGGCCTTGCTGGCATGGCTGCTGGTTGCCATTCCCGCCGTTGCGCTCATGACTCCTGCGCTCACACAGATGCTCCGCCGCATTCCCGCACTGGAGCGTAAATAGCAGCTTCCAACTCCCGGCTATCGGCAACCCGCGCTTTCCCACACCTCAGAATCGAGATGTGGGGCACTCATTCTTTGTGGTTGGGCGAGGCGGCTCGACTGCACCCTAAAACGCGGGCCGGCCTTCCGGAACCGGCTGGGCGCTGTCGACCCAGGCCGTATAGATCATGTCGCGCAACATACTGGCGCCGTCGGCCAGGCGCGCGGCGGTGAAATCGCGCGATTCCTGCGAACCCGCGCCGACAAAGCCTCCCGCCTTCTCAAGCTGGTAGACCTTCTCGAGATACGTTCCGGCGTGGTGCAGATAGGCGACGTAGGCGTCGAACATGTCGCCGTCGATGACCTTGGCCGGCGTCATCTTCGCTTGCACATCGGGCGCATGGATATTGGCCGCGACGAACGGACCTTCGAATACATGGTGAATCTGATGGCTGGTCGTGTAGCCGTTGGGATTGGGCCCGACCCAGCCGTTGTAGCTTACGGCGACGTGGAGCGGCTGCGATCCGTCGCCTACGTAATGGCCGAGCCACCCGGAGTAGAACAGGATGGCATCCTCGACCGGCTTCGTATCCTGACCGGCGGCGAGGAGGAAGCGGTACTGGCGCATGGCGGCTTTCAGGCGCTCCCACACTTCGTCGGTCTCCCACGGCTGCAGGCCGATGATCTCCGGCCGCTGGCCGTGGGCGAAGACCTCGGCCTCAAAGTCCAGTCGCTTGTGCGGCAACGGTCCCAGCGCTTCGGCAGCATCCAAGTTAATGAAGTGTTCGGGAGCCTGCGCGGCGCTCAGCTCGGGCTCCGCTCTTGAGCGCCAACGATCGGGTTCCGGGCCCAGGTATTCAACTTCGTCGATAGCTGCCTGCGAGCGCAGGAAGGCCGGCATATCGGCCGGCAGGTTGCTGATGGCCAGCTTGTTGATCATGCGATGGCCATCCTGCTCCCATGCGTGGGCGGGCTGTGAAGGAAGAAGAAGGCAAATGAGTCCGGCAGCAGGCAGGACGACGCGAAGTGAGACTGTTTTGACGATGAATTGAAACATGCAGCCAGTATACGAAAGGAAGGGACCAAGCCACCCCAGCGGCGAA
>JBEKEP010000178.1:0-8387 GCA_050013775.1 Occallatibacter sp. | reverse complement strand
GCAGCCGGCGCGCGCCAATGTTTTCCGTTTGCTCATTCACCTTGAAAGCGAACTCCGCCATCTCGCGCAGCGCGTCCGGCGCGAATTCCAGCCGCACGCCTTCGGTCTCCAGCAACGCAGCATACTGCTTGGTCAGCGAAGCCTTAGGCTCCGTCAAAATGCGCAGAAAATCTTCAACCGTCAGCGATTGCAACTCCACCCGGATGGGGAAGCGCCCCTGCAACTCGGGAATCAGGTCGCTAGGCTTGGAAACGTGAAACGCGCCCGCGGCGATAAACAGAATGTGGTCGGTGCGCACCATGCCGTAGCGCGTATTCACCGTTGTGCCCTCGACAATCGGCAGAATGTCGCGCTGCACGCCTTCGCGCGAAACATCGGGCCCGTGCCCGCTCTCGCGTCCGGCAATCTTGTCGATCTCATCCAGGAAAATAATCCCGTTCGATTCGGTGCGCTCCACGGCCGCGCGGTTCACCGAGTCCATGTCGATGAGCCGCCCCTCTTCTTCCTGCACCAGGTAGTCGAAGGCATCGGCCACCTTCATCTTTCTCTTCTTCGTGCCGCCCCCAAAAATGTTGGGCAGCATGTCCTTCAGGTTCATCTCCATGTCTTCAAGGTTCTGATTGGAGATGATGCCGAACTGCGGCGTGCTGCGTTCGCGGGCGTCGATCTCCACGATACGCTCGTCGAGCTTGCCCTCGCGAAACTGCTGTCTTAACTTCTCGCGAGACCGCTGATGGCTTTCAGATTCAGGCAGCTTGAGCTGGCCCTCCTGCCCGTGCGGCGCCGGCGGCGGAGGAGGCAGCAGTACATCCAGCAGCCGTTCCTCGGCGTTCATCTCGGCGCGGTCTTCCACTTCTTCCAGGCGTTCCTCGCGCACCATGTCGATGCCGATCTCCACCAGGTCGCGGATCATCGACTCCACGTCGCGGCCCACGTAGCCCACCTCGGTAAATTTCGAAGCTTCCACTTTCAGGAACGGCGAATTGGTCAGCTTCGCCAGCCTGCGCGCAATTTCGGTTTTGCCCACGCCCGTCGGCCCGATCATGATGATGTTCTTGGGCATGATGTCGTCGGCCATGTCGGGCGGCAGTTTTTGCCGGCGTTGGCGGTTGCGCAGCGCAATCGCCACCGCGCGCTTGGCAGCTTTCTGGCCAACCACGTGCTTGTCGAGCTCGGTCACAATTTCGCGCGGTGTCAGCTCGTCCAGCGCGAGTTCCTGTTCTTCAGCGGAAGCGGGTAAATAAATTGCCATTCTCTTTTCGAGCCACTCCTGATTCCCTTACCGATGACTGTCCCAGTCCTAAAGCTCTTCCACCGTAATCCGGTCGTTGGTGTAAATACAGATCTCGCTCGCGATCCTCATCGCCTTCTCGGCGATCTCGCGCGCGCTCAGATCGGTGTTCTCCATCAATGCGCGGGCTGCGGCCGTGGCGTAGCTTCCGCCGCTGCCAATCGCCGCCAGCGGCTCGTCGGGATCAATGACATCGCCCGACCCGGAGATCAAAAACGTCTGCGCCTTGTCCGCCACCAGCAGCAATGCCTCCAGGTTGCGCAGCATCTTGTCGGTGCGCCAATCCTTGGCCAGTTCCACGGCGGCACGGTTCAGGTTTCCCGCGTGCTGCTCCAGCTTGGTCTCAAACCGCGCAAACAAATTGAACGCGTCGGCCGTCGATCCCGCGAATCCCGCCAGGATCTTGTCCTGAAAGAGGCGCCGGATCTTCTTCGCCGAGTGCTTCAGAACGTGATCGCCAAAGGTCACCTGGCCGTCGGCGGCCATCACCACCTGGCTGTTGCGCCGCACGCAGATCACGGTTGTGGAATGAAATGTCAATTGCTCTTTCACGGCAGTTTTCAACCCTCAAACCCCGCAAACACGGGCCCCTCACCTGCAGAAATCCCGCGCCAGGCGCAACCTAGAGTATAGAACCTGCTCTCCACTTGCGCACGCCCCCGGCCCAAACCGCATTTCGCGTGCGGTATCCTCAATTTGGGACTGTTGGGGAGCAACTTCCCACTCGTAGATGAACCTTCCAAACAACTCCGGCTGGCAGATCGTCACCGTCGTAACCACCGTTGCCGCGGTCGCGGGCCTGGCTCTTTGGCTGGTGTTCCGCCGGCGGCCCAGCGCCGACGAGATCGAGCGCGCCCGCCGCCGGTTTCTGGTGCAGTCCGGGCGCCTGGTCGATGGCATGTTGCTCGATGTCTACGACGTGGAGGGCGCAGACGGCCGAACGCTGACCTTCCTTCTCTTCAGCTACCGCATCGCCGGCGTGGACTACGAGTGCTCCCAGGAGATCACCGCCATGCGAGACGTGGTCGAGGCCGCCGAGGTGCGCGCCGGATTTCCCTGCACCGTACGCTACCAGCCCGGCAATCCGTACAACAGCATCGTGGTCGCCGAAGGCTGGACCGGTCTGCGCGCGGGGCTTCCGCAATTCCCCTCCACCGACGACCCCAACCCCCTCGATACCAGCCACCTCGAACCCGGCGAACGCTAGCCCGCTGACCCGTAAACTCTTCCGATTCACTTCCTTCACTCCCTTCACTCTCGTTCCCGCCCCCTCGCTCCTTTGCTCCCTCGCTCCCTGCTTTCCCCGGATACCCAACCCCGGTTACACTATCTCTATGCATTGGCACCCGGCCTCCGGCGACAAAAACGCTAAACGGACAACGCTGGTCCTGCGCGTTTCGCTGGCCGCCACGCTGGCCTATGTCGTCGTCACCTTCGTTGCCGGATTGCGCGCTCACTCGCTGGCGCTGCTCTCTGAATCCGGCCACAACGCCTCCGATTTCCTGGCCCTCCTCCTCAGTTTTGCCGCGGTCTATTTTCAGTCGCGCCCCGCCGATCACGCTCGCACCTTCGGCTACCAGCGTGCCGGCGTCCTCGCTGCCTTCATCAACGCCGCCACTCTCATCGCCATCTCGCTTTGGATCGCTGCGGAAGCCGTGCATCGTCTCAGCGCCCCTGTCGCCGTTGAGCCGCGCCTCATGATGATTGTGGCCGCCGCGGGCGTCGTCATGAACGGCGTCATCGCCGCGCTCCTATGGGGTGTGGCCCGCGACGTCAACCTCCGCAGCGCTTTCCTGCACATGGCCGGCGACACGCTTTCCACGGCTGCCGTTATCGCCGGTGGCTTCGGCATTCTCCTCACCGGTCAGAACTGGATCGACCCTGTCCTTTCGCTGCTCATCGCCGCGCTCATCTTGTGGTCCAGCATCGGCATCGTCCGCGAGACCCTGAACATTCTCCTTGAAGGCGCGCCGCGCGGCTGCTCGCCGACCCACATTCGTTCCGGCATGGAAGCCGTCGAAGGCGTCGTCAACGTCCACGACCTGCACGTCTGGAGCCTCGGCTCAAATTCGCGCGCGCTGGCGTGTCACGTCACCATCGCCGACATTCCGCCGTCTGAAAGCGCCTGCATTCTCATCAAGCTCAACGGTCTGCTCCGTGAGCAGTTTCAGATCAGCCACACCACCATCCAGTTCGAGCACATTGGCTGCGAGCACCTTGAGGGTTGCGTCGCGCCTCCCGAGACCATCTCCGTCGGCCACGCGCACCCTCACGGCCACGAGCATCATCACGGCCAAGCGCACTAGCGGCCAGTCCCTGAAGGTCACACCCAAAGTTGCTCCGTCATCCTAAGTAAGTCCTGGCGCGCCGGTACGAGTCGACAGCCTGCCCTGAGCGACGACTGCGAAGCGATCGGAATCGAACAGGGGCCTGCGGTTGCTTTTCAAAGGATTACCGATAGACCGCAATCGCTGATACCCTGATTTCTCAGGACTAAACCCGGAGAATCGAGCTTTGAATTCCCGCCGCGCCTTGCATTCCGTTCTTCTTTTCGCCTTGCTCGCCGCACCTTCCGCGCTCGCCGCGCAAACCCCCGTGTCCACGCCTCTTGACGCTCTCTCCGGCGAATACACGAACCCCACCGAGCCCGATACGCCGTTGAGTTTCTACGTCGAGGATGGCAAGCTCGTCTACGAAAACGCGCGCCGCCTCCCTGTCGCGCTCCAGCCAATTTCCCCCACCGAATTCGCCATCCCCAATACCAAGGCCACCCTCCGCTTTGCGCTCGATTCCTCCGGCCACGGCGCCAGCGTGGTTCTCTCCCAGGGGTCCGATCAATCAATCTCGTATCGCACCGGCCCACCTGTGCGCCATGTCTTCCACGATTACGTGCGCACTGAGGTCATGATTCCCATGCGCGACGGCGTCGAGCTCCACGCGGTGATTCTCAAACCTTCCGACATCTCCACCTCGCTGCCCTTTCTCCTCGATCGCACGCCCTACGGCGTGGAAGATGAGAACCCCGCGTCCATCATTGCGCAGCGTCCCGAGCTCGCCAGCGACGGCTACATCTTCGTCTGCCAGGACATTCGCGGCCGCTTCAAGAGCCAGGGCAAATTCATCATGATGCGCCCGCTCGCCGATCACTCGAATCCGAAAGCGATCGATGAAAGCACCGATACGTACGACACCGTCGCCTGGTTGCTCAAAAATATTTCCGGCAACAATGGCCGCGTGGGTGTGCTCGGCACCAGCTATCCCGGCTTTCTCACCATGATGGCGGGTATCGATCCCCACCCCGCCGTCAAAGCCATCTCGCCGCAGGCGCCCATGATCGACGTCTGGAGGGGCGACGATTTCTTTCACAATGGCGCCTTCCGCCAGAGTTACGGCTACGACTATGTGCTCGGCGTGGAAGGGGACAATTCACTCGACGACGTGAGCTACGGCAAGGACAAGGATGGCCAGCCCGTGGACGGCTACAACTATTTCCTCGAGCGCGGCGACTTTGCCCGCGACGCGAAAGAGTCCGGCTCGGATTTGCTTCCCAGCTGGAAGCTTTTCCTCGATCATCCTGCATACGATGCAGTCTGGTCGTCGCGCGCCGTGGAGAACGTGCTCCACGCGGTCACCGTGCCCACGCTCAGCGTCGGCGGCTACTACGACCAGGAAGATATGTACGGTCCGCAGGAAGAATACGCAACACTCGAGCCGCACGACACCAAGCACGAGAACTTCCTCGTGCTGGGCCCGTGGCGGCATGGCTCCTGGAGCTCATCGCAGCGCCATCTGGGAAATCTCGACTACGGTGAGCCCATCGGCACCGAGTACCGCACCCGCATCGAGGCCCGCTTCTTCGCGCACTATCTTAAGGATGAGCCCGGCTTCACGCTCGAAGACACCGCCAGTTTTCAAACTGGCTCGAATACCTGGCAGTATTACGCGCACTTCCCGCCCAAAGAATCGCGGCCCACAAGCCTGCATCTCGCGGGCGCCGGTCTGCTCAGCTGGAACGCGTCGACGACATCGGCAACCGCATCCTACGTAAGCGACCCGGCCAATCCCATCCCATACCGGCATCGGCCCATTCAGCCCACGTACTCTGACGGCTCGCAATGGTACAACTGGCTCACAGAAGATCAGCGCTTCGTCACTGCCCGCAACGACGTCGCCGTCTTCAAGCTGCCTGTGCTCACGCAGAATCTCACCGTCACCGGCGAAGTTGTCGCCGATATCTTCGCTGCCACCACCGGCAGCGACAACGATCTCGTCGTCAAGCTAATCGACCAATATCCCGAGGCCGACCCAAACCCGACAATGCGCGGCTATCAGCTCCTCACCAACGCCGAAATCTTTCGCGGCCGTTATTTGTCAGGCTACGACCACCCCACCGCTCTCGCGCCCGGCTCCATCCACGAGTACAAGTTCGGTCTTCACGATGTGGACCACGTCTTCAAAGCCGGCCATACCGTCATGGTCGAAATTCAGAGCACCTGGTTCCCGCTTTACGATCGCAATCCGCAAACCTTCGTGCCCAACATCATGAAAGCCAAACCCGCCGACTACAAACCCGCAACCATCACCATCTACTCCGGCCCCGGCCACGACTCCGCGCTCGAACTACCCGTGATGAATCCCTAGCGGATAATCGTGGTCGTTGCCAACCCCCGCACCCTATAATTTCCGCAGGTCCTGTACCGGCTCCTACTTCCCGGCAAAGCGAGAAATACCTTGGCACGTGAGCTTTATACGGCGCGTCTTCTGCGCAAAGAGTGCATCTCTGAAGTTGCGCAGTGCTATCACTTCGTCTTCTCTGTCGAGTCGTTAGAATCCTTCCCGTACCTGCCCGGCCAGTTCGTCTCCGCGGTCGCCCTGGACGAGAACGGCAAGCAGCAGACCCGAGCCTATTCCATCGCCTCGGCGCCCGTTGGCAACCTGTTCGAGCTGTGCGTCAACCGCGTGGAGAATGGCTTCTTCTCCAATCACCTCGCCGACCTGCCCGATCTGCCCGTAGGCTCGGCCATCCAGATCCACGGCCCGCACGGCCACTTCGTGTTGCAGCAGCCCGTCACCGATTCCATCTTTGTCTCAACCGGTACCGGCGTCGCGCCCATGCGCGCCTTCGCGCAGTGGCTCTTTCCAGCCAGCGGCCCCGATCGCAGCAACGGCAAGCAGGTCTGGCTCGTCTACGGCACACGCCACGAAACCGACATGTATTACCACGACGAATTCGTTGCGCTCGCCGAGCGCGTGCCCAACTTTCACTACCTGCCCACGCTCAGCCGTGCGCTGCCCAGTTGGACCGGCCTCCGTGGTTACGTGCAGGACCATGTCGCCAAAATTGTCGAAGATCGCGCGGCGAGCCTCGGCCTGCCGCTGCCCAGTCCTCCGGTCGACCCCGCAATTGCGCTCGCGGAGCTCGGCTTCGACATCTACACCTACATCTGCGGTCTCAATTTTATGGTGTCGAGTGTGCGCGAGCGTCTGGACGGCTTCGGCTGGCACAAGAAACAGATCATCTTCGAGCGCTACGACTGAGCGGCCTTACAAATTGAACAGCTCGCGCAACCGCTTGGTCTGCGCCCTGCTCACCGGGATCTCTGTTTGTAGCTTATCGTTCATGCGCAGTTGGTAGCTCGACTTGAACCACGGCATCACTTCGCGAATCTGGTCGATGTTCACCACAAATCCGCGATGCGCGCGCCAGAAGCGCGCCGGGTCCAGCAGCTCCATCAATTCTTCCAGCGTGCGGCACTTCGACTGCCCCTCGAATGCGCGCGTCACCACGCGAATCACGCCCTCGTCGATCGCCGCGTAGCAAATCTCCGCCTGGTCTACCAGCAGCAAACGGCTCTGCGCCTGCACAATCAACTTGGCCGGCGGCCGTCCCTGCTCGTTGACCTGCGGCCTATCGAGCAAACGCAGCAGCCGATTCAGTTGCGACTCCGCATCCGGAGCAGTAGCGCTCGCAGGCCCGCCCGTGGCCAGCCGCGCCTTCACCCGCTCCACCGCCTCAAGAACCCTTGCGCGATCGAACGGCTTCAGCAGGTAATCCACGGCATTCACATCGAAGGCGCGCACCGCATACTGGTCGTACGCAGTCGCAAACACAAAATGCGGTAGCGCCGTCGTGGATTTGCTCACGCGGCTCCGCTCCATCACTCGCTGGATCACCGCAAATCCATCCTGCCCCGGCATCTGCACATCCAAAAACACCAGGTCCGGATGGTGCTCCTCGATCAAATCCACGGCCTCAATGCCGTTCGCTCCCTGCGCCACCACGTCCACTCCGCCCACCGAGTCGAGCAGATACTTCAGCTCCTCGCGGGCCAGTTGTTCGTCGTCGATAATCAGCGCGGAAATGGTCATGGCAACCAGAAACTCGATTGTAGGTAGCCCAACCGGCAGGGTCAATGCGGAGAAACAGCGGAACTGGCGGAGCTAGCGAATTTATCGGACTTACCGGCTACGGAAAAACACTTAAAGAGCAGCAAGAAGTGTCAGGGCACGACTTCAGTCGTGCCGTTAACGCCGAAAATGTGTGAGGGCTTCAGCCCCTGAGGGAAGTTTTTCAAAGTGAAGGTCTATTGTTAGCGAAGTTGAGTCGCAACCGCACAAACCCGCCCCCGGCACGAAAAGGCTAAAAGCTGAGAGCAAAAAGCTGAAAGCTGCCTCACTGCTCGCTCATCGCGTGCAGCCGTGCAGGCGCGTGATCCTGCGCCAACTCGTGTCCGCAGCGCGTGCAGAACTGATCGGTAGCCCGAACGGTTCGGAAGCAGTTGCCGCAGCTGGCCGCAAGCTGGTAGTTGCACTGCGGGCAAAAGTGGAAATCGCCCTGCACATGCGTGCCGCACGTGGGGCAGCGGAAAACCTCGGGCGGCCGCAGCAGAAAGTAGAGCACCGCGCCGATGCCCGCCGGCATCACGAAGCAGATGAACATCCAGAAGCGCGTGCTCATCGCGCGCCGTGGCGCGTCCTTGCTGATGTAGCCCACCATTAGGAAGTAGAGCGAAGCCACCACGCCCCACGAGATATTGAAGTAAATGCGCAGGCCCAGCGCCGGCGCCGGATGGTGGTGCTGGCCGGGCGCAACGAT
>JBEKEP010000177.1:0-8524 GCA_050013775.1 Occallatibacter sp. | reverse complement strand
TCTGTTTCAGTGCCGGAGGTTTTGTTCTGTTTCTATACACGTCGCGTGCCAAACCAGAACACGAAAGCTAAGTTCCTGATAAGGGAAGGGATCACGCCCCAAACGCGGAGCCGCGACCGCCGCACCATTGGCCATATACGTCCCGAAATGGAACAACGAGGGAACTTGGAGGCCAGCTAAGTAGCTATATTTCATAGACTTGGATCGCTTTTCCTGTTATGGCACTTGAACGACCGCGATTCCCAACCCGGAACCGTTGCACATCGCGCCGCCGGCATCGGGCCTTGCTCCCTTACAATCCCTCTATGCACGCAACTCCTCCATCTCTGCGACCCGGCGGCAGAAGCTCCGGCCAGCTTCGCCCGCTCACTCTTACGCCCGGCTTTGTACAAACCGCCGAGGGTTCGGTCTTGGTCTCGCTGGGCAATACCCGGGTACTCACCAACGCGACGATTGAACAAGGCGTGCCCGGATGGCTGCGTAACTCCGGCCGCGGCTGGGTGACAGCCGAGTACTCCATGCTGCCCCGCTCCACCGTGACCCGCACTCCCAGAGAAAGCGAGCGCGGCAAGATCGGCGGGCGCACCCATGAAATTCAACGGCTGATCGGACGCAGCCTGCGCTCCGTCGTCGACATGCAGGCACTGGGCGAGCGCACGGTCATTTTGGACTGCGATGTGATCCAGGCCGACGGCGGCACGCGCACGGCAGCCATCACCGGCGCGGCCGTCGCCCTGGCTCTCGCGCTCAACGCCCTGGTCAAGGCGGGAACGCTCAAGATTTCGCCGCTCAAACAGCTGGTTGCCGCCACGTCGGTGGGTATTGTGGACGGCGCTCGGCTGCTTGACCTCTGCTACGAGGAGGATGCGCAGGCCGCAGTGGACATGAATGTGGTGATGACCGCCGATGGCGGACTGGTAGAGACGCAGGCCACCGCGGAAAAGGGTTCTTATTCTCGCGCCGATCTCAACGGCCTGATCGATCTCGCAGAAGCGGGACTCAAAGAGATCTTCGTGGCGCAAAGGTTAGTACTTGAGAGCAGCCAATAGCCACTAGCCAATGGTGAACGGAAAGACCGACCCTCCTTAGAATCTCAGCTTCGCATGCCGCGCGGCCGAGAATTGCTGCGTCCCGCCGTGCAGCCAGTGAATCTATTGCAGCAGAGACGCTTCACCTGCGCAATCTGCTCTCCGGAGAATGATTCTCATGCCCAAAAAAGGAACCCCCGCAAATCGCGATGCGTCCCTGCGCGAACACCTTGTCCAACTCCTCACCGGCGGCCAGGCGCACGCCACCTTCGACAAGGCAGTCAAAGACCTTCCCGTTGCCCTGCGCGGCAAACGGCCAAAAGGCGCGGAACATTCTCCGTGGGAAGTGCTGGAGCACCTGCGCATCGCACAGTGGGATATTCTCGACTTTTCGCGCAATCCCAACTACCGGCACGTGCCGTGGCCTGAAGGCTACTGGCCGGCTACGCCCGCACCGACCGAAGCAAAGGCTTGGGACAAAAGCGCGCGCGCCTTCCGCCGCGATCTCAAAGCCATGTGCGCCCTCGTGATCGACCCCGACACCGATTTGTATGCGAAGATCCCCCACGGCGACGGACAAACCATTCTGAGAGAAGCGCTGCTGATCGCCGACCACAACGCCTACCACCTCGGCGAGCTGGTGCTTCTGCGCCGTTTACTGACCGCGTGGAAGTGAGCTTAGAGCTGACTGCTGAAGGCTTACTTCAGCACCAGGGCCAGCAGCAGCGTCCCGGCCAGTCCGGCGAGCGACAGCACCGTCTCGAGCACGGACCACGTGGCCAGGGTCGCCTTCACGTCGATCTTGAACAGAGATCCAATCAGCCAGAAGCCCGAGTCGTTCACATGCGAAAGCAGGATGGAGCCGGAGCCCGTGGCGAGCACCAGCAGTTCCGGCCGCACTCCCATGGTCCCGGCCATCGGCGCCAGAATGCCTGAGGTCACGGCCAGGGCCACGGTAGCAGATCCCATCGACACGCGTATTGCAGCGGCCAGCGCCCAGGCCAGCAACAGGGGCGGCAAGTGCGCATTCATGGCAAAGGTAACCGCGGCCTGCGCAGCGCCCGAGGCGCGCAGAACGCCACTCAGCCCTCCCGCTGCCGCCAGAATTACCAGCGGGCTGGCGATGGGCGCGAAAGAGTCGATGGTCAGCCGCCGCAAACCGCCAGGTACGCGGTACGCGGGCTCCTGCACCCTGCGGCCCAGCGTGGCCAGAGCGACCAGCGCCGCCACCACCATCGCAACATCGGGAAAACCGACGAGATGCAGGAGACGGTTGAGCAGAGTTCCCTGCGCGGCAACGGCGTCGGCCCAGCCTCCGGCCAAAATCAACGCAACCGGCAATAAGATCACCAAAAGAGCAAAGAACGCTCCGGCTGGAGCCGGTATGGCCTGACCCTCCAATTGGGCCTGCTGCGTATTGGCGCATTCTTCGCCGGCGGTTTCGACGGCCGCCATGGGACCGAAGACAGCGTCATGAGGAAGCGCGCTCCGCAGATAGCTTCCCGGCCTCTCCCACAGGCGAAGCATCACCGCGTAGAGCACGGGGCCACTCAGGATCGCGGCGATGACCCCCACCAACAGACCCCACAACATCACGGGAGCCAATGCGGCGTGGTACTCGGCGGCTGCCAGCAGCGCCGCGGGGTGGGGCGGCAACAGACAGTGCATAGCAGAGAGCCCCGCCAGCACTGGCAGACCTACCAGCATGGGAGGCCGTCCGCTGCGGCGCGCTGCATCCACCACGATCGGCATCAGCAGAACCAGTCCCACTTCAAAGAAAACCGGAATGCCGACCAGAATGCCGAGCGCCAGCAAGGCCCAGGGCAGCCCCCTGGTTCCACAGCCCTCCACCAAAAGTCTGCCTAACGCAGCTGCCGCGCCGGAACTGCTCAGGAGCTGCCCGAGAATAGCGCCCATGCCCAGAATGATGGCGATACGGCCCATCATCTCGCCGGCCCCTGCGGTGAAGGCGAGGGGCACCTTTTCCAGGGGCAGGCCCGCCGCCGCGCCCAGTGCCAGGGCGGCCACGGAAAGGCCCAGCGCGGCGTGCAGCCGCAAGCGCCCCACGAGGAGCAGCAGCACCACCACGGCGCCGGCCACACATGCCAGCAGGTAGGCGTCATGGGCGGTCGTAACGGCAGGGTTCACGGGCAAATTATAGCGGTTGTTCCCTGCTCCCAAACGCTTGACTCCCCAAAACTTAGGATCGAATTCAGATGGTGAGATCGCGTTTCAACCTTTTGCGGGTGTGGTTCGTCTAGCAAATAAGGGGCGGTGCATGCATCGCTAAACGCTGAAAGACCGTGGAGCATGACAGCTTATGAGGATTGAACGCAAGTCGCGTGGCATGGCAGTAGCTGGAGTTGTGGCCCTGGCCGCATTGCTGCTGGCAGCGGCGCCCGTCGCACACGCGCAACTGATGCGCTATCTCGGCAGCATTACCACCATCGATGGCAACACGCTGACGGTAAAGACCGACGCCGGCGATGTGCACCAGGTCCAGGTTCCCACCACTGCCACTCTCAAGCGAGTCGCGCCGGGGCAGACGGATCTGACTAAGGCCGACCCTCTCGATTTCGGCAGCCTGGCCGTCGGCGATCGCGTGCTGGTCACGCTCGATCCCAATATCACCAGCGGCACGCCGCAGGCGGCGCGCATCATCGCTATCAAACAGGCCGATGTGACCAAGAAGCAGGAAGCGGAAAATGCCGAATGGAGCCAGGGCGTCCGTGGCCTGGTGAAGAGCGTCGATACCGCGACAGGCGTCATCGTCGTGACCACGCGCATCGGCCCCCTCACCAAAGACATCACCGTGAATACCACCAAGGCGACGGTGCTCAAGCGCTACGCGCCCGGTTCGGTCGCATTCGATCAGGCGCAACCTGCTCCCATCAGCGCCATCCAGCCTGGCGATCAATTGTCTGCGCGCGGAACGAAAAGTGCGGATGGAACCGCAATTGCCGCGGATGGCGTAATTACGGGCACGTTCCGCAGCATTCCCGGGACCGTGATCTCCATCGATACGGCAGCCTCCACGGTTACGGTGAGGGACCTGTCGGCCAAGAAGACCGCGCCGCCCGTCACTGTCCGCATCGCCGCCGATGTCCAGTTGCGTCGGCTCGACGACACGATGGCGACGTCACTTGCCGCGCGGCTCAAGGGCAACTCCGCAGGTGGCGGCGCCCGCGGCGGAAACGGTGGCGGCGGCGGCGGCGGGCAACGCACCTTTAACCAGGGTGGCGGCGCAGGCCCGGGGCGCATGGATCTTGAAACTATCCTCGATCGTGCGCCACAGATTCAACTCGGCGCCCTGAAGAAAAACGATGCGGTGATGATCGTGGCCACGGAAGATGCTTCGGGCCTCAGTGCGGTCAAGCTGCTGGCCGGAGTCGAGCCCCTGCTTGAAGCTCCGGAGGCGGCGGACCTGCTTTCCAGTTGGAGCCTCAGCTCGGGCGAAGGCGAAGGCGCCCAGTAGTAGGATTTGTGCTTTTCATTCATACATAAGCGAGGAAATTGTGTATTCAAAATCGCACTACTTGATTGCTTTTCTGGTTTCCATGGCCCTGGCTTTTTCTGCCGTCTCGGCCAGCGCGCAGACGGCGCCGGCTGCACCTCCGCAGACGCCTCCCGTTGCAGCACCGCAAACGGCTCCCACCGCAGCCCCGCAAACCGCGCCTGCGGTTACGACACCGGCGACTACGGCCCCTGCGCAAACAAGTCCGGCAACCATGGGCGTGTTGCGCGGCCACATTCTTGACCAAACCGGCGCGCTCATTCCCGGGGCACAAGTTACCGTGACTACCGCCAAGGGCGTGACCGTGGGAACCGCGACGGCAAATGCGGCTGGAGCTTACGCGGTGCGCGGCCTGCCGGCAGGAAGTTACATCGTGCAGGTCACGTACAACGGATTTGCGCCTTTTGTCTCGGCGCCCATTGATCTGGCCGCGGGACAGTCGAAGAGCGTGGACGTAAAGATGGCCGTCGAGAACACGGAGCAGCAAGTAGTCGTGACCGACGAGGGCGGGCCCTCCGTAAGCACTGAGGCTGGCGCCAATACCAACGCCATCGTGCTGAAGGGTTCCGATCTCGATGCCCTGTCCGACGACCCCGACGAGCTCTCCAACGAACTTCAGGCATTAGCCGGTCCTTCGGCGGGCCCCAACGGCGGACAGATTTACATCGACGGATTCACCGGCGGCCAGTTGCCGCCCAAATCGGCGATCCGCGAAATTCGCATCAACCAGAATCCGTTTTCGGCTGAGTTCGACCGCATCGGATACGGACGCATCGAGATCCTCACCAAGCCCGGGACCGACTCCTTCCATGGGCGCGCCTTCGGACAGGCCAACGACAACGTTCTCAACACCGGCAACCCGTTCACCGCACAGCTTCCTTCGTATTACAGCTACCAGTACAACGGCACCGTGAGCGGCCCGATTTCCAAGAAGGCATCGTACTTCATGAGCGTGGAAGACCGCGAGACGCAGACCGACAACGTCTATTCCATCGTCGGCGGCCCGATATATAACGCAACTAGCAATACTTGGTCGATCAGTTCCGGATCGGTATCCGGCAGCCTCTTCAACCCAGCCAATCACCTCGAAGTTTCGCCGCGCCTCGACCTGCAACTGAGCCAGAAGAATACGCTCACCATTCGCTACCAGTTCTACCGCAACGCTTCGACCAACGATCTGGGCGGTTCCACCTCGTTCCCAAGCATTGCCAACTCCTCCAATTCCATCGAGCACTCTGTGCAGCTCGACGACACACAGGTCATCAGCGACCGCATTGTGAACGAGACGCGCTTTGAATACCGCCGCGCCGACTCCAATTCGTCGCCCGTCGGCGCGGTTCCTGCTTTTGGCGTAACCACCAGCACCGCGCCCGGATTCGGAGTCCCGGGCGTGTTCTCAGGCGGCGGCAGCGGAACTTTGCCCTCGAGTTCGCACAGCGATCACTTCGAGCTGCAGAATTTCATCACCATGACCGAGGGCAAACAAGCCATCAAGTTTGGCCTCTGGTTACGCGACGACCGGGATGCCAACTCGAGTGTCGGAAACATTTACGGCGGCTTTACCTTCCCCACCGTTGCTGCCTTCGTTGACACCTGGAACGGCATCGAGAGTGGCGAAACCATTGCGCAGATCGCCGCGGCGTGCCCTGCCACTCAGGCCGGCGGATGCGTGCCCACTAAGCTCGGCTACACCACCGGCCCCTACGCATTCAAAGGCAACGTCTTCAATGGCGCGCTCTTCTACCAGGATGACTGGAAGGTCAACAAGAACCTCACGCTCTCCGGCGGCTTGCGCTGGGAGACGCAGAATCACGTCGCCGATCACGACGACTGGGCTCCTCGCATCGCTTTCGCGTATGCGCTCGACGGGCACAAGAAAGGCACTGTCTCCAAAACGGTTCTGCGCGGCGGGTTCGGCTTCTTCTACGATCGCTTCGATGTCGGAAGCTTGATGAACCTCGAGACCCTGAACGGTACCGCAAATAGCCAGGTGCAAATCGAAATCACCAACCCCACATGCTTCAATGCCACCAGCCTGAGCGCGATCAGCGGTGGCGTGGCCTCTTGCGGCACGGGCTCCAAGCGCACACCGGTGATTGATTCCATCACGCCGGGCTATCACTCGCCCTACATGGAGCAACTCGGCACAAGCCTCGAGCGCCAGTTGACCAAGATCTCCACTGTTACGCTCACCTACATGCACTCCTCAGGATTTCATCAGATGGTAGTGCGCGACTCCAATGCTTATCTGCCCGGAACCTTCCTATATGGCAGTTCCACACTCACGGGCACCCGGCCCAATTCGTCGCTCGGTATCGTGGATCAGTATTTCCCCGAAGCAGTATTCAACGAGAACCAGTTAAGCATGAACGTGAATGCGCGTTTTTCTCCCAACCTCGGCATCAACGGCTTCTACACCATAAGCCGGGCCAACTCCGACGGCGGCGGCGGAAGCAATCCTTCGAATTCCTACAACCTCAGGCAGGATTACGGACGCGCAGGATTTATCCGGCCGCAATTCCTCTTTCTTATGGGGAACTATACCGGCCCTTGGGCCATCACCTTTAATCCTTTCCTGGTCTTCCAGTCGGGCCGCCCCTATAACGTCACCTCGCCCTACGATCTAACCGGTGACAACTTCTTCAACGACCGGCCTTCTATTGCAACCACCTCGGATCCCGCCAACGACGTCATTCAGACGAACTTTGGCGCCCTGAACGTGGTCCCGCAGAACGGCGAGAGCCCCATTCCGATCTCCATCGGAAGCGGACCCTCGTCAGTCGCCATGAACCTGCGCCTCGGCCGCTCCTTCGGTATCGGGCCCAAAGTTCAATCACCTGGAGGTCCGCCTCAAGGCGGTGGCCGCGGCGGTGGTGGAGGCGGTGGTGGCTTCGGTGGCGGCGGCTTCGGCGGCGGCATGGGCGGTGGTGGTGGTGGCGGCGGCCGCGGCGGTGGTGGCGGGGGCGGCGGTTTCGGCGGCCCTGGCGGTGGTCGTGGCGGCATGGGAAACACTGGCCACAAATACTCGCTGAACTTCAACGTGCAGGCGCTGAACCTATTTAACGACATCGACCTGGGCACGCCGCACGGTGGCATTCAGCCCACCTTCAATACGAGCACCGGCCTGTATGGTCCGGGAACCGAATTCGGCAAGTCCACAAGCCTGGCAGGTGGACAATTCGCGTCGCCCGGCGGTAACGCGGCACGCCGCATCTACTTCATGGTTGCCTTCCAGTTCTGATTGCACAGGACAGGCGCAGCATCTAGGGCCGGGGCAACTTGCTCCGGCCTTTTTTCTTGCGCGGGCCAAAAGAAGACGACTTCGACCCCTAATCGAGCAACTTCCGGTACAGCGCCTCCCACCGATTCGCCGCGGCATCCAAGCTGAACTGGTGTGCGATTCGTTCCCGCGCCGCGCGTCCTGACTCTGCCCGCTCTTCACTGCTCCGCCGCATCGTTGCCAGCATCGCCTCGGCCAGCGCCTCCGGATCTTTTGCCGGAACCAGCGTGCCGGCATTGCCCACCAACTCGCGTACGCCGCCCACGTCCGTCGCGACCACGGGTTTTTCCATGGCCATGGCCTCACCAACAACCAGCGGCATTCCTTCCCACGCCGACGCCAGCACAAACCCATCGGCAGCATCAAACAGCGCCGGCATGTCCCGGCGCAAACCGAGCCAGCGCACATGCTCATGGAAGCCCTTTTCCCCGGCCATTACAAAGTAGTGGTGCACGACGCCATCAGCAGAAACGACCTCCTTTGCGTCCGCTGGAGCACCCGCAATCCAAAGCTCCGCATCGGGCGCCTCTTTGCGCGCTTGCTGGAAGGCTCGGATCAGATTCGGAAAGTCCTTGGCGGGAACCACGCGCCCTGCGCTCAGCCATACGAAGCTGGAACCAGCGCCCCGTGCCTCTCGTGTCAATGCGCGGCGCGCAGCACTCGGCACAAATTCGGCAGTGTCGATTCCGTTCGTGCGCACGA
>JBEKEP010000176.1:0-8560 GCA_050013775.1 Occallatibacter sp. | reverse complement strand
CGCACCAGGATTCCTCCACGCCGATCCCTACATCCATCGGAATAGTGCGCGGCGACGTTATATTCTGCCTCGGCATCGCCCTGCTTGGCCTTGGCGAGCAACATCTTCCATTCAGCGTCCGACATCTCCCCGGGGTATTTTGGGAATCCTGCGTACGAACTGGGCAATTTCCATGGGGACTTGGGATCGATGACCGAGTAAATCCCGCGTCCCGCCCTTTTGGCTTTCATGACTGCCCTCTGCCTCGCCTGCGCCGGCTCACTTCACGCCTTCTTCTGCGCTTTGTTCCATTCCTTGATCAGCGCCAAAACCTCTTCGGCGTGGCCTTCCGGCTTGACCTGGAGGAAAACGTGCAGCAGCGTCTGGTCCGGCCCGATGACGAACGTTGTCCGCACAATCCCCATCACTTTTTTGCCGTACATGTTCTTTTCTTTCAATACGTCAAACTGTTTGCACACTTTCTCGTCTACATCAGCAAGGAGTGTGTACGGGAGGTCGTACTTCGCGCGGAACTTGGCCTGATCCTTCGGCGTGTCGCGGCTGATGCCCAGAACCACCGCGCCCGCCGCCTGCAGCTTTTTAAAGGTGTCGCGAAAGCCGCAGGCCTCAATGGTGCAGCCCGGGGTATCGGCCCTGGGATAGAAGAAGAGGATCACGGGCTTGCCGGCATAATCCGAAAGGCTTACGGTTTTGTCCTCGTCGGTCTGCAGCGTGAAGTTGGGGACTTTCTTATTGAGCTCCATGGGGAATATCCTCGCTATAGACGGTGCGGGCCGCTGGATGGCCGCCAGGCTTGATTGTTTCAGGTTTGATTATTCCATGTTTGATGAATATCGACGGGTGCGGAAAATGTCATCGCGGACGGCGAGTCGCTTGTGGATAACGGCAGCGGGGTGGGCGGCCCTGCTGCTGATCGCGTCCGTGATTCCCGCAATAGCGCAATACCCGGGCCAGATCACGAAGCCTGACGATCACACCCCCATCATGCGCGCCGTCGCGGTCTTTGAGTGGACGGGCGACGAGGCTAAACCCAAGACCGGCCGCCTCGTGCCAGTCTGCATTTATGACGGCCAGCAGCTGCAGGACGCGGATATCTATCTCGCCCGCCCATTTCCACTCGCCCTCTCGAGTGACGTCGAGTATCAATTGATGCGGGATGGCAGTCCGTTGGGTCTCTTCGACATTAAAACTGCCGCGCGCGAGCAGGGATCCTGGGTCGGCTACGGCAAGCGCCTGCCAAACCCGGTGGCGAAGCCCGCACCCAAACAGGTGGCCAAGATCGACGCAGAGGACGATTCGCAAAGCGACACGCCCATCCTGCACCGCAAGCATCATGCCGGTGACGCGAGCTCGGGGAGCGGTGATTCTTCCGGTGGTTCATCAAGCGGTTCGGGCCCCGATCCAAACGCGCCGGCTCCCGATCCCGACCGCCCCACGCTCCACAAGGGCGGCGACGCTTCAGCCGGCAACTCGGGTGACAGCTCGAGCACGAATTCTGGCAGTCCCACGCTGCATCGCGGTGGGGATGCCTCCAGCTCCAACAGCGGCGACACCTCGAGTTCCGGCTCGGGTTCCAGCTCCGGGTCGGGTTCCAACCAACCTCAACTTCATCGCATGCCCGACAGCTCGGCCCCAAGCGACTCCAGCCAACCCAAGCTCAAAAGGAAGAAGAGCGACGAAGACTCGAGCTACGTGAACAGTGTCGACAAGTCGAGCGATCCTGACCGCCCGCATCTGTTTCGCGGCAAGTCCCTGGGCTTTGATGGGCCGGTCACGCCCAGTCTGCGTGGCCTGCCGCCCGACATGCATCAGGAGGTCGCCGTCTCCGACATGACCGACCGGCCCGAGCACGTGTGGGATTACACCTGGGCCAACCCCGATGACGAAGCCAAGATGAAGGCCGCGATGGAGGATGTTGCGCGCACCGCGCTGGGACTCAATCCGCCTCCGGCTCCCGCCAAGCCCGCGCCTAAGGCCAAAACCACTTCCACGGCCCACAAACCAAAGCAACTCACTCCGCCGCCAGAGCCCGCGCCGCTTCTCGATGAGCAATTTCGCGTTTTTGAGCTGGCCTACGGCTCGGGAGCCACCATGGTGCTCTCCGCGCATACCGATGGCTCGGGCGCGCAGGAGAAGTTCGTCACCCTGGTCGCGCAGCCCGATCTCTACGGGAACGTCGCGGTTCTCATTAAGAATGTGACGGATGCGGTGCACCTCGACGACACGCCGCGCATGCGCCTCGTGGACGCGGTCGATGCCCTGGCCGACAACCGCGGCGACCTTCTCTTCGAGCTGCGCGGATCAACCCAACGCCAGTTCGTCCTCTACCGCGTGCTGCGCGGCGATGCAACCCGCATTTTCATGAGCAACGTCGCCGAAATCGCTGTTCCGGCCGGCGAATAACGCTCCCAAGTAACGGCCCCCAAAAGTGGTCAATTCTGCTCATAAACAATTGCCCCAAAAGAGGTACTCTCAAAGTGTGATTCCGCTCACATCTCCTATACAATGGAGAATAGAAACAAGTGGGCACATCGACACTTTTCAAGGATTCCCCATCGCATGGCATCTGTCATTACAGCCCCGTCGAGCGAAGTCGTTACTGTCACTCCGATCCCACTGACTCCAGCAGTAGCTGAAACAGCCGCCCCCAGCGAGTCGCAACCGGGCGCTGCATGGCGTCACGTGCGCATGGGCCGTGCCAAAGCCGTCAACGACGGCATCAGCTGGCCAATGGTCCTTGTGATGGTGCTCTTTCACGTGGGTGCGATCGCCGCGCTGTTCCTCTTCACCTGGCAGCGTCTCGTGGTCATGGCTGTGCTCTATGTTCTGGCCATTAACGTGGGTATCGGCATGTGCTATCACCGCCTGCTCACACATCGTGGCTATCAGGTGCCCAAGTGGCTCGAATATGTCATGACTGTGTTCGCTACGATGTCGCTTGAGGGCGGGCCCATCTTCTGGGTCTCCACGCATCGCGTGCATCACCAGCTCAGCGACAAGGAAGGCGATCCGCACACCCCGCGCGAAGGCGGCTGGTGGGCGCATGCAGGATGGATCCTCTTCGGCGAGCCGTTGCACTTGCAGATCAAGGCGCTCTCGCGCTACTCGCCCGACCTCAGCCGCGACCGCTTCCATGTGTGGTTGAGCAAATACCACTGGATGCCGATTACTCTCAGCGCCATTCTTCTGTTCACCCTCGGATGGTACTGGGGCGGTTTTGTGAACGGCGTCGCCATGTTCCTTTGGGGAGCTTTGCTGCGCGTCACGCTTGGCCTTCACGCCACCTGGCTGGTGAATTCCGCAACCCACATGTGGGGTAGCCGCCGCTTTGAAACGCGCGACGACTCGCGCAACAACTGGTGGGTCGCCCTGCTCACCGGCGGCGAGGGTTGGCACAACAACCATCACGCGCATCCGGTCTCCGCGCGCCACGGTCTCAAGTGGTACGAGATCGATCCCAACTTCTGGGGCATCTGGATCCTGGAGAAACTCGGCCTTGCTCGCAAGGTGCAGGTGGCAAAGTTCGATCCCAAAAATCCCAAGCCCGCGGGAAGCGCATAACGCTTCCGATTCGCTGGCAGATGCACACTAAGCTGAAGAAAGATGCGGCCTTCCCTGATCGGAAGGCCGTTTGTTTTTGCTCAGTTCGAAGCGCTGCTACTGCCGCGCCTTCGCTCGTATCCACAGCACCAGGAACAGCGGCAACGCTACCACCAGCACCAATACGCCCGCGGGAAATCCGACATAGAGGTACGTGTCGACGTAGCTCACCGAGTGCCCGCCCACCAGGTTCCAGGCCAGCAGCGCGAAAATGGACACGCAGGTAGTGGCGAAAAATGTGAGAAACGCCGAGGCAAACGCCAGCAGCAGGCTTTGAAACAGACTAAAGCCCTCCAGCGGAAACCCGAAAACCCTCGCTCCTCGTCCGCTTACCATCGGCATCGCCATGACCTTCCCCCTATCAACTAGAATATAAGTTCATGGCCAGCAGTGCACAAATCGAGTTATGGCATGCCGAGAAAGTTGCCACGCAGGCGACAGTGCAGGATGCGCCCAACGGCATCCGCTACGCCGCCTTCGGCGAAAACCGCATCTCCGACGCGGACCTTGAGCGTCTTGTAGGCGCCGTACCCGCCGCGCTGGCTCCCGCGCTTCGCCCGCGAGCCTACTATTTCGTTCCCCTCACCATTGCCGACACCGGCGAGAACCTCATCGCGCCCGCCTACTCGGTTGAACTCGGCGACCGTGCCGTCTGCCATCGCAACGCTGCCTTCGGTTCCACCGAGGCCGTATTCATCTCCACGCGCCTCGTTGAAGATCGCTTCGGTCTCGCCTTCGAGTTCTTCATCAACGTGGCACACAATTTTGTCGAGGCCGCCGGCGTTCCCGACAGCTTTTCCACGCTCGCCTGGTCGCAGGCCGAGGCACAGGTACGCGGCGAAACCAGCCAGGACGCATGGGAGGCCCGCCGCCGCGCCCAGGAGCCGCACGCCGGCTCGAAGGCCATCGACGAACGTGCCCGAATGAGCTTTTTCGAGTCGTCGTTCTCTGACGCGCTCGCCATCTACATGCTTTCCCTTGCGGTTGATTTCGACTACCACGACCTGCGCGAGCGCGAGTACCCGCTGCTGGCCGCGCCCGCGCTCGCCGAGCGGCTGCGCCACGTCGCCACGCTCTTCCCAACCAATTCCGGCTACGAATTCCAGGTCAATTACCGCCGCAAAGGCTAGACCGCCGCGGCAGCTCACGCGGTGCGATTCGCTCTCAGCCCTAATACAGGTTTGCGCGCACAAACGCATTGCGGAACTTGCCTTGCGGATCGTACCGCGCCGCCAGCGCGCGGAAAATCGGTAGTTGCGTGTAACACGGCTCCAGTTGTGCGGCCGGCAGCGTGAACAGTTTGCCCCAGTGCGGCCGCGGATGGAACGGCACGAGTTGTGCCTCAATCAGCGGCAGCACCTGCCGCACCGCAGCCCACTGCGGCTTCCAGGTAAAGTGGATCGCCAGCGATGCGCGCTGATACGCCGTGCTCATCCACAATCGGTCTGCGGCCACCGCGCGCAGTTCCGTGATGAAAATAAGCGGCCCGATCTTCTCGCGCAGCTTTTCTACCGCCAGCACCGCATCCCATCCGCTCGCCCACGGCACCAGGTATTCCGTTTGCAGCTCCTGTCCGCTTGAGGGCGTCTGCCCGATGCGGAAATGCGGGAGCCGGTCGTACCACGGCCCCGGAACTCCCATTTGATCCGTCACGCTCTCGGTCGGATGTCCGGCCAGCGGGTGCAGCTTCTCCGTGGCCAGCTTCGCGCCATAGACTTCCGGCGCCCACTGGTTTGCGTCGCCTTCCTTGAGCCGCCGCTTAATCCACAGCTGTTCGGCGCGGCGATTCTGCCAGTCGGTAAACACGCTCACGCTGTAGCCGCTAGCGAAGATCTCCTCAAAATGCCGCCCCAGTTCTTCGAAGCTGAGCCCCTGGTACACCGCCTGCGCCACCTTGTACGTTGGCTGCAAGTCGAGAGTCGTTCGCGTGACCACGCCCATCGCGCCTAGCCCCACCACCGCGCCCAGAAACTGCTCGCCGTCGCGCTCGCGCTTCAGCTCCACCACGTCGCCGTTGGCTGTCACCAGTTCCACCGCGGCCACCGCCGTTGCCAGGTTGCCGTTATTCAGGCCGCTGCCGTGCGTTGCGGTGGCGCACGCCCCCGCCACGGTAATCCCCGGCAGCGACGCCAGGTTGTGCAGCGCATAGCCCTTCGCGTCGAGCCACGGAGCCAGCTGGGCATACGTCACCCCCCCGCCCACCGTCACCGTGTGTGCCGTCTCATCGAGCGTCATCTCTTTCAGCCGCGCCGCCGAGATCTGCTCGTGCGTACTGTCGGCAATGGCATTGAACGAGTGCCTCGCGCCCAGCGCACGCAGCTTGCTCGCGCTCTTCACTGCCGCGCGCACCTCGTCCACCGTTCCCGGTGTCTGCAAGTTGTTTGTGCTGTAGGTCAGATTGCCGGCCCAATTCGTCCGCGCCGCCGCCGCCTGTTCGCCGTGCGCCACGTGCTTCAGCGCGGTCCCGGCCGCCAGCGCCACCGCTGTCTTCAAGAACTCTCGCTTGTTCATCGATTCGTTCGACCTCGAAGCGACCCGCTATTGACTCAGGGCGCGCGCCGCCGCTCCAGCATAGGCGTCTACTCACACGCCTGACAACTGAGAATTGACCGCTGTTTGTTGCGGGCTACAAGCTGAACTTCCCGGGCCCCATGGTCACGATCACCAGGTTCATCGTGACAATCAGCACCTCGTAATTCCATCCCGCTGATTTCACGCCCCAGAAGCCGGTCTTCCACACCACAGCTTTTTTGTAAATCGCGCCTAGCATCAGCAGAATCAGTCCCACGGCCGCCCATGGCGCCAGGACTCCCGTCGCTAACCCCATGGTTCCGGCGCATTCCGCCGTACCCAGAAAGATGGTGAACGGAACGCTCATTCCGATGCTTGCAGCTCGTTCTTTCGGATGCCGCAGATGGTTGAATCCGCTTGTCCCGAACACCAGCGCCAGCACCAGCCTCAGCAGCAGCAGACTCCAGTCTGCGTACGCCATCGCGCCCTGAATGGTAAACATGGTCGACCTCCCATGCCCTCAAGCCTATCAATAGATTGACACCGGCCATCAAGTGCGCTGCGGCCAGGGAGAAGTGTGAGTGCGCACTGCGCAGTCGCACTCACACTCGCTGCTGTTCACTGTCCCGCGTACACCACGCGCCCTTCGCTAATCGTCCAGCGCACCTTGCCCTGCATGGTCCAGCCATCGAAGGGCGTGTTCTTCGCCTTCGATTTCGATTCCGTCGCCCGGAACGTCCACTCGGCCTTGGGGTCGAATACCACCACATCGCCAAAGCTGCCCACCGTCAATGTGCCGCGGCCTTTCAGTCCAAGCAGCGCCGCCGGCTGCGCGCTCAGCAGGCTCAGCACGCGCCCCATCGGAATCTTCCATTCGCCGTGCAGCCAGCGCAGGCACAGTCCCAGTGCTGTCTCCAGGCCGGTAATCCCGTTCGGCGCGAGCTCAAATTCAACTTCTTTTTCGTGCATCGCATGCGGCGCGTGATCGGTCGCAATCGCATCCACTACGCCGTCCAGAATCGCATCGATCATGGCGTCGCGGTCGGCGGCCGAGCGCAGCGGCGGATTCATCTTGGCGTGCGTGTTGTAGAGTCCGACGTGTTCCTCGGTCAGCAGAAAGTGATGCGGCGCAACCTCGCAGGTCACGCGCAGTCCGTTGCGTCGCGCCTGCCGCACCGCCGCCAGCGCCGCGGCCGTAGAAGTGTGCGCCACGTGCAGATGCGGATGAGAATCGCGCAGCTCGGTCACCAGGCGAATGTCGCGCTCCACCATGCTCGACTCCGCTTCCGGCGGCATCCCGCGCAGCCCCAACTTGAACGACACTGGGCCGAGATTCATGCTCGCGCCCTGCGTCATGCGCGTATCCTCGGCGTGCTGGATCACGGTAAGTCCTACGCGCGCCGCCGCAGCGAGCGTCTCGCGCATCATGCCGTCTTTCAGGATCGGACGTCCATCGTCTGTCACGGCCACGGCTCCCGCGGATTTGAGAGCCGCATAATCGTTGATCACTTCACCTTTGGAACCGCGCGTGGCCGCCGCAATCGGAAACACGCGCACTTGCGCGCCGCGCTCCGGTGCCTGCATCCAGCGCGTAACCTCCACCGAGTCGTTCACCGGCGTAGTGTTCGGCATGGCGGCCACGCTCGTGAATCCGCCTGCCGCAGCCGCCGCCGTTCCCGTCGCAATGGTTTCCTTGTACGCCTGTCCCGGTTCGCGCAGATGCACGTGAATATCGATCAGCCCCGGGGCAACCACCAGCCCCGCCGCGTCCAGCACCTCCGCGCCTTCCGCGTTCTTCAACTTGCCCGAGCCCGCAATCTCCGCCACGCGCCCGTTAATGAGCAGAATGTCCTTGGCAGCGTCCACTCCCGCCGCGGGATCCACCAGCCGCCCTCCGCAAATTGCCAGCGTCGTCATGCGCGGCCTCCGTTTTCTGCCGTCAGCGCGCGTTCCATCACCGCCATGCGGATGGCCAGTCCGTTCGTCACCTGCTCCAGAATCGCCGACTGCACGCCATCGGCCACCCCTGCGGTAATTTCCATGCCGCGAATAATCGGCCCCGGATGCAGCACCACTGCCGCAGGCGCATGCGTCGCCAGCCGCTGCCCGGTGAGTTGGTAGTTTGCTTTGTACTCGTCCAGATCCAGTTGCAATCCGGCCAGCCGCTCGGCCTGGATGCGCAGCATCATCACTGCCTGCGACTGCGCGAGCGCCGCGTCAAAGTCTCGCTCGATCTCGATTCCTGGTCCAGATCGCGCTGCCTGCTCCGGCAATAGCTCCTTCGGCCCGCAAAGCAGCACCCGCGCGCCCACGCGCGGCAGCAGCTGCATGTTCGACCGCGCCACCCGGCTGTGCAGAATGTCGCCGGTGATCATCACCGTAACTCCGGCCAGCGTATCCGGTTTTACTCCGGCCAGTCCCGGCCGCAGATGCGTCAAAATGGTTCGCA
>JBEKEP010000175.1:0-8679 GCA_050013775.1 Occallatibacter sp. | reverse complement strand
TTCTTCGACGTGATCGCCGACCTGGAAGCCAAGGTGTAGCGTGTCGAATTGTCCCACTGGATCAATCAGGCCGCCCTCGGGCGGCCTGAGGCGTCTTTCAACTGTTCACTGAGTCCTGTTTTCTCGGCCCCTTGTTCCCCCTGGTCGCTGTCTTCCCATGCGCTATCGCCTCTACCAGCCCGCCGACTTTCCCTCCCTTTACGCGGTCGAGGAGCTCTGCTTCGAACCGGCTTTCCGCTTTAGCCGCACCTACATGCGCCAGTTGATCGAAAGCTCCGATGCGGCAACTTGGATCGCAGAAGAGGGTCCAGGACCGAAGGTCGAGCTGATCGGATTTTCCATTGTCGAATGGCCGAAGGAGAAGGGCGAATCAGCCGCTTACATCCAGACCCTCGAAGTGCATCCAGCATTTCGCGGCCGCGGCATCGGTGCGGAGCTGCTTGGCCGCGCCGAAGACTCCGCCCGCGCGGCCGGCGCGCTCAGCATCGAACTGCACGTGGATGTTGAGAACGCCGCGGCCATCCGTCTTTACGAAAGCCACGGCTACACCCGCCGGGGCAGGGAAGAACACTACTACGCGCGCCACCGCGCCGCCTATGTCTATGAAAAGCCAATAGCATAAGCCCCAAGTCATTCCGAAAACTCATATGCGCGTAAAATAGAGATAACCTCTCATGTCTATAAGTAATCCGAATCTACCCAAGTCGATTCTGGCGCTTCGTGTCTATACCGCCCAGATGTTCTTCCACGACCTGCTCGCCGGCGTGACGGTTGGCTTGGTCGCGCTTCCTCTTGCGATGGCGTTCGGCATCGCCTCCGGCGTTACGCCGCAGGCTGGCCTCTACACGGCTGTCGTTGCTGGTTTTCTCATCT
Source organism: Occallatibacter sp. (assembly GCA_050013775.1). Taxonomy (GTDB): domain Bacteria; phylum Acidobacteriota; class Terriglobia; order Terriglobales; family Acidobacteriaceae; genus Telmatobacter. The sequence goes on along the minus strand of JBEKEP010000175.1, from coordinate 7,806 downwards.
CCGCCCTCGGCGGCTCACGCACCCAGATCGGCGGGCCCACCGGCGCTTTCGTCGTCATCATTGCCGGCATCGTCGCCCATTTTGGCATGAGCGGGCTTGCCATGGTCACTTTCATGGCCGGAATTATTCTGCTCATCATGGGTTTCACCGGGCTCGGCGCTGCGGTCAAGTTCATTCCGCGCATGGTGGTCATCGGCTTTACTAACGGCATCGCCATCCTCATCGCTTCAACACAGGTCAAGGATTTCTTCGGCCTTCGCACGCCAGCCGTCCCCAGCGAGTTTCTGCCTCGCATGATGCTCCTCGCCGCTCACCTCACCACAGTCAACCCCTATGCTCTCGGCCTCGGTCTTGGCACGCTCGCCATCCTCATCCTGATGCCGCTCCTGACTCGTCGCGTTCCCGCATCCATCGTTGCCGTCTTGGCCTGTACTGGGGCCAGCGTGCTGTTTCATCTGCCCGTAGAAACCATCGGCAGCAGGTTCGGAGGCATTCCACGCGGCTTTCCGCCCTTCGCCATCCCCAACTTTCACGCCGAGCACATTCTGCCTCTCATCCCGGCAGCCTTCACCGTGGCCATGCTGGCGGCGCTTGAAAGCATGCTCTCTGCCGTCGTGGCCGACGGGATGACCGGCGATCGCCACAACTCCAACGTTGAGCTGGTAGCCCAGGGATTCGCCAACATTGTTTCTCCCCTGTTTGGAGGCATTCCTGCCACGGGCGCCATCGCGCGCACGGCCACCAACATTCGTGCGGGCGCGCGCTCGCCCATCTCGGGCATCATTCACGCCCTCACGCTGCTGCTCATTCTTCTGGTTGCTGCACCGCTGGCGAGTTACATCCCGCTCACTACGCTGGCCGCTGTGCTCTTTGTCGTGGCTTACAACATGGGGGAGTGGCACGAGATCGGCGGAATTCTGCGCCTGGACTTCACCGCTATTTCAGTTTGGCTAGTCACCTTTGCGCTCACGGTCTTCGCCGATCTCACCGTTGCCGTCGCCGTCGGGCTCGGGCTCGCCGCTCTGCTCTATATCCGTCGCGTTGCCGACACCACGACCGTCTCTCCGGTCACTGAAGAGTACATCCGCGACGGCTTGCCGCACGTTTTGCAGGGCCGCATCGTCCCGCCCTACGTCTCGCTGCTGCGCATTCATGGCCCGTTTCTTTGGGGCACCACGGAAAAACTCGTCGAGGCCGCAACCAATATCGAAGCATTTGAGCCGGTTGTCATCCTGCGGCTCCGCAACATGACCGCCATCGACGCGACCGGTATCCACGCCATCGAGACCTTTGCGAAGCGCCTGCATGAATCCGACCGCACCCTGATTCTTTGCGGCGCCATGGAGCAGCCGTCCAAGCTCCTCAGTGGCACGCGCTTCCTTGACCGCCTGGGCCGCGAGAACATTATGCCCAACGTTCAGGCCGCTCTCGACCGCGCCAAAGAAGTCTACGAAGCCGCCCCAGCCGAGAGAGCGTCCTAGTACCGCGCCAACAAAAAGCCCCGGGCATGCGCCCGGGGCTCTACTCCCTGATCCCTGTCTTTCTCACTGTGTTGCGGCATCAGTGTTCTTAATGAACGCAGCCACGCGATCGTGCAGTTGCTTTACGCATTCGTCGCGCACGTAGACCATGTGCCCCGACTCATACCAGTCGTACTCGATATTTTTGGCCAGCGGCTGGGGAATCGGCAGGTGCTTGTCTTCGTACTGCGCGGCAAAAAACGGCGTCGCCAGGTCGTAGTAGCCGCCATTCACCATCACCTTCAGTCGCGGATTCGTCTTCATGGCTTCCGCCAGGTCCGGAGCCACGTTCACGCTCACTGTGTTGCCGTTGTGCTTGAAGTCCCAGTGCTCCTCGCCGTAGACCTCCGGCACATACGTCTGACCGTCACCGTATTTCAGGTCGCGACGCACGTAGTTGTTGAATAGCGATACATACGCGGAAGAAATGGCAGAGCTCTGCGGATCGTACTCCGCGTTTTCGCTCAGCGAATCCAGATTCGGTCCGGAGAAACGCGTGTCCAGGCGTCCGGTCGTCATATCCGAATCGTCCTGCAGCGTTTTCTCAAACTCGGGACCGCTCACACGAAGATTTGCCTTGAGCAGATAGGCCACGGGCAATCCCGTGTATTCGTGCAGTTTCTCCGCCACTTGCTGTTTCTCGTCGGCTCCCAGGTCCGTGCCTAGCGCCAGCGCATGCGCGTAGGGGCCCATGGCAAACTGTTCCACTTCATTCAGGAAGGGCTCCAGTGCGGCGGGCTGCGTGGGAAGTTTCTTGTGATACCACGCCGTGGCGGCGTAGGTCGGCAGTCCCAGCACGTAAGGCTGGTCCACGCCGGGATTCGCGCCCGGCCCATCGATGTCGGTAGTGAAGTTGAAAATCTGCGAAAGCAGGATCACGCCATTCAGATCGGTGTCGTACTTGTTTTCCAGCAGATCGGACAGCACCGCCGAACGCGTTGTCCCGTAGCTCTCGCCAAAGATGAACTTGGGTGAATTCCACCGCGAATACTTGGTGATGAAGCGCTCAATGAAACGCGCAAACGCGGAGGCGTCGCCGTCGATCCCCCAGAATGCCTTGTCGCCTTCTTTGCCGATCAACCGCCCGAATCCGGTTCCCGGCATGTCGATAAACACCAGGTCGCTTACATCCAGCAGGCTGTTGGGATTGTCGACCATCGTGTAGGGCGCGGCGGGCAGATGCGTATCGCCAGCCGTCACCACGTGCTTCGGTCCCAGCGATCCCATATGCAGCCACACCGTGGAGCTGCCCGGGCCGCCGTTATAGAAGAACGTGATGGGCCGATCCTCGGCCTTGGCGTCCTTCTTGAAGTACGCCACGTAGAACATCCGCGCCACCGGCGGCGCATCCTTCGCCTTGTCGGGTTCTTCCAGCGCCAATTGGCTTCCCGGCTGCGGTTTTCCGTCCGCCCCGAGCTGCGCATCCTGCTCATCGGTCGAGCCCACCGTGATGGTTCCGGCAACGGCCGTATACGCAATGTGTTGCCCGCCCACGTCGATCGTGCCTTGCGTGGTTGAGTCTGGCGGCGGAGGCGCCGGTTCTGTGGCTTTATCCGTAGTTGCCGGCTTCGCCGGCGTCGCCGGTGTCTTATCGTCTTGCGCGCAAACTGCCCCCACAAGGATGAGCGCTGCCGCTGCCATCAGAATGGCAAACCGCCGCTGCAATAGGTTCATTTTTCATTCTCCGGGAAGGGAATTGAACGATAAGCCAGTATAAGGGGCAGAGGCCGGGATGCAAGCCACGAAGTTTGCCCGTGATTCCTGTTCCCTATTCACTGCTTATCGAAGGGTTGTTTCACCGAGATCCTCGGACGATTCTCCGCCTGCAACTGCTTCGAAACCTGCTCCACCTCGCGGAAGACGCGCAGCAGATTGCCGCCCAGGATCTTCCGGCAATCCTCGGCTGAGTAGCCACGCGCCATCAGCGCCGCCGTAATCTTCGGCAAATCAGCTGGCGAGTCGATGCCCTGCGGCAACTGCCCCGAAATGCCATCGAAATCCGATCCCAATCCCACGTGATCTACTCCCGCCACTTTGGCAATGTGGTCGATGTGGTCGATCAGCACGGAAAGCGGCGGCCGCGGAATGCGGTCGGCGTAGGACCGCTGCAGCTTGTCGATCTCGTCTTGCAGGGCAGCGCGCCCTTCCGGAGTCTTGTCGCGTCCCTCGGCCTTGGCCGTCGCCTTCAATTCGGCAACCGCCTTGTCCACTTCGGGCTGCATGGCCTTCTGGGCGTTCCGGTAGTCCTGTGACAGAAACGCGGAGTAGAAATTCACCTGCACCACGCCGCCCTTCGAATCGGGTCCGCCCGAGCGCGCCACTGCGCGCAGCATGTCATCTGTCATGTTGCGAGGCGCATCGCACAGCGCCCGCGCCGACGAGTGCGAGGCAATCACCGGCGCTCGCGAGATGACTAGTGTGCGGTAAAACGTCTTGTCCGAGACGTGCGAGATATCCACCATCATGCCCAGCCGGTTCATCTCGTACACCACGTCCTTGCCGAACTCGCTCAGGCCCTCCTTGGTGTGCGGGACACTCGCATCATCTGCATCGCCCGAACTGTCGGCCCAGCCGTTCGAATTGGCCCACGTCAGAGTCATGTAACGCACGCCCAGCGCGTAGAACTGCCGCAATAGGGCCAGCGAATTCTCGATGGAATGACCGCCCTCGATTCCCATTAATGACGCCAGTTTGTGATCGCGGTGCGCCTGCTCAATCCCCGCCGCCGACGTCACAAACTCCATTTGATCCGGATGCTTCGCCACCTGCATCTTCACGGCATCGATCAGCACCAGCGTGCGCCGCGCCTCGTGGTCCTTGTACACATTCGGGTCGACCCAGATGGAAAAGAATTCCGCGCCCAGGTTTCCCTTGCGCGCGGTCTCCAGATTGAAGTTGCCGCCCTTCAACGGATCGCCGAGGTCGAAATTCTCGTCTACGAAGCGTTGCGGCGTGTCCGCGTGCGTATCGATCACGATCGCCGAGCGGTGCACTTCTGCGGGAGTAGGTGATTTTGATTTCGTCATGGAAGAAGTTGGGTGGCTTGCACTCTGGCTTAGGGCCAGGGTTGAAACGGCTGCCAGAACAAAGGATATCGACACAGTGGCGCGCATAGTCTTGCGATGAGTGTATACCAGCAAGCAATCACCGGATCATGGAGCTTGTCGCCGCTGCACGGCAATCGAGTGGCGTCCTGATCTCCTGCGCGATGAACGGCTTCGTGATGGCCAATTGACAAAATCTCCCACTCAACCGCATGATGATTGCATCAGTCTGATGATCACCAGTATCCACACCCTGATTTATTCCGACGATGCCCCGGCAACGCGCGCATTCCTTCGCGATGTACTCGGCTGGCCCTATGTCGAGGATGCGATGGGTGGAGGCCAGGGCTGGCTGATCTTCAAGACCGGGCAAAGCGAAATGGGCGTGCACCCGACCCACAGCGTCTACGATGGCAAGACGTACGAATCGCCGCGGCATCATCTGATCTCCCTGATGTGCGACAACATCTCACAAACGATCGTTGATCTGAAGGGTAAAGGAGCAGAGTTCCACGGCGAAGTGCAGGATCACGGATGGGGGCTCGTGGTCATGATGGCCGTACCGGGCGCGGACGACATCATGCTTTACGAGCCCAAACATCCCCTGGCGTATAGCTTATGACCGATTGAAACGGTAACTAACGCACTCCAGACGCTCACCCTCCGCGAAGCCTCGTTCAAACTAGGACACTACCCGGTTGCACTGACCAGCGATCCGCGCGGTCGACAGTTGTTATCCTGACTACGCGAACGCGTTCCCAGCGGTCGCCGATGCAGCAAGTATGTATTCACCCAAATTCAATCAGGTTCACGATCGCGACCTCCTGCTTGAGGCCATGCGGGCCTACTCGTTCGCGACGCTGTACGGCCCCGCAGCGGGCGAGCAACTGGGCGCCAGCACCGCGGCCACTCACCTTCCACTCATCGTTAAGGATGAAGGCGACCACGGTATTCTCGAGGGCCATTTCGCCAAAGCCAATCCTCACTGGCAGGCGCTCGCAGGCCGTGAAACGCTTGTCGTTTTCTTAGGGCCGCACAGTTATGTTTCTCCATCGCTTTACACGGAGGCTCTCTCCGTGCCCACATGGAATTACATCGCCGTTCACGCCTACGGCACACTCGCGCTCGTCGAAGACGATGCCGGGAAAGCGGCGCTCCTCGCCGATCTTATTGCCACGCATGAACCTGCCTTCCTGGAACACTGGCGTGGACAGCCGGAAGGTTTTCGGCGCACTATGCTCGCTGGCATCGTGGGCTTTCGCATCCCCATCGCACGCATCGAAGGCAAATTCAAGTTGAGCCAGAACCGCGCTCCCCAGGAACGCAAAAACGTGCACGCGGCCCAGTCCGCAGGCTCCCCAGATGAACAGGCCCTCGCCCTCTGGATGGAGCGCCTGATGGGTTTGAACCTGTAGTCCTGACTGGGTTTACGCGTCCGTTTTCTTGAAACCTGCATTTGATATACTTGAAGGAATTGCGGAAGTGGCGAAATTGGCAGACGCACCGTCTTGAGGGGGCGGCGCCCAAAAGGCGTACGGGTTCAAGTCCCGTCTTCCGCACCAAAGATTTACGCACTCGGACCGGCGCAACCTATACCCTCATTGCCGGATCGAATTGGAAAGCAGCCCAGAATGCAGATTCTCTTCTACTTTGTGATTGTCCTGCACGTGATCGTGTGTTTCTTCCTGATCGGCGTCGTCCTGCTGCAGCAGGGCCGCTCGGCCGATCTAGCCGGCGCCTTCGGCGGCCAGGGTTCGCAAACCGCTTTTGGCCCGCGAGCCGCGGCCAACGTGCTTACCCGCCTGACCACCGTTTCGGCCATCATCTTCATGTGCACGTCCATCGGCCTTGTGGTTCTGTTCGTGCGCTCCACCGGCTCGCACTCAGTGACTGAAGGCACCCAGTCTGCCCCAATCAGCGCTCCCGCGAAGTCAGGAAAGTAACTAGCCAATAGCCAGCAGCCAATAGGGAATAGACGCCTACTGGCTATTGGCTGCTGGCTATTCGCTGTTTTTACGGCGTTGTATCCACCACGGGCACGCCTGGCGGCGGCGTAAAGTGGAACATCTCTGCTGGAATCGTTGCATCGGGTTGCTCGTCAGTGAAGGTGAAGCGCGTGTTCGCGCCATTCACCTCTTGCATCTCGAGCGTCGTGATTGCGCCCTCAGCCGTTACCGTCAGTTCCAGCAGTGTCACTTGATTCTCCTGGCCCTTGGGCAAGCCGCTGAGCTTGTAAAGACCATTGGAAGCTCCTTCCAGCTTCAACCCGGTCAATTCCTTTTCCAACTCAGTGTGGCCTAACAGAAAGCGCAGCGGCGAACGCAGATCGTCCAGCTCTTTGGCCGGGATCCGCTGTATCTGCGCATCGCCCTTGGTGTAGAGCCATCCGTATTTGCCGTCGAGCAGAAAGATCTTTCCCGCGGGCGTGCTGTACTGCCACAGCATGCGTCCCGGCTTGCGCAGAAAAAGCGTGCCGCTCTCCGTGCGCGTCATCCCCATGCCGGCATAGTCCTCGCGGAACCCGGCCTTGAGCGAGTGCAACTGGTCGTAATGGCGGTCGACACGTGCGGCAAGCTCGAGCGCTGTCACCTGAGTGGAATCTTGTCCAAAAGACAAAGGTGCGCGAGCACCGCCGGCGCACAGCGCCAAAACTGCGCAGGCCAGCGCGATGCGCCGGGAGCGGGCGCCGATCCAGCCGCCGAACTTCATTGCAGTGATTGCGTGCAGTTGGTGCCGCCAGTGGGATCGTACTTCGGATTGCCACCAAACTGGTCAGTGCAGAAGCCGCGATTGCCCGTCTTGCCCGGAGACGCCGGCACCGCCGTCAGCGTGTAACCGGTGATGCGATCGGTTCCGTTCACGGTGACCTTCTCGCAATTCGAGATTTTAAAAAGATAGCCCGACTTGTAGCCCGACGACGCCAGATCGTTATCCAGCAACTGCGCCGAAGTCGGCGTGGGCAACCCCGCTCCGGGCACGCCGCCCAGAACCTTCAGATCGCAAGCGTAGCCGTTGGCCCCGTAGGTAGATTCGTATTCGGTCTCGGCCGACGTAATCACGCGGATTGAATTGACCGCCGACAACTCGTTGGCGCGAATCTTCATGGATCCGATGGTTTTCATCGCCATCAGCATCAGGATCAAAATGACGGCAATCACGATCAGCAATTCCATCAGCGTAAAGCCGTTGGGCGCAACGGTGCGCCGCGAGCGCTGGCAGAAAGCAGGCAAAGTCTTGCGCTT
>JBEKEP010000174.1:0-8732 GCA_050013775.1 Occallatibacter sp. | reverse complement strand
CGTTCATGTGAACGGTTCGATGGAGCACCGCTTGCCCGGCAATTTGAACATGAGTTTTGTCTATGTCGAAGGCGAGTCGCTGCTGATGGGCATCAACGATGTGGCCGTTTCGAGCGGATCGGCCTGCACTTCGGCAACCCTGGAACCGTCGTATGTGCTGAAGGCGTTGGGTCTCGGCGACGATGTTGCGCACTCGAGCATTCGCTTTGGCCTGGGCCGCTTCAACACCGATGCCGAGGTGGATTACGTGGCCGCCAAGGTAATTCAGGTGGTACGGCATTTGCGTGAGTTGTCGCCGCTCTACGAAATGGTGAAGGACGGCATCGATATCAGCAAGGTTGAGTGGCAGGCGCATTGAAAAGCAGCTAGGAGCTGGAAACAACAATGGCATACAGCGATAAGGTGATCGACCACTACAACCATCCCCGGAATGTGGGCCAACTGGACAAGGCTTCGGCCGAGGTGGGTACGGGCATGGTGGGCGCGCCGGAGTGCGGCGACGTGATGCGCCTGCAAATCCGGGTCAACCCGGAGACGCAGGTGATCGAAGAGGCTAAATTCAAGACCTTTGGCTGCGGCTCGGCCATCGCAAGCTCCTCCCTGGCCACGGAGTGGATCAAAGGCCGCACCGTTGACGACGCGTTGAGCATCAAAAATACAGACATTGTGAAAGAGCTGTCGCTGCCACCGGTGAAGATTCACTGTTCGGTGCTGGCCGAGGATGCCATTCGCGCCGCAATTGGCGACTGGAAGAAGAAAAACAGCGTTGCGGAGCTTTCTCCGCCAATGCCGGCGAAGTAAGCAACCGCGGCAAAATAGAAGGATGGAAATTATGTCGGACATCGACACACTCGAATCGAACCCCTCGCAGAACCCGGCCGAGCCGCAACCGGCCGCTGCCGAGATGCCGGAGAAAGGCGTCCTCGTGACTCCCAGCGCCGTCAAGCGCATCCGCGTGATCCTGGCCAAGGAAGGCATCTCGACGGAGGAAGGTGGACTGCGTCTCGGCGTAAAGGGCGGCGGCTGTTCCGGCCTCTCTTACGTCATCGCATTCGACGCCCATCCCCGCGAGCGCGACCGTATTTTTACTTTTGACGGAGTGCGCGTGTTCATCGACCCCAAGAGCTTTGTCTTTCTGAACGGAATGACGCTGGACTACGAAGAGACGCTGATGCGCCAGGGATTCAACTTCATCAATCCGAACTCCGCGCGTTCCTGCGGCTGCGGCACATCGTTTTCTGTATAGAGCGCCAGGCACGTAAAGGCCGTTTCATGCTGAAAGTTGTCGAGAATGCGGTCCCGGTTGCCTGCTGGTCCTGCTCCGTTGCTCACAATGAATCCACCCTCTTTTGTCCGGATTGCAGCAAGATTCAACCCCCATCCAGCGGTGAATATTTTTCTGTTTTCGGACTAGAGCCGCGGTTGAACCTGGATCTTGTCGCGCTGGAGCAGGAGTTTCATCGCCTCAGTCGCAGGCTGCATCCCGACCGCTTTACCCGCGCCAGCGAAAACGAAAAGCAGTGGAGCCTTGCCGACACGGCGCTTCTCAACGACGCGTATCGCACGCTGAAGGACCCGCTACGCCGCACCGAGTACCTGCTCAAGCTCGAGGGCGCGGAGGTCGGAACGTCCGATGCGATTCCGAGCGACACGGCATCCGTCAAGAACCAGGGAAAATCTTCGGGCGTTCCCCCCAATCTTCTGGAAGAGGTCTTCGACCTGAACATGCAGCTTGAAGAGATGCGCAGGTCGAAGACGATGGGCCAGGAAGATCCGGCGCTGATAGAAAGCCTCAGGAAAGACAAAGCAAAATTCGAGGGATTGGTCGTTACTGTGGACAGCGACTTGCGCACGCAGTGGGTAATTTGGGATGCAGGCGACGCGGCTGTGCGACCGACTGCGCAGCGAGCCATGGTGGCGCTGCTCGATCGCCGACGTTACTTGAGCAACCTGGTCCGCGACGTGACCGAAATCCTGGGAGATTAAGCAGCAATATGGCGGAAGGGCACGTCGTCGGCATCGACCTGGGAACCACCAATTCCCTAGTCGCCTACATGGAGGGCGACAGGCCCGTGGTTATTCCCGGCGTGGACGGCTCGAATCTCTTGCCCTCAGTCGTTGCACTCGACCCCGTGTCCGCCAGCGGCGGCCGCCCCACTGTCACGGTGGGCAACAGTGCGCGCAAGGCACTGATTGAAACGCCGGAGCGTGTGATCTACTCTGTGAAACGATTGATGGGCCGCGACCTCGAGGAGGTCCGGACGGAGCTGAAGTTTTTTCCCTTCCGTCTTGCCGGGGACATTGAAGTGGGCGAAGTTCCGCGCATCCAGCTGGGCGAGCTTCGCTTTACGCCGCCGGAAATTTCCGCGTACGTTCTGCGCCAGCTCAAGCGCAATGCTGAGCGCTTTTTTGGCGCACCGGTGGCACAGGCTGTCATCACAGTGCCCGCCTACTTCAACGATGCGCAGCGGCAGGCCACCAAAGACGCGGGCCGCATGGCGGGCCTCGACGTGTTGCGACTGGTAAACGAACCCACCGCCGCGGCGCTGGCTTACGGGCTCGATCGCGCCAACGAAGGCACCATCGCCGTCTACGATCTCGGCGGAGGCACCTTCGACATCTCCATCCTCAAACTGCACGACGGCATCTTCGAAGTGCAATCGACCAATGGCGACACGCACCTTGGCGGCGACGATATCGACAACCTGCTGCTGGCCATCGCACTTGACGAAATTCTTGGCGAGCATGGCGTCGATCTGCGCGCGCATCCCGGCGCGGTGCAGGCTCTGCGCAAGTCCGCCATCGACGCCAAGATACGGCTTTCGACTGAACTAGCCGCGCAGTTTGATAGCGAACTGCCCAACGGCGATCGCTATCAGCGCGAGATTCCGCGCGCGGTTTTTGAACTCTTGATCGAACCGGTGCTCAAGCGCACCGCCGCGCCGTGCAAACAAGCGATGGCCGACGCCGGCATTGCTCCGGATCAAATTGATGAAGTGGTGCTGGTCGGAGGGTCCACGCGCATTCCCGCCGTCCGCGCACTGGTTGACGAGCTTTTCCGGCTCAGCGCGCGCGGAAAGAAGCCGCACACTGAGCTGAACTCTGATGAAGTGGTCGCCCTGGGCGCGGCAGTGCAGGCAGGAATTCTGGCCGGCGCCTCAAAAACCACCGACGACATGCTGCTGCTTGATGTGACGCCGCTTTCACTCGGCATTGAGGCGCTAGGCGGAACGGTCGCGCGCATCATCCAGCGCAATTCCACCGTTCCCGCTTCGGCAACCGAGCACTTCACGACCGGGGTTGACGGCCAGACCAACGTGGCGATTCACGTAGTGCAGGGCGAGCGCGAACTCGCCGCCGATTGCCGCTCCCTGGCGCGGTTCGATCTGAAAGGTATTCCGCCCATGGCGGCGGGGCTGCCGCGCATTGAGGTGCGCTTCCTTATCGACGCCGACGGTATTCTGCAGGTCTCCGCGCGCGAGCAGCGCAGCGGGAAGGCGGCGCAGATCGAAGTGAAGCCGACCTATGGATTGACGGACGAGCAAGTCGGGAACATGATTCTCGATTCCTTCGACCACGCAGAGGAGGATTTTTCGAAACGTCTTCTCATCGAGGCACGCAACGAAGCCGATGCGATTCTTTCCGCAGTCGGGCGCGCTCCGCAAAATCCTGCGTGGAACGAGTTGAGCGCGGAAGAACAAGTGGCCATCGCCGTGGCGCGCGACCGGCTGGTTTTGGTCAGGCAGGGAAGCGATTTGCGCGCGATTAGTCAGGCCATGGTGGCGCTCGACAAAGCCACGCACCACTTTGCGGAGTTGATGATGGATAGGGCGATTTCAAGCGCGATTCGCGGAAAGACAATGAACGAGGCAGGCAAGGATGTGGATGAACCACTGACCGCGCCGCACGCCATGGCCCCGGCGGAGTTCAAATAGCAGCGATTCGGCGGGTCAGCGTTGGGAGCATGAGAGCGATGAACGAAACAGCAAAGAAAGGAATACCGGCAGGTAAGCTCGTCCTCGTCACTTTTCTTCCCGAAGGCCGCACCGTCGAATTTGAATTCGGTGCGATGCCCTACGATCACCACGGGAAGCGAATGTCATTCCTCGATGTTGCGGAGAACTTCGGGATCCCTCTCGACCATGCGTGTGGCGGATCGTGCGCCTGCACCACCTGTCACCTGTGGATCAAGGAGGGCGCGGGGGGGTTGAGCGAAGCAGAAGACGACGAACTCGACCGCCTCGACATGGCCGCGGATCAGCAATTAAATTCCCGGCTGGGCTGCCAAGCCGTGATCACGCGCCCCGGAAAATACGTGGTTGAAATTCCAACTTGGAATCGTAACTATGTTTCCGAAGGCAAGCCCATGGCACTGTCCGAACCGAAGTAGGGAGCGATCCATGCCTCGCGCAATCTACTGGACCGACGCCGAAGAGATCGGCATTCGACTTGCGGAGAAATTTCCCTCGCTTGATCCGCTCACGGTGCGATTCACCGATCTGCATCGCTACGTCACGGAGCTGGCCGGTTTTGCCGATGATCCGAAGACGTCGAACGAGCCGCGCCTGGAAGCGATCCAGATGGCGTGGTACGAAGAATTCAAGGACGCGCGGAAGTAGTCTGCTTCAAGTGTCGGATCCCGAATCCCGGTGTTTCTAAGAGCGGAGCGCAAATGACGCTTGAGTCCCTGTTCCTTACTTGCTACTCCGCGTCTTCAGCGCCTTTTCAATGCCCGCTTCCGCCAGCGGTGTCATCATCGCAAAACCAGCGGAAAGCGGATGCACCCCGTCTTTGCTCAAGGTCGCGGGCAGTCCTCCGCGGTCGTCCTTCATCGCGGAGTAGAAGTCGACATACATGTAGCCTTTTTGCGCCGCAAAGTCCTTGAGCCACGCATTCATTTGGGCGATTTTCGGCGCGGGAGTGAGTCCCGGCGCCCAGGGATAGTCGAATGACGGCAGTATGGAGCAGAGCACCACGCGAATCCCATTCGCTGCCGCCAGCTCGGCCATCGACGCCAGGTTGCCCTCGGTCTGCTCCAACGTCATCGGTCCTGTGTTTCCCGCGATGTCGTTGGTCCCGGCGAGAATCACAACCACTTTTGGCTTCAGATCGATTACGTCCTGGCGGAAGCGGATCAGCATCTGCGGCGTGGTCTGCCCGCTGATGCCGCGGTTCACGTATGGCTTGCCGGGAAACGCCTCATCCAGTTTCCAGCCCTGCGTAATCGAGTCGCCCATGAAGACCACGCGGTCCTCGCCGGTTTTTGGGGCACCAAGCATTGCGTCGGCCTCCTTGAAGTGCGCAAGCCCGCCAAAATCCACCATCAACTGGTGGTCGTGATCGATCCAATACGCATTGTTGGGATGTCCGGAGGGCGAGGTTTGCGCGGGCGGAGCCTTGGTCTCGGGCGGGGATGCTTGCTCCTGAGCCTGCAGCGAGGCCATGACGCAGAGCCCCGCCAGTACTGAGGCGAGCAACAAAGTTTTGAGGAAGTTCATTCGATCCACCTCGGGTCTCCGTGAATTCGGATTAGAACCGCGGCAACCTGCCGCCGTTCTGTGCGCTTCGATTGTAGGCAATGGCACCCCAGCCGAGCTACCCATCCCGCAGCGCCCGGCGCCTGCGCGCCCGCGATAAAATCCAAATATGCCTGCCGCAGCCATCTCTCCTGATGTTTTGGCGAAATACGAGCCCGTGATCGGCCTCGAAGTGCACGTGCAACTGCTCACGGCGACCAAGATTTTTTGCGGTTGCGCTAACCGCTTTGGCGCCGATCCCAATACCAACATTTGCCCCGTATGCATCGGCCTGCCCGGCGCGTTGCCGGTCCTGAATGAGAAGGCCGTCGAGTTTGCCACGCTGGCCTCCTTGGCGCTCAACTGCCAGGTGCGCGAGCGCTCGATCTTCGCGCGCAAAAACTATTTTTATCCCGATCTGCCCAAGGGCTACCAGATTTCGCAGTACGACAAGCCGATCGCCGAGCATGGCTGGATCGAAGTTCCCACGGCCGACGGTGGCAGGAAGCGCATCGGCATCACGCGCCTGCACATGGAAGAGGACGCGGGCAAGAGCTTGCACGAGGGGTTTGCCGACTCCGCGACGCGCACCTATCTCGACCTGAACCGTTGCGGCACGCCGCTCGCAGAAATCGTCAGCGAGCCCGACATTCGTACCCCCGATGAGGCCTTCGAGTACCTCACGCGCTTGAAGGAGATCCTGCTTTACTGCGGCGTCTCCGACTGCAACATGGAGGAGGGATCGCTGCGCTGCGACGCGAATGTGAGTGTCCGTCCAAGGGGACAGGAAAAATTCGGCACCAAGGCAGAAGTTAAGAACGTCAACAGCTTCAAGTTCATCCGCGCTGCACTCGAATACGAAATCGAGCGCCAGATCGAAGTGATCGAGTCGGGCGGGCGCGTGATGCAGGAAACGCGGCTCTGGAACGCCGGCGAGGGCCGCACGTATCCCATGCGCTCCAAGGAGCAGGCGCACGATTACCGCTATTTTCCCGAGCCCGATCTACCGCCGCTGATCGTCTCCGCGGAACTCCTGTCCGAGACCAGGAAAAAACTTCCGGAGTTGCCCGAGGCGCGGCGCGCGCGCATGATTGCGGAGTACGAGTTGTCGGTGCAGGACGCGCACACGCTGACGGCGTCGCGGGAATTTGCCAACCGCTTCGAAGCCGCGGCCCGCACTGCCCGCAACCCGCGCCGCGTGGCCAATGTGCTGCTGAGCGAAGTGGGCGGGCGTCTGAAGGCGCTCGGCCTGGAGCAGGAGCAGTCGCCGGTATCGATGGCGGGCATCGTGCTTGCCGCCGACCTGCTTGACGAAGGCAAGATCAGCTCCAAACAGTTGAAACAGCTCTTCGACGTTTGCTTTGAGAAGGGCGAGGACTTTGCTGCCGTCTACGAGCGCGAGAAGCCGGAGCAGATTACCGATGCCTCAGCCATCGAAAAGCTCATCGACGAGGTGATCGCGGCCAATCCCAAGCAAGTGGAGCAGTATCGCGCGGGCAAGAAAACCATGGCGGGATTCTTTGTCGGCCAGGTGATGCGCGCGTCTAAGGGCCAGGCCAACCCGGCGCTGCTGAATGAACTGGTGACGAAAAAACTGGAAGGCTAAAGGTGGAACGCTGAGCCCAACTTGACGGCCGGTCTCCTGACCGGGTCGCTGCGGCGACTGCGGGCGTTCTTGCCCGCACTGTATTTCCAATTGCCGCTTACTTCAGCTTCAAGTCCGAGATAAAGTCTTTGCGGTCATCCCAGGAGCTGACGGTCTTGATCGCGCTCTTTTTGCCGTTGTTCTCCGCCCACAGATCGAAGTCCACGCTCATATCGACCTGGGAGAAGCGGAAATGGCCTTCCGCAGTGGAAATGTAGCTGCGAATCGCCTTGGTCTTCTCATTTTTGAGGAAGACGGTGGCGCCCACAACCGGCTGCGAACTCTCGTTCAAAATCGTGCCGGAAACTGTGCGGTCGCCGATATTCTGACCCCACGCAGACGGCACCGACAGCGCACACCTTGACCCTGAAGGGATCGCGCCAAACGCGAAAAGAGCGCACGCGATCGCACCTAGCCAGCTTGCACGGCTCATCCTTACTCCTCTTCATCCTCTTCGAGGGGATCTTCGTCCTCTTCGAGGCCTTCTTCCACGCGGGCCAGTTCCAGCGGCTCCACGCCCACTACCTCGTACTCAGTGCCACACTCTTCGCAGGCTATCACGTCGCCTTCTTCTACCTCGTCGACATCAACGTTCAGATCGGTATCGCATTCAGGGCAACCGGGCATAGCAGCCTCCTCACTTTCCAAACAAATTCGCATTGCGGGATGAAGCCGCGTACTGCGGCCATCGCTAGTTTTAGTGAGAACCCGGCCTCAGGTCAAGAGGCCCGCGGCGCTTGCCGAGTCTGGATTTTTCTTTGCGGAAAACCAGAGCCGCGCTTCTCCCGAACGGATGCATTTCCGGAAAATTCGTTGCCTCTGCTGCACTCCCGGTGCAGACCGGTTGAAATGAGTATGCCTTTTGCGCGGATGTCCAATGCGCGGGCGCCCACACCTTCGCTACGTTTTTGTCTTTGTCGCCAATGTCGGATAGCGAAGCACCCCACGCTCCGTCTCGGGCATCCATCATGACACCGGCCCGCTCCAGCATTTAACCTGAAGTCTGCGATGCCAAGAATTGGCTCAACCCCGTTCGCCTTCCCTGACTTCCGCGGCGCCACCCGCAGGTTGATCCTCATCAACCTGGCGGCTTTTTTTGCGCTGCTGGTCGTCGGGTTTGCGTCGCCAATTCAACAGGCCCTTATTGACCTCCGCCTCGCGTTCGATCCCGTGCTGTTCGTCCAGGGCTGGCTGTGGCAGCCGATCACTTACAGCTTCGTGCATCCCCACTTGTGGGGCACGCTCTTTGAGTTGCTCTCGCTGTGGTTTCTGGCGGGATTTCTCGAGGGCTTCCATAATGCGAAATGGGTGACCGGCCTTTACGCCGTTTCAGTACTGGGGACCGCGGCCGCCGCGCTGGCCCTCTATGCAATGTCGAGCACGCTGTTCCCCAAGCTGCTCGGCGCTCCCAACTCGCTTTACGGATGCTTTGGCGGCATTTTTGGACTGCTCGCCGCCATCGGTCTTCTCTACGGCGATGTGCAGTTCATGCTGTTTCCATTGCCCATTGGCATCAAGGCGCGCTACCTGGTGGTGATTTACGCGCTCATCGCCATCGCGACGCTCTTTAG
>JBEKEP010000173.1:0-8829 GCA_050013775.1 Occallatibacter sp. | reverse complement strand
AGCTGAGCGAATGCGAGGCGGGCGTGCCGCCCTGTGCCGGTTGGTTGAAGTCGACGAGGACCTTCGAGCCGCTGCGGTAGGTGGTGGATGTGCCTCCAGTCGTTCCAACCGACTGGGTGATGATGTAGGCGGTGGGCGGCGTTTGCGCACTCAGGAGCCCGGCGCAAGCAAGCAGACAAAGGCAGACATGGGTACGCGGAGTCGACACGGGCAAAACTCCTTCAAGTGAGATCGATGAATCCGAAATCGGCTTGGGACTTGAGAAACGAAGTTGTAGCGCGGAAAACTAGCAGATGATATCGGCCCGAAGAGAGCGAGTCAAGGAAGAAAAACGCAAGTTAGAAGAGAGAAGAGAATCGGACAAGGGGCTTTCAAAAAAGATCAGCGAGCTTGGAGAACGCGTCCAGTTCGATCAAGTGCTGGCCCTCGGGCGCGGCGTCCACCTCAGCGTGCTCCAGCACCCACGTGTCTTTGTGAAACAGGAACACCGCATGCAGTCCTGCGGCAAGCGCTGGATTGATGTCGCTTTTGGGGCTGTTGCCAATCATCCAGGCGCTGCGCGCGGCGATCTTTTGGCGAAGGATCACTTCACGATAAGTGGGCGGATCCTTCTCCGCCACAATCTCGACTGCGGAAAAATATTGCGCCAGCCCCGATCGCGCCAGCTTGTCGGCCTGCTCGGCGTGGTCGCCCTTGGTCATCAGGATGAGATGATGCCGGCCGGCCAGCTCTGCCAGCGTCTCGGCCACTCCGGGCAGTAGTTCGATCTCCTGCTCGGCAATGGCGCGCGCAAATCCGCGAATGCGTTCGCGCTTTTCCTCCGTCACCGGCGTCTGGCTCAATCGTTCGAAGCAGGCGACCAGCGAGCGAGTGAAGCTCGAAAGCCCGTAGCCGTGCGCAAGAATCGTCTCGCGTTCCACGGCATTCAGCGCTTGCCGCACTTCGCGGGGCGAGTGCTCCTTGTGGTCGAGGAATCCGATGAACGCGGCGATGGCGCGCTCAAAGTAAATATTGTTTTCCCACAGCGTATCGTCTGCGTCGATCAACAGGGTCTGTCCGGCAGGGAAGCGGGGCATAAATCGATGGTAAAGGCTGTCGGGGCGCGAGTTTTCAACCGGTCGCTTTGCGCGATTTGTCCTCAGGCGCCGAGTTCCGCGCGGATCGCCGCGGCAATCGCTTCCGCATGCCTGCGCATCGCCTCTTCACTCTCGGCCTCGATCATCACCCGGGCAAGGGCCTCGGTTCCGCTATAGCGAATCACCACGCGGCCTGTGTCCTTCAACTCATCCTCCGCAGCGCGGATCGCGGTGACCACCGCCGGAATCGCATCCAGCGGCTTCTTCTCGCGCACCTTCACGTTCACAATCACCTGCGGGAAGACCTTGAGATCGGCGGTCAGCTCGTCGAGGGATTTACCGGTACGCGCCACCAGATCGAGCACCACAAGCGCCGTCAGCAGGCCATCCCCCGTCGTTGCCAGGTGAGGAAAGAGAATGTGGCCGGACTGCTCGCCTCCCAGGGCCGCATTCAGCTTCTGCATCTCTTCGAGCACGTAGCGGTCGCCCACCGCCGCCCGCACCATGCGGATTCCGCTGCGCTTCAGCGCCGCTTCCAGTCCCATGTTCGACATGGTCGTCGCTACCACGACGTCTCCGGTCAGCATGCCGCGCGCCTGCAGGTCGCGCGCCGCCATCAGCAGAATGGCGTCGCCGTTGATCACGTTGCCCTTGGGGCCGGCCAGCATGCAGCGGTCGGCGTCGCCGTCGAACGTGACGCCCACATCCGCGCCGCGCGCCTTCACCTCGCTGGCCACATGCTCCGGATGCAACGCTCCGCATTTTGCGTTGATGTTGCAGCCGTCAGGCGCGATGTGGAGCAGGGTAACGTTGCTGCGTCCCTCGCGGTCCAGGCGTGCGAATAGCTCGGGCGCAATGGCCGCCGCCGCGCCATTGGCGCAATCGGCCACAATCTTCAAATGAGAGAGCGACAGGCCGGGAACGCAGTCGATCAAGAATTGAATGTAGTCGGCTTGGAGTGCTGGATTGTCCTCGACAGCTGCAAAGCACCGAGGATCGGAGATCTGCACCTGAGCGGCGTGGTAGAAAATCTCCTCTTCCATGGCCAGCTCAACGGCGTCGGGAAGTTTGAAGCCGTCCGCGCCAAAGAGCTTGATGCCGTTGTCCTGCCAGGGATTGTGCGAAGCAGAGATAACCACGCCCGCGTCGAAACCGTGCGTGCGCGCGAGAAACGCGACCGCCGGTGTGGTCACAATCCCAGCGCTTTCGACCTGTGCGCCTGCCTGCCGCAGGCCCTCTGCCAGCGTAGCCGCGATCCACGGTCCAGACTCGCGCGTGTCGCGGCCGAGAAGCACTTTAGGTCTTGCTGTGCTTTTGCGCAGGGTGTGCGCCAGCGCCAGGCCCACACTGTAAATTGTCGTGGGGTCCAGCGGCGCCTGGCCCGCAATGGCGCGAATGCCGTCGGTGCCGAAAAGTTTACGTGTAGAAGATGCGGTCATGATCTTGGTTTCTTGCCTCGTTTGCCGGGAGTAGACGTGTGGGCCGTGTTTTTCGGAGCCGTCTGGGGCGCAGTGGCCATCGTCGATTCAACGCGGCCCGAAAACGAACCATCGGCCAGGCGCGTGGTCACACGGTCGCCCGCGGCAATCTGCGTCGTCGAGCGCACGAGGGCGCCCTCGGCCGAAAGCACCAGGGCGTAGCCGCGATCCAGCACCGCGAGCGGCGACAAGGAATGCAGGCGCGCGTCGAGAGCGTTTAATGAAGCTGCATAAGAATGCACCAGGCGTTCCATGCAGCGGTCGATGCGGGCGCGGAAGTCGGCCAAATGTGAGCGCGCATGCGCCAGGTTCTGCCGCGGGTCGATACGGAGCACCGCTGCGGCCAGCTCCGCAATCCGATTCTGCCGCAAGCGCAGTTGCGCGGTGAGCGCTACATCCAGGCGCTGGGTCGCATCGTCCAGCCGTTGTCCCAAACGATGCATAAACGTGGTGACCCGTGATTCGGCGCGGCTCACCGGCAATCGCGTCAGACGCTGCCGAGCCTGCAACAGTTGAAAGCGCGCGGCGCGCTCCAGACGATGCGACTGCGTGGCCAGATGCTCGGCAATTTTGTGCTGCGCCTCCGTAATCAGCTCGGCTGCAGCGGAGGGCGTGGGCGCGCGCAGGTCCGCAACAAAGTCTGCGATCGTGAAGTCTGTTTCGTGGCCGACCGCGGAGACGACCGGAAGTGGGCTCGATGCAATCGCTCGCGCCACGCGCTCGCTGTTGAAGGCGGCCAAGTCTTCAAGCGAACCGCCGCCGCGGGCGAGCACAATCAGATCGACAAGTCCTCCGGCATTGAGCTCCGCCAGCGCGCCTTCAATCTCCGCAGGCGCGGATTCTCCCTGCACGGAAACCGGGCAAAGCAGAACGTTCAATCCCGAGTGACGCCGGCTGACGATATTCAAGAAATCACGGATCACGGCGCCTGTGGGCGAAGTCACGATACCGACTGTATGCGGAAACAGAGGCAGCGGCTTCTTGCGATCGGCGTCGAAGAGCCCCTCGGCCTTGAGACGCTCCTTCAACTGTTCAAAGGCAAGTTGCAGCGATCCCGCGCCTACCGGCTCCATGGTCTCGGCAACCAACTGCAATTGGCCGCGCTGTTCGTAGACGCTGACCCGTCCGCGCACCAGCACGTGGAGTCCGTCCTCGGGGCGAAAGCGGAGCAGCATGGCCTGACGCCGAAAAAGCACGATGGGCAGTTGAGCGTCGGCATCTTTGAGCGTGAAATACATATGCCCGGAGGGCGCAGGACGGAAGTTTGAAATCTCGCCCTCAACCCAAATGTCGCCGTACTCCTCTTCCACCAACTCGCGTACCTGCGTTACCAGCTCGCGCACGGGCCAGATGCGACGCGTGGCGGGCGCCGCGTCAAAATGCAGGCCGAGCTGATCGTCAAAGGGTGCAAATGGATCGCGTGTGGTCACTGCAGATGAGTGTAATTGTTCAGAGCGGTTCCAGAGTTGACGTGCCCTGCGCGCTTCATCGAAGGGCGGCGTTTCCTTAAGGGAAACGCCACTTGGCACCTCGGCTCCTGGGTGCAGCAACTCTGGAACCGCTGTAGGCGTTAGACCGAGGACGCGCGGCTTTCCACCATCGTGCGCAATTCCGCGGCGACCTCGGCGAGCTTCACGCCCGCAGCGCGGCGGGGCGAGGATTCGCGAGCGAATGTTAGCTCCAGTTCACGCGCCAGGACCGTGCCTCGCGTGAGGCCGAAGGTGCCCAACACGCCGGCCAGCTTGTGTGCGGCGGCTTGCGCGGCTTCGCGTTGCTTTCCCGTAAGCGTGCCTTCGCCTGCGGACTGAGCGGCCGCCTCAAGAACGGCCACGCGCTCCGTAATCTCCGGCAAAAAACGCACCCACAAGCCGTCCATCGCCTGCGAGAAAGTCGCATCGGCGCGGTTGCCGGATTGGGGGGAAGTTTTCATCGCAATCAATGTTCTATTTCCAGCCCAGCGCAGTTGCAATCTGCGCGGAGAGCGTCATCGGATCGAAGGGCTTGAAAAGCACCGCCTCCACGCCGAGGTCCGCGAACCGCCGCTGATCGGTGCCTTGCACCTTGGCCGTCAAGAGCACCACTGGAATTCCTGCGGTGGCCTGATTCTTGCGCAATTCGCGAAAGGTGGTGGGCCCGTCCATCCCTGGCATCATCACGTCCAGCAGGATCGCGTCGGGTTGATATTCCTCGGCGCGCGCCAATCCCTGCGCTCCGGAGCTGGCTTTAATCACTTCCCACCCCGCCACGCTTTCCAGGCTCAGCGCGGCTACTTCGCGAATATCGTCTTCATCGTCGATGATCAGGATCTTGCGCGTCACAGTGAAAGGCTCCCCCGGAACCATTGTCCGATGCCCGCGCGGCGTTGTCGATGGAGCGGGGCGGAAAACGGGTTATGAATTCGGTACGGACGATGGCGTCGCTGCCGCTTCGCTCGTCTGCCGCAGGGAGCGCAGCATGGTGAGCACCAACGCCTCAAGCTGCTGCGGCTGCACGCGCGTCTTGGCCATGAAATATGTCGGGCCCAGCGTAAGATGCCGCCGTTCCGCCGGTGACAGCTCGCGGCCCGAATACACCACCAGCGGCAGGTGCGCCAGGTTATCGTGTTGGCGCAGCCAATCCACCACGTTGAAGCCGTCGCCGTCGGGCAGCCCAATATCGAGCACCAACAAGTGCGGATCGAAGGCCGAGCACAATTCGATCGTCTCCTGCAGCGAGTGCGCGGTCTGCACGGTGATACCCTCGCGGGCGAACACCTCGCCGATCACGCCCGCCAGGTCGCGATCGTCCTCCACGATCAGAATCCGGGCTGTGTCGCCCGACCCGCACAGTACGCGGGCCAACTCGGTGAGCAGTGCATCTTCCTCGAGCGGCTTCGGCACCCGTCCCTCTGCGCCCTCGGGCAGCGTCTCAGAGCTCTTGGGATCCTCTACGCTCAACAGCACCACCGGTGTGCGCGCGGCCGAATCCAGGCGCCGCAACAGGGGAAGAATCGCCCATCCGTTCATTCCGTCCAGCGAGGTATCCACCAGAATGGCGTGTACTCCCTGCCGTGCCGCCGACAGTGTCTGTTCCACGGTTGAGGTCTGCACCACGGAGTAACCGTGGCGCGCCAGTTGCGCGGCAATCCTGGGCCGCGTCTCCGCATTGGCGTCAGCCAGCACCACCGTGCCGTGTCCGATTTCTGTTTCTGGCGAGCCGCCCTGTGCCGCCACGGGCACCGGATGGTAGGGGAGGAAGATGCGGAAGGTCGATCCGCGCACCGGGTTCCGTTCCGCCCAAATCCTTCCCGAGTGTTGCAGAACGATGGTGCGGCAGATGGCCAGCCCCAAACCCGTGCCGCCCTTTTGCCGTGCATCGGAAGCGTCCACCTGCTGGAAGCGTCCGAAGACCGTCTCCAGCTTGTCGGCGGGAATGCCGCGCCCGTGGTCGATGACGGACAGAATCACGCCCGTCACGCCCGGCCGCAGCATTACGCTCACCGGTGAATTCGGCGGTGAAAACTTAACTGCGTTTGACAGCAGGTTCGTGATCACCTGGAGCAGGCGATCGGGATCGGCGGTAATTTCCACCTTGGTGGTGTCGTGCAGCAGCTTCACGCCGGCGGCATCGGCCATCGGCTGCATGTCGTCCGTGGCCTGCTTCACGATATCCGCCAGTTGCACCGCACGGAAGGCCAGCGGTTCGCGTCCGCTTTGAATGCGCTCCAAATCCAGAATGTCGTTGATCAAGCGCACCAGCCGGTCAGAGTTGGTGAGCGCAATGCGCAACAGATTCGACGACTTCTCGCTCACATCGCCCAGCATCCCCGACGTCAACAGTCCCAAAGCGCCGCGAATCGAGGTCAACGGTGTGCGCAGCTCGTGGCTCACTGTGGAGATGAACTCATCCTTCATCCGGTCCAGAGCGTAACGCTGGCTGATGTCGCGAAAGCTGAGCACCCATCCTGAAAAACTGCCGTGCCCGTGGATGGGTGTCAGCACATACTCGGCCGGGAAGGAGTTGCCATCGGCGCGGAAGAAGTTTTCCTCGCCTGCTGAGGAAGCCGATTTTGCCGCGGCCTTGCGTAGCGGGCAATCCTGGCTGCATGCGCGGTCGGTCGGCGCGAATCCGTGCAGCAACTCGTGCAAAGGTCTGCCCGTAAGCGCGTCCGGAGGCGAGCCCATCAGCCGTCCCGCCGCCGGATTGGCAAATCGTACGTGGCCCTCGCGGTCCAGCCCGCAGATTCCGTCAGTCACTGCATCCAGCAGGATCTCCTGCTGTCGTCTCAGGTCGTCGGCGCGGCCGCGTTCCTGGGTTCGTGCCAGCATCTGGCCCAGCGACGCGGCAGCAATTTCCACTGCGGCAATGGCCTCGCGGTCCTCGCGCAAGCGGAATCGCGAATAAAACTCCAGCACCGCCAGCACCTTGTTGGCGGCGCGCACCGGCACCGCCCATCCTGAAACCATCTCGTGATGCAGCGCCTCGGCTGCGCGTGGGCTGGGTGGTGCTGCTGCAAGGTCGGCGAGCCACACCGGCCGCCCTTCCTTCCACGCACGCTCGGGCAGCTCGGAGCCCTTCGCCAGCGCGAGTCCCATGCTTCGTTGGATGAGTTCTTCCGCCCGTTGCCCGGGAACTCCCCACGCGGTTCCGAATTCCAGGTGCTGCTGCTCGGTATTCACAAGCCACTCGATGCCCAGCTCCCATCCCTGAGAGATGCAAAGGGCCTCGAGGATGCGCATGCCTGCGGACTCGCCCGGCGCATTCTCGCCCACGATTTGGCTCACCGCCAGTTGTAGAGCCAGCCGGTTCTCGCGCTGCTTCTGCTGCGTCACGTCGCGCAGCAGGCAACGAACTGCCAGCGCACTGCCGGCCTTCTGTCGCCGGCTCAGGCTCATCTCCAGGTCAAGCACGCGCCCTTCGGGAATATGGTGGCGCAGCGGTGCGCGTTCCACCTGCTCACCGTCCAGCGCGCGGTGGAAGAGGGCGGCCACCTCGGCGCGCTCGCTGTTTGAAAAAAGCTCGTCGAACGAATGCAGGGCCAGCATCGCCGTGCGCTCCAGCCCAAAGCACTGCTGCCATGCGGGATTCGCATAAAGGAACTGGCCGCTCGGGCTCAGAGTCGCAATCATCTCGCTGGAGTGCTCGAAAAGATCGCGGTATCGTTCCTGCGACTCGCGCTGTGCCTGCTCGCGCTGCGGAATCGCGCCCTGTTCAACGGCTACGGCCACCATGCCCGTGAGCTCGGCCGTGGCATCGCGCAGTGCCGAGATGTGCAAGGTAACCGAAATGATCGAGCTGTCTTTGTGGCGTACCTGCGCCGTAAAGCTGGGAACCATGCTGGGCGGCAGCATGCGTATGCAGGCCATGAACGCGGTCATGCGCCCGGCAGGCGTTGGCTCGGGCGGCCGGGTCACGTGGCAGATCTTCTGGATCTCCGCCACCAGCCGCTCGCTCTCTCCCGCCGCCAGAATTTCAGTCCTGCCCCATAAGTGCATCAGCTCCGCGGCGCGGTAGCCCAGCAAACGTTCCGCCGCGGGATTGCAGTAGAACAGCTGTCCTTCGAGATTCATCGCCACAACGGCCGGCCCCGCCGAGTCGAGCAGTTCGCGCAAGCCCTTGCCGATGGCCTCTTGCGCCGGCCCCTCATGCGAGGCGCGCACCACCAGCCGGTTTACCGCGTAGGCGAAAACCACAGTGCCTACCGCGGCGGCCAGGATAGCAAGGGATTGCCATTGGAAAGCAGGTAACACGCGGGCCAGCGCAGCGCCGGCGGCGAGCGTCAGGAGGAATAGAGGAATGATCAGCCAAAGCTGCGAGATGCCGGTCCGGCCCCCATCCGCTGGGCCTTCGCCGTGCACATCCCCGCGTGATTCCGGGCTTTCCGGCAGCTCGTTCATCGGCTCTTCCTTTTCCTCTTTTCGGCGAATTTGGCCCTGAACCACTTTGCTGCCAACTTCAAGCGTTTCCCTGCCTTGGGCCTTCTTCCCCGCGCACGGCATCGCCACTATGTGCCGTGCCAAACTCTCTTCGCCCAGCGCTTCGATTTATCGATTGTTCATACAGGCGCATCATTGCGAGTTGCACGTAGTATAAGCGTTTGATTCCGTTAGCTCTAGCGAAAACAGTACGGCAGCCGCACCCGAGATGCCATCCGGTCACCAGTCAGGGAACCACACGGTCTTTTTCGCAGCGTGAATGGGTGGCTTCCCGAACGCTCCCCCGTTCCCTTGTTCTCTTTGGTCCCTTGTTCCCGCCGGGGTCCCCGGCGGCTTCGCCGCTGGGGTGGCTTGGTCCCT
>JBEKEP010000172.1:0-8961 GCA_050013775.1 Occallatibacter sp. | reverse complement strand
GGATCGACGGAGAGATTGTGCTTGTCGTGGAGGACTTTTAGCCAGTCGTCGAGGCGGCCGACCATGATGGTGCAGACGGGGCCCATGGTGGAGATGTCGAGGCCCTCGGCTTCGCGGCGCTTCAGTCCGCGCTCCACGGCTTCGGCCACGGCGATGGCCTGCGACAGCGTGAAGCTGACGGTGGCGTTGATGCTGATGCCGCGATACGTGGCTTCCTCGATGGCGGGGATGCCGGCGTGCGTGGCGGCGATTTTGACGATCATGTTGGGCGCGAGGCGGCTGAAGTGAATGGCCTGCTCGAGCATGGCCGCGCTGTTGCGGTAGTTGCGCGGATCGGTTTGGATCGACAGGCGCCCGTTGCGGCCTTTTTCACGCTCGAAGATGGGCAGGAGCAGGCGGGCGGCGTTGGCCGAGATCTCTTCAACGATGCGCCAGGCGAGACCGTCTTCGGTGAGCTCAGGCTCGGCTGCGGCGAGCTCGAGGATGCGCGGCTTCCAGACGGGGAGCTCGTGCTTGAGGACGCTGACGGCGATGGAGGGATTGCAGGTGGCGCCGACTGCGCCGTGCTCGATGGAGTAGGTGAGCTCTTCGACAGAGGCCGAGTCGTTCCAGAGGCAGGTGGGGGTGGTCTGCGTCATTTTGTGGAGCGGGCTTTTGAACTGGAGCGAGGCGGTAACGGGAGCCATACGGCATTTCTCCTTCGAATGCAGCCATTTTACGGGGCGCGCGTGGTTGCGAAATCTTGAAGAAAATCGCAACTTGAAAGTCGAGGCTTCGGCGCCGATCCGAAGGAGAAATGCTTTGATTCCTCCGGCGGATGCAAACGTGTGCATACAAACCGTAGCACCGGGAATTGGCGGGGGTCAAGAAGACCGGGAACGAGCTAGGGAGCGAGGGAGTTGAGGTTCGTGCTATCCCACATCTCAGATTCGAGATGTGGGGCACCCCTTTTCGTGCTGGATGGAATTACGTGAGCTGCAGTTCGTGCTGGGTTGAATGAGACGGGTTGAGGGTTCTGCCGCGTGATCCGGATGCTATGATTTCGAATCTGCTTTCGAGCGGAAATAAATCGCAGAGCCGGGCAGGTAGATTTCTAGTGCAATTTGCCTTTCGTTTCCACAACATGCAGGTAGATAACCACTTAACAGAGAGACCGGTATTTCTGTTGACAGGCGGCCTGACCATGTAGATGATAAAAGAAGTGCACACGTGTGCAACTTTGCTTGTCTTTTCGTTCGGCTCGGGCCCCGTTTGATTTGCCGGCGTTTTGCGTAAGCTCCCCCTGGAGAGATGATGAGTGATCTGCTTGTCCGGCCTGAGAAGTTCCGCGACCGGATTGATAGTTTCGGATACGAATATTTGTCGTTTGAAACACGAAAACTGGAAGCGGGCCAGAAGTACAGCGGCGAAACAACCAACCGCGAACTGGCCATTGTGGTGTTGGGCGGCGTTTGCTCGGTAGCGAGCTCACGGGGCGAGTGGCAGAGTTTCGGGCAGCGCGCCACGGTTTTTGACGGACTGCCGTATACGCTTTACCTGCCAGTTCGCACGCGTTTCACGGTGAGCACCGAGGCGGGATGCGACCTGGCGTTTTGCTATGCGAAGGCCGAGGACGAGTACCCGGCGCGGCTGGTGACGCCGGCGCACGTGGGGATTGAGATTCGCGGCGGCGGAAATGCGACGCGGCAGATCAATTCCATGCTGCCGCCGGAGTTTCTGGGACACCGGTTGATGGTGGTGGAGGTGTTTACGCCGGCTGGCAATTGGTCTAGCTTTCCTCCGCACAAGCACGACGTGCACAACCCGCCGACGGAAGTGGATCTGGAAGAGATTTACTACTACCGGATTCAGCGGCCGGAGGGATTCGCGGTGCAGAAGGTGTATACCGCGGACCGGCGCATCGACGAAACCATGACGGTGCGTGACGGCGAGCTGGTGCTGGTGCCGGAGGGTTATCATCCGGTGGTGGCCGCGCACGGATACAACGTCTACTATTTGAACGCGCTGGCGGGATCGGCGCGATCGCTGGCGGCTTCAGACGATCCGAATTACGCGTGGGTGCGCGGTGGCTGGAAGGAAAAGGATCCGCGGTTGCCGATGGTTAAGAGATGAAGGCGTGAGCGCGTGAAGAAGTGAAAAAAGTGAAGAGAGTGAAGAAGTGACGATGTAAAACAGGCAGTCGCGGGGTCGGGGGAGCACGTATGAAGACGCGGCGCATCACGATGGCCCAGGCGCTCATCCAGTTCCTGAAGCAGCAGTATGTGGAGCGGGATGGGCGCGAGCATGCATTCTTCGCGGGCATGCTGGGGATTTTTGGGCACGGCAACGTGGCAGGGATCGGGCAGGCGTTGCAGCAGAATCCCGATTTCCCGTACATCCTTGTGCGCAACGAGCAGGCGGGCGTGCACATGGCCGCGGGGTTTGCCAAGGCGAGCAACCGGCTGCGCACCTTTGCCTGCACTTCGTCGATCGGGCCGGGCGCGACCAACATGATTACGGGCGCGGCGCTCGCGACTATCAATCGACTGCCGGTGCTGCTGCTGCCGGGCGATATTTTTGCACGGCGCAACGTGGCGCCGGTACTGCAACAGATTGAGTCGCCGACCACGCAGGACACGGGCGTGAACGACTGCTTCAAGCCGGTGTCGCGCTACTGGGACCGCATTTACAGACCCGAACAACTGATTACGGCGCTGCCTGAGGCGATGCGCGTGCTGACGTCGCCGTCGGATTGCGGCGCGGTGACGCTGGCGCTGCCGCAGGATGTGCAGACCGAAGCCTACGACTATCCGGAAGAACTTTTTGAAAAGCGCGTGTGGCTGATCCGGCGCGGGCAACCGGACAGCGTTTCGCTGGAGCGTGCGGTTGCGGCGATTCGCGGAGCGGAGCGCCCGCTGATCGTGGCCGGTGGCGGCGTGCTGATGAGCGAGGCCTCGCAGACGCTGAGCGAATTCGCCACCAAGACCGGGATTCCTGTGGCAGAGACTCAGGCGGGCAAGGGGTCTTTGGCGTGGGATCATGCGCAGGAGGTGGGCGCGATCGGAGCCACGGGCACGCTGGCCGCGAATCGCCTAGCGCATGCGGCCGATCTCGTGATCGGCATCGGCACGCGCTATTCCGACTTCACTTCGGCGTCGATGACGGCGTTTCAGAATCCGGCAGTGAAGTTTGTGAACATCAACACCGCGGAGTTCGATGCGTACAAGGTGGGTGCGATTCCCGTGGTTGCTGATGCACGCGTGGCGCTGGAGCAACTGGGCGCGGCGCTCGCGGGACATGCGGTGAGCGCGAAGTATGCGGCGGAGATTGCGGAGCTGCGCACCGAGTGGGACGCGGAAGTTGACCGGCTCTTCCATCTGAACAGTCAAAATTCGAACGGCGCAGGAAAACCCGCGCAGAGCGAAGTAGTTGGCGCAATGTGGGAGGCGGCGGGTGAGCGCGATGTGCTGCTGTCGGCTGCTGGCAGCCATCCTGGCGATCTGCACAAGCTGTGGCGTACGCGTACGCCCAACGGCTATCACATGGAATACGGCTACTCGTGCATGGGGTACGAGATTCCCGGCGCCATGGGAGCGAAGCTGGCCGACCCCAGCCGCGAGGTCTACGTCTTCCTGGGCGACGGCACTTACCTGATGGCGCCTACGGAGATTGTGACGTCGGTGCAGGAGGGGATCAAGATCATCATCGTGCTGGTGGACAATCACGGCTTCGCCAGCATCGGCAGTCTGAGCCGGTCGCTGGGACAGGGCGGGTTCGGAACGCGGTATCGCACCCGCGGCAAAGCTAGTCAACAACTGGACGGAGAAGTGCTGAAGGTGGACTTTGCCGCTAACGCGCGCAGCCTGGGTGCACATGCTTTGAAAGCTGATACGCTGGATGATCTGAAGCGAGCCCTCAAGGAAGCGAAGACGCTGGACCGCACCACGGTGATTGTAGTGGAAACGGATACGTCGGCCGGCGTGCCGGGATACGAATCCTGGTGGGATGTTGCGGTAGCAGAGGTTTCGGAACTGGAGAGCGTGCGCGAGGCGAGAGCACGCTATGAAGAAGCGCGCAAGCGCGAACGTCATCATTTGTAAGGAGAAACAAGATGGAGCGGTTGCAGAATTTTGTTGATGGAGGATGGCGCGCGTCGAGCGCAAAGGATGCGCTGAATGTAATCGATCCCGCATCGGCCAAGGTGCTGGTGGAGGTTCCGCTTTCGCCGGCGACGGACGTGAATGCCGCTGTGGAAGTGGCGGAACGGGCGTTTATCGACTGGCGGCGGACGCCGGTGGTGGACCGCATTCAGCCGCTGTTCCGGCTGAAGACGTTGCTGGAGCAGCATCGCGAAGAATTGGCGCTGTCCATTACCAACGAGTGCGGCAAGACACTGGTGGAGAGCCGGGCCGAGATTCTGCGCGCCGTGGAGAATGTGGAGACGGCGTGCGCCATGCCGATCATGATCCAGGGAACGAATTGTGAAGATATTGCGCGCGGCATCGACGAGCACATGATCCGGCAGCCGCTGGGCGTGGTGGCGGCGATTGTGCCGTTCAATTTCCCGGGCATGATCGCGTTCTGGTTTTTCCCTTATGCGGTAGCAGCGGGCAACTGCTTCTTGCTCAAGCCGTCGGAGCGCGTACCGATTACGTCGCAGAAACTGTTCGAGCTGATCCAGGCAGCGGGATTCCCGCCGGGCGTGATGCAACTGGTGAACGGCGGACGCGACGCGGTGAATGCGATCCTGGATCATCCGGGCATCAAGGCCGTGAGCTTCGTGGGATCGACGCCGACGGCGAAGTACGTTTACAGCCGAGCCGCTGCGAATGGGAAACGCGCACAGTGCCAGGGCGGCGCGAAGAATCCGGTGGTAGTGATGCCGGACGCGGACATGGAGATGACGACGCGGATTCTCGCCGACTCCGCATTTGGCTGCGCGGGGCAGCGGTGCCTGGCGGCATCGGTGGCGATTACCGTGGGCGATTCGCGCACATTCACGGATCGGATTGTGGCCGCGGCCCAGAGCCGCAAGACGGGTTACGGCGCACTGCCGGATGTGGAGATGGGCCCGGTGATTTCTGCCGAGTGCAAGACGCGGATCGAAGGGTTGATCACGAAGGGCGAGCAGGCCGGAGCGCGCGTGGTGGTGGATGGGCGCGGCAAAAAAGTGGACGGCTACGAGGACGGGTATTTCGTGCTGCCCACGGTGCTGGACGATGTGCCGCCTGATTCCGAGACGGCGCGAACGGAGATCTTCGGACCCGTGCTGAGCCTGATCCATGCACAGACGATTGAAGAGGCGATTGCGCTGGTGAACGGGCGCAGCTACGGCAACATGGCCTGCATCTTCACCACCGACGGCGCCAACGCACGACGCTTCCGCTACGAGGTGCAAGCGGGCAACGTGGGCATCAACGTGGGCGTGGCCGCGCCGATGTCAACTTTCCCATTCAGCGGGTGGGGCGAAAGCTTTTTCGGCGATCTGCACGCGCAGGCGCACCACGCGGTGGAGTTCTTTACCCAAACCAAGGTCGTTGTGGAACGGTGGCCTAAGGAGTGGAGCCGGAAGTTCTAAAAAGCAGCTACTAGCCACCAGCTTCTAGCTGCTAGCATTTTCTCTTTTATGCACACGTGTAAATCCTCAACCGTGAAGTAAAGCACCGACACTGAGAAATCCGCGGGAAGCAAGGAGACGAAATGAAAGAACTGCTGGTTGGCAATGCACCCTGTTCGTGGGGAACTCTGGAGCACCAGGACCAGAGCCAGGCGATTCCATCGACGCAAATGCTCGACGAGTTGGTGGAGACGGGCTACACCGGAACGGAATTGGGCGACTGGGGCTACATGCCTACCGATCCCGTTCTGCTCATCGAGGAACTGACGAAGCGGAACAACGTGGCGATGCTGGGCGCGTTTGTGCCGGTGGAGCTGAAGAATCCGCTGGCGCACGCCGAGGGCACGGCGAGAGCCGTCAGGACGGCGCGGCTGATAGCGGCGGTGGCCACAACGCCAGCGCCGTTCCTGGTGCTGGCCGACGACAACGGAACCGATGCGCGACGCACCAAGCTCGCCGGACGCGTGACCGCGAGCGCGGGACTGAACAAGGACGAGTGGAAGACTTTTGCCGGCGGCGCCGACCGGATTGCGCACGCGGTGTTTGACGAGACTGGGCTGCGCACGGTGTTTCATCATCACTGCGCCGGCTACGTGGAGACGCCGGACGAGATTGCGACGCTGCTCGACGGAACCAACCCGGATCGGCTGGGGTTGGTGTTCGACGCCGGCCACTATGTTCACGGAACCGGCCGTGAAGACATCGACCTGGTAGCGGCTCTCGAGCGCTTCAAGGAGCGCATCTGGTACATCCATTTGAAAGATATCGAGCCTAACGTGGCGCGCCGCTCCCGCGAGGAGGAGTGGGACTACTTCACGGGCATGCGGCACGGAGTGTACTGTGAACTGGGCAAAGGATGCGTGGATTTCTCTGCCCTGTTACGCTGGCTCGCACGCCGCGACTACAAGGGATACGTGCTGGTGGAGCAGGATATTCTGCCGGGTATGGGCACGCCGAAGGAAAGTGCGGCGCGGAATCGGGAGTATATTCGGTCGATTGAGGCGAATTTTGTTGAAAACAGCTCTCAGCTTTCAGCTGTCAGCTCTTAGCTTTCTTCATGCGGAAACGAACGGCGACGTGCCCTGTACCTCGAACACGCAACCTGGCATTTCCTGGGTGGAACTGTGCGGGCGTGGACGCCCGCACGACAGCCGGTCTGGAGACCGGCGCTACATTTTAACGGCGCTACATTTTTAGGGGGAGATTATGAGCGGGAAGAAACTTCATTTCGGAGTTATTGGTGCGGGACGGATTGGGCGGGTTCATGCGAAATCGCTCGCGTTTCAAATTCCGGAGGCAGAGATTGTCTCCGTTTTCGACGTCAATCGCGAGACGGCTGAAAAACTCGCGGCAGATTTTGGCATACCTAACGTCTCGACTTCAGTGGATGAGATCCTTGGCGACAAGCGCATTGAGGCAGTCGCGATCTGCTCGTCGACCGACACGCATGCCGACCTGATCATCCGCGCGGCGGAGGCGGGCAAGCACATCTTTTGCGAAAAGCCGATTTCCTACACGCTCAAGCAGATTGACGCTGCGCTTGCGGCAGTGGCGAAGGCCGGAGTGAAGCTGCAGATCGGCTTCAACCGGCGCTTCGATACGAATTACGCGCGGGTGCGCAAGGCAGTGATCAACGGCGAGATCGGCAAGCCGTGCCTTGTGCACATTACCAGCCGCGATCCTCTGCCTCCGCCGATCGAGTTTGTGCGCTTGTCGGGCGGGATGTTCCTGGACATGATGATTCACGATTTCGACATGGCGCGCTTTTTGACCGGTGACGAGGTGGAAGAGGTGTACGCGGCAGCCGGCGTGATGGCCGATCCGGCCATTGGCGAACTGGGCGATGTGGATACGGCCGTGGTTACCCTGCGTTACCGCAGCGGCGCCATCGGCACCATTGACAACAGCCGCAAGGCAGTGTTCGGCTACGACCAGCGCGTGGAGATTCTGGGCACAGAAGGCAAGATCGCTTCGGAAAACCGCTTCCCTAACCAGGTGGTGGTGAGCACGGGGAAATCCGTTTACAGCGATCTGCCGCTGAATTTCTTCATGGACCGTTACACGGACAGTTTTGCGGAAGAGGTGAGGCAGTTTACGCATGCGGTG
This sequence comes from Occallatibacter sp., assembly GCA_050013775.1. Lineage (GTDB taxonomy): Bacteria > Acidobacteriota > Terriglobia > Terriglobales > Acidobacteriaceae > Telmatobacter. The sequence goes on along the minus strand of JBEKEP010000172.1, from coordinate 1,259 downwards.
CTGGAGGACAAGCCTGTGCCGGTGACGGGCGCCGATAGCCGCGTGCCCGTGATTATGGCGATGGCGGCGCGCAAGTCGTTCGACGAGAACCGGCCGGTGAAATTGACTGAGGTGGAAGCTTGAAGCGATCGAAGTTGGTTTGCATCCTGACCGACGTGCATCTGTGGGTGCCCGTGGTCGTGCTGATTCTGGGAACCGCGCTGTTGATGACGCTGAGGTGACGGGATGAGCCAGGGCGTCGTTGCGGCGCGGTCGACAATCTCGTTGCACAAACTGGGCGTGTTCTGCGGACTGTCAGCTGCGGTGTGGCTGGGCAGCGCGGAAGCGCCCACCAAGCTGGTGAACGCGGGATTCTCGCCGTTCATCATTTCCATGGGGATGGTGATGGGCGCATTTGTAGCGCGCTGGACGGTGCCCACCCTGCTCAAGGGTACGGGATTCATGTTCAACGACCTGCGCGAAAAGCCGCACCTGATTGTGTGGGGGCTGCTGGCGGGAATGCTGTGGGCGGTGGGCAACACGCTCACCGTTTTTGGTGTGCGCAATGTGGGCCTGTCCATCGCGTTTCCGTTGTGGAACATGAACAGCCTGGTGGGGCTGGCGTGGGGCTGTTTGCTCTTCAAGGAACTGCACGGGGCGAGTTTGAAAAGCCAAGCAAAGGTAGTCGGCGGCGCATTGGCAATTGTGCTTGGCGCCGCAGTGCTGGCGATGGCAACGGCGCAACAGAACGCGGGAACGCCGGGCAAAGCGGCTACCGGCATCATTGCCGCGCTGGGCGCGGGTTGCATGTTCGGCACCATGTACATTCCCTACCGCAAGGCTTACATCAGCGGCATGAACCCGCTCTCGTTCGTGACCATTTTTACGTTTGGCGAACTGGGAACCGTGACTCTGCTGACGGCCATCAACAGTGGAGGCGCGTCCCAAGTGATGGTGCAACTGCACCTGGCGCGAACCATGCTGTTCTGGCCGTTTGTGGGCGGTTTCTGCTGGGTGATCGGCGACCTGTTCCAGCAGTATGCGGCCAAGTACATCGGCATCGGGCGCGGCATTCCGCTTTCCAACACCAACCAGTTGTGGGGACTGGCGTGGGGCGCGCTGGTCTTCGGCGAGTTTGTGGGATTGGCCATGGGCGCACGGCTGCTGATTCTCACCGGGTCGGCCGTCATGATTGCGGGCGCGGTATCGATCAGCATGGCCGAGCCGCCGCCCTCCGAGATGGAGAACTGGGACGCAGCGATGCATCGCGAATGCGACCG
>JBEKEP010000171.1:0-20010 GCA_050013775.1 Occallatibacter sp. | reverse complement strand
ATATAAGGAGTGGCGCGCCACCTGGTTCGGCAGTCCGCACGTTCCTGAATGGGTGAAGGACGTGAAGTCCTGGCAGCAGCTGCAAATCGACGGCTCTGAACAGGACTGGTCGATTCCCTATCGCGAACTCATCAAGTACGGCACGGAGTGCGCTGAGAATGGCGTCGGCGCAATTCAACTCGTCGGCTGGCATCGCGGCGGGCAGGATGGCGGCGAACCGAGCATGAACACCGACCCCGGCCTTGGCACCTGGCAGGAACTGAAGGACGCCATCGCGCAAATCCAGGCCAAGGGCGTGAAGATGATCCTCTTTCACAAGCCCGTCTTTGCCGACATGTCCACCGACTGGTACAAGGAAGTGCTTTACAAGTACGAGTGCGACGATCCCTACGGCAACAAGTACGAGTCCGGCAGCTTCGCCTACGAAACGCCCACGTCACTGGCGGGCATCAACAATCGTCGGCGCGCCATCATGGACGTTTGTTGCCAGGAGTATCGCGACATCGCCACGCACGAATTCGAAAAGATTCTCGCTCTCGGTGCCGAGGGCTGGCTCTTCGACGAAGTGATGCAGCACAATGGCGTGACCTACAACTTCAGCAACGATCACGGCTACCAGGCGCCGGGATATATCTACAACGGCGATATCCCGCTGGTGAAGCAGTTCCGCGCCGCAGCCGACAAGGTCAATCCCGACTTCCTCTTTTCTGGCGAGGGTCCGGGCGATTGGATGATGCCGTACTACGTGCTCGGCTACTACCGCATTGGCTGGGGCACCCGTCACGCTCTGCGCTACATTGATCCGCAGGCGCCGCTGATGGCCGCCGTGCGCGGCTGGAATGCGCGCGATGAGGTCAACGTGGCCATGCTCTACCGCTACATCCTCGAGTACGAGCCATACAACTTCAAAGGCAGCATCACCGCTTTCCCGCTCACGCTCGAATACGGCAAGAAGGTGGATGCGCTGCGCCGCAAATACAAGGCGTGGATCTGGGACGCCGAGTTCCGCGACACCCTGGGAGCAGACGTGACCGCCGACGGCTCCGTGCGCCACACCGTCTATCGCAAGTCCGACGGCAAGCGCGCGGTGATCATCGCGAACCTCGAGCAGGACAAGCCGATCATGGCCAAGCTTGAGTTGCCCAACGCCGGCTCGCTCGTCGCGGCAACTCCCGAGGCGCCCGACGCGAAACCGGCTTCGGCAGGCTCGCTCCGCATCCCCGCTCGCTCGGTGGTTGTGGTGATGGAGCAGTAAGAGCTGTCTTCAACCAGCAGCGAACGATGGGTGCCCCACATCTCGAATTTGAGATGTGGGATAGCACGAACCCTCGTTGTTGTTCCACCCTTTCGCCAATTTTGGCGAAAGGGTGGGAAGAGCTTCGTAACAAGGGCACGACTTTAGCCGGGCCAATAAGATCAGCAGAACGAGTCGGGCTTTAGCCCCTGAGGGATGCCCCTTTGCCGATGCGCTCTCCCCACACTATTTTCCAATCAGGCGGTCATACAACGGGCTAACCGGAACCAGTTCTTGCCGAGGCTAAAATAATCCGCAAGATCCGTCCATGCAGCAAGGAGTGCTGAAAGATCATGAACAGGCGAAACTTCATTAAGCTCGGTGCCGCTGCCGGAGTCCTGGTGGGCGCAGGGACAGGCGCAGCAGAGCTACCCGGTTGGACAATCGAGAACGAATACTTTTCGTTGTCGCTGGATCCTGAGAGCGGGGCGCTTTCCTCATTGGTCGTAAAGCATAACCAGAGCGAACTGATTGGCGAGAAGCGGCTCTTGGCGAACTTCCGAATCTGCCTGCCGCTACCGGATTATCAATGCAATTACATTGAAGGAGCGACGCAGAAGCCCGTATCGGTCAACAAGACCTCTTCCGGCTTCCAGGTCCATTTCTCCGACTTGCAGTCAGAGAAAGGCGAATACCCGCTCGATCTTTCTTACACCATCACTCTGGCCGACGACGAAGTGCGGTTTCGCGCACGGCTCGTTAATAAAAGCGACCACCCAGTGTCGGAATTCTGGTTTCCGCGAATCGGCGGCTGGACCGAATTCGGCGGGCGCGACGCTCTCCTGGCAGTGCCAGGATACGTATCCTGCGCGCACAACGTCTCCCTCTTTAAGCAGTTCCCCAGAGGGCGTGGTCTGGGCGCGGAGGCGGCAGAATTCAGCACCGACTATCCCGGCATGCCGATGCCGTGGTGGGATTTCTACGACGCGGCCAAAGATACTGGTCTTTATCTCGGTTATCACGACAAGACTTGCCGATTCGGCACCTTTCACACCTACCTGGTCCCGAACACCAGTGGCGATACCGATGCCTGGCTCACCAGGGAGCAAGCGGCCGGCACTCCTGTCGGCATGGTGTTTTCGCACGTGCGTTATCCGTTTATCAAATCGGGTGAAGTCTTCGACACAGGCGAGTTCATTATCCGCGTCCACCGCGGCGATTGGCACAAGGGTTCGCTTTTCTACCGCAAATGGTTTCTTGAGCACTTCCCTATTGATAAGTCCGGCAGCTGGTTGCGCCGCAAAAGCACCTGGTTCTCCTCGATCATTTACCAGCCGGAGGACAAGATCATCGCCGACTACAAGACTTACGACCAATGGACGAAGGACGCGGAATCGTTCGGCGTTCAGTGCCATGAGCTGATCGGCTGGAACAAGGGTGGTCTCGAGCGGGACTATCCCGAGTACTACCCCGAACCTAAGTTGGGGGGATGGGATGGCTATAAAGCACTGCTTAGGTCTATCAAAGCGCGCGGCGCACGGTGCCTGACATTCGTCAACTACAACATCCTCGACAGCAATGGCGAGGAATTCAAACGTTCTCTGAGTATCTACGCGCGCATGGATCAGTTCGGCGGCACGCCGAACCATATGGCCTGGGGCGAGAGTACTCTGATCGCCCGCAGGGGCTTTAGCGCGCACCAGCATTTTCTTGCTTCTGTTGTTCCGCCTTTTCAGGAACTCCTGGAGAAGCGTTTCCTGCAACTCGTCGAGGCGGGCGCGGACGGATTCCAGATTGACAAGACCGTCGGGGGCTCCGCGTTGGATTGGAACCCGCTCAATACCCGCAAGCCTGACGTAGCGCTTTGTGAGGGTCTCGTCGAGGCGATCGCGAGTCTGCTCGCCAAGTGCCGCGCAATCAATCCGCAATTCTGCCTGGCTTCAGAAGCGGGCCTGGACCGCATGATCCCTTACGTGGACGTGTATTACCGCGCAGCTTCAGGTTGCACAATCTCGCCGCTGCGCTACGTCTTTCCGGAATGGACAGCCGTGCAGCACGTCTCCACGCCGCGCGACTTCCGGGGAATAAACGGGGCCGTCCTCACCGGAGCCGTGATTTGTGTGGAACCGTCGAGCTATCAGGGGACACTCGCCGATCCTATATACAGAGATCTCGGCAACTATCTGCGCGAGATCGAAAGAATCCGGCAGAAACTTGCTGCACTCATATTCCTCGGCAATTTCTACGATGACCAGGGGGCGCAGGTGGCCGCAGCGGAAGAGCCGCCCGGCAAATCGCTCTCTCCCGACGTCTTGTATGCAGTCCACGGCGATTCCGCAGGGCAACGGCGGGCCATCGTTGTGGTTAACAATTCGAGCGCCGCGCGGAAATATACGTGGAAATTCTCTCATCGAGAAGTGAAATCTGCGAAGTTGTATGTGCCTTTTGAGGAAGTGAAAGAACTGGCAAATGCAGATCCACTCGAAATCAAGGGGCAAGGCCTGCACATTCTGGTGGAAGCAGGCATGGAACCGTCATAATTCCATCCTGAAAGATGAGGCCTTGGCGATCCGCTCAGACTGCTCGTCGTCTGAAATGCTTTGCTCCGAGTCCCACGTCCAATCTCAACCGGAAGTACCACTAACAAGCGTGCGCAATCCCGGCTCATCTCCGGTCGGCCGCTCGTTCCCTTGTTCCCTGTTTCTCTGTCAAGCACAGGACCCTCAACCAGTACACCCTGAAACTCGCCTAAACCGCTGATCCCAGGACCGATAGCGCGCATAGAATTTTCCTGCCGTGCAGTGCAGATTATTTCCTGTATGGGCGCATTCTGGTTCTAGCTGCAGAAAAGCAGACCGTGGTCGCGGCGGACATAAGTTCTCCGCGTTTGAATTTTGGGACATAAGATCCGCGCCGTGAAACGGGGCGTACCACAACCCTTTTGCCGCGAGGATTTTCGCTCGAACCACGTCAATCGAGAGACATTACTGCGATGCCGCAGCTCAACAGGTTGCAGTTGAGGACTTTGCGCGAAAAATCCGGGAGGGGGTAGGGGGATGGGGGATAGGTCTATGGGCGTTGGCAACGAGAAGACGACGGGCGCATGCAAGTACCAGGAATGCCGATTCATCAAGAGCAACGGACTCAAGTGCCAGTCACCCGCCATGCGCGGATCGCAGTTCTGCTACTTCCACGGGCGCACGCGCATTTATGTCCCGCGCCCGCGCTCTAGGGAGCCGCTTGAGCTTCCTCCGCTTCAGAACCGCGCCGCGATTCACGCCGCACTAAATGAAGTTTTCCAGGCGCTCGCTTCCGGGAACCTCGACACGAAGCGCGCCGGCAATCTCCTGCAGGCCCTGCAGATGGCGCAGCAAACCGTCCAAGCTGCACCGTCCTCCACGCCCGCCCCGCAGCAGTCTCCGCCCTCTCACGGCTGAAGGCCAGCTTGCGCGCCCGCGTCCATCTCTATATGGAGGGCCGCGGCTGAACCTGCTTCGTTGTGATCGCGATCTTCGCCGGCGCAATGGTCACGTGCCGCACAGTCACCTCGGCCACGATCTCGATCGTCCCCGCCGTCTTGGTCGATTGCACGATGACCTGCGCCAAGCCGCTGAAGAGCGAGCGCCGCGGCTCCTTGTCGCTCTCCTGACAGTTGGGATCGCCGTTGCCTACGCCGATCAGCGCGCCCTCACCCGTCACTTTGAAATCGACAAGCACGTCAGCAGTCGGCACGGCGCGACCCTGGCTGTCCACTGCCGACACCGTCAGGATCGCAATGTCCTCGCCGTCGGCATCGATCTCCGTGCGTTCTGCTGTGAGCTTTAGCGCCACAGCAGGTCCCGTGGTCGTGCGCTCTTCTGTGAGCGCGAGCTTTCCATCCTTCCATCCGTTCGCCGTGATGGTGCCCGGCTCGTAGCGCACCTTCCACTCCACGTGCCCGAGCCGCGGAACCTTCTGCCGTCCCAGGCTTTTGCCGTTCAGTAATAATTCGACTTCGTCGAGATTCGAGTGCACCCACACCGGGATCTCGTCGCCTTCCCTGCCCTCCCAGTTCCAGTGCGGGAACAGGTGCAACACCGGCTGCTTCGTCCACCACGCCTTGTAGTAGAAGAAGTTGTCCTTGGGAAATCCACACATGTCGACAATGCCGAAGTTCGAGTTGATCGACGGCCATCCGTAGGGTGTGGGCTCGCCCCGATAATCGAAGCCGGTCCACGCAAACCCTCCGGCCAGCCACTCACGCGTACCGTAAAACTTCCACCACTCCTCTGTGAGTTCGGCCCATTCGGGGTGATTCACGTCGTAGGCGCTCAAGGTATTGCGCAGTGGATCGGTCTGATACACGCCGCGCGTCGAAACCGTACTCGCCGTCTCCGACCCAAATACCGGCCGCGTGGGATGCTTTTTGTGATAGCTGTCGGGAAGTGGCAAGTGGTAGTTGAAGCCGATAACGTCGAGCGCCTCCGACACGCCTTTCTCGTTGTCGCCGTTCACCGCTGCGGAAACCACGCGCGTGGGATCGAGCTCATGGCAGCGCCGCACCATGGTCGCGGCAATCTTCGCGCCCTGTTCGGACATTTCGGTCTGCAGGTGGTTTTCCTCATTGCCGATCGACCACAGAATAATCGACGGAGAATTCCGATAGCGCTTGATCATGGTCTCGAGCTGCGCCAATCCTTCTGGACTCGAGCTCATCTGCCGGGTCTCGCACATCATCATCATGCCCATGCGGTCGCATGCCGCAACCAACTCGGGCGTGGGCATGTTGTGCGAGGTGCGCACGGCATTACAGCCCATCTGTTGCAAAACGCCGATGCGGAATGCCTGCAGCCGGTCAGGCACGGCTGCTCCCACGCCCGCATGATCCTGGTGGTTGCAGGTTCCCTGAATCTTGAGCGGCTTCTCGTTCAGAAAGAACCCATGATCAGCCTCGAAACGAAGGAAGCGCACGCCAAAGCTCACGCGCTCCGCATCGCGCGCCTTGCCATTGGTTTCCACTGTCACGATGGCCGAATAGAGATTGGGTTCATCCACCGACCAGAGCGCCGGATCACTCAGCTGCGCCAAGGCTTCAAAACTCGCCTGCCCATCCACGTTAATTGTCTGCACAGGGGCCCTGGCCGTGGCCACCGTTTTGCCGGCAGCATCCAGGATCTGCCAACTCACCGCAGCCGTTTCGAAACTCTTGCTCTCGTTCACCACCACTGTGGCCAGCTGCAGGTTCACCGCTTTGCCGTCGGTGGCCATCGGGCGCACCGTGCTCTCCCACTGTCCCAGGTGCAGCGCATTGGTCTTGGTCAGCCACACATGCCGGTAAATCCCCGCGCCCTCGTAAAACCAGCCATCGCCGAAGCTCGCATCGACGCGTGCCACGATGCAGTTTTTTGGGCCGACGGCGAGAAAATCCGTGATGTCATAGCAGAAGGGCGCGTAGCCGTTATCGTTGCGGCCAACGAAGCAGCCATTCACGAACACCAGCACATCGCGAAAAGCCCCGTCGAATTCTAGATTGACACGGCGACCAGCATCGCTGGCAGGAATCTCAAGCTCCTTCCGATACCAGCCCACGCTGGTTTCCGGATAGCGCCTTCCTAGCGGCTTGTATCCGTGCGACTGCAGTGCTTCATCGCGCACGAAAGGCAGCTCCACCGCCCAGTCGTGCGGCAGGTTGAGCGCGCGCCATTTCGAGTCGTCGAATCCGACCTTGGCAAACTTGAAATCGCCGGTTTTGGCAAAGTCATCCTGGCTTTTGCCGAATCCGAGATCGCGGGCAGGGTCAGTGCCGTGCCCAAACATAAACTTCCATCCAAAATCGAGGAGAAGCTGCTCGCGCGGAGCCGTTGCGGGACGCGCCACGATCGAATCGGCAGCCGGCGGGTCATGAGCAAACAGCGCGGCCGTGCGCGCCCACGCGGTACGTGCCATCAGGCTGGAAGTAGAAAGCGCCAATCCCGAACCAAGCAGATCGCGGCGAGAGATACGGGACATGGAAGACCTCTTTCAAATGAGAGTTGCGCCATTCATCGAAAATCCGCCGGCTACGCGCCCAGCCTCAGCAGAGAAATCAGACTGTATGCAGCCAATCTCTGCTTAGGCTTTTTCCCTGCATGTGCCCAAATCTTTGAAGAGCGGGCAACAAGGCACTATAAATGAGCAAGCATCATGCGGTAAACGCTTTCATCCGCGTCCCAGGTTACTCTTCTCTGCGCTGCGGCACGCTCCCGGCCGTCGAACGGCTCCAACAGTTCATTGGAGGCTTCGACTCACCCAAGCGCCGATCCTTCCGCGCCCTCGAAGCGCCGACGCGCGGGTATACTAGAAAGGAACCGGCAACTGTTCTCGTACCTTTCTTCCGCGGAGAGATGGCCGAGCGGTTTAAGGCGCACGCTTGGAAAGCGTGTGTACTTTAACGAGTACCGTGGGTTCGAATCCCACTCTCTCCGCCATCAATCTATCTATCTTCTTGAATCTAAACGTAATGATAAGAAACTAAACTACTTACATGAGTTCCCTTTTGTCGCTTTAGTCGCCTTTGTCGTGCCAATTCCGCCTTGTTCTATGCATTTGCACGACAAAACGATGCCTGCACGACAATGAATTCCTGCCTCAAAAGCAACCGGCCTTGAATTCGATCTATCGCGCAGAATTGAATCTGACGGCCAGAGTGGTGTTTCAAGCTCAAGCGTTGAGCTCTCGATCTACATGACCGGTTGACTCCAGGGCTCAAATACCGCTCAGAGCCTTTTGTCACGCGCCTGCAGGTGCTTCTCGGCGCGGGCCACTCTTGGAGTGGAGATAGACTTTGTAATCATCCCGAAATGCCATCAGTGCTTTAAGTTCGTAGCGGACGGGCCCGCCCGGCCCATATTGGATGTAGTCCGGGCCCCGTTTGCGTTGACGCCACTTCTTTAAAAGATCAGCGGAAACACCGACAATGAAGGCCGCACCCTGTTCATTTAAGACCGGATTGTCGTCGCATTCTGACAGCGGTTTTGACTTAACTGGAAGAGATGTAGCCGGCAACTCGGTGCGCTTTGCGGTGCGCAGTTCAGCAGGTTTGGAAATCTTGATGGGGACCCTCAGAGGAGGAGCGAGAGCTTCCCTTTCCGCGAAAACTTCAGCGGGCGTTTTACCGCCGCGGTACTTCCGTTGACGGAGATGGAACGGCTTCCTTAGCTCTTCCCAGGAAATCGTGTCAGGCGTATCACTCATTTGGCTCCGCCGCTCTCAGTGATTTGAGGATCTCGAATTATTGCGGCAGCAGCCTCCAAACGAGACCGTCCACTCTCGGTCGTTCCTCGCTTCCCACTCTATCTGCCCCTGGCTGCCCCCGATTGTGATGACGAATACCAAACAGTCCGGGACGAACGGTGTCTAGAAATTTCGAGAATGCGCTGAAAGCTTTCCGCCTGATCCGCACAGCGCTTTGAAGGTACTCGGCGATGCGACGCTGAAAATCATCGCCCGCGAATTGGTGCATACTGTGCGCTGGAATACCACAATTGATTGGACTGTCCGCAAGAACGTTCGCGCACACCACCGCGTGCTTATGAAGCGGAACCTTCGGAAATACAGCTACCCGGCACACCCCTAATCTCTCAATCACGCGGCCCGAGTATTACTGATGCCGGATCAGTATTCTCAAGGCTGTCTCAAGGACCGCCTCAAATTGCCACACATGCTGCAACAGGCTTCTCAGTCAAGTGTCCGAGATTGCGACTATTCGCTCAAGTGGATTGCAGCGGTCCAACGGCATTCCTGGACCCTGGGGCGTTTTCCGCGACAAATTCCGCCAAGACACCGTCCACACGCACTCCCATCGGTAATAGCGTGAAGCAAGCTGGTGGCGGCTTGCATTCAGGGCCCGAGATTTTCCTTGAGTACGTTATCTCTTGTGGTTTCAATGCTTCTTGTGCTCGATTCGGGCGTCTATTATTTTCGTGGGCCGTTTGCTGTAAAATTTGTCTGCCGACTGCAGCATCAGGATGCTGGGGTCGCGCTTCGCGCGATTCCGAACTACCGCGAGCAGCTTATGCACTACTGGTGAATGCCGCTTTGCAATCACTCAGGCTTCGGCGTTTGGGGGAGGAACTCGCTTGATCTACACGGATCCTACCTCTGTTAGTGGCACCGGTTCGCCTACCCCCGATCAATGTCAACAGCAGGTCCAGCGTGTCCTTAAATCCGCGACCTTTCGAAATGCCGTCACATTGCAGCAATTACTTCAATTCCTGACTACGCGGGCTTTTGAGGGAGGCGCGGAAGCACTGAAGGAATACACGATCGGCGTGGAGGCCTTTGGCCGGCCGCAGGATTTCGATCCGAAGACTGATACTATCGTCAGAGTTCAGATCCATAGGTTAAGGCAGAAACTAGCGGAGTATTACGAAGCAGACGGCAGTCGTGACCCCATATTAGTTGAAATTCCCAAGGGACACTATCTTCCTAGTTTTGAAGCTGTCAAAGATTCAGGCACAGATATTGGACCAGACTCCAGCCCTGAACTGGACACGAGTAGCTCAGGCGCAAAGCGCTTGATTGGACCCAATACTGAGAGTCTTGGCCAGGCTGTGGGTCGGGAGAAGGGCCGCCTCGGCTGGAATTTCTTTATCCGCGCGGCAATTATTGTAGCGGCGGTGTTGGTCGTTTTTGCGACAGGCTTCCTGCTCGGGAACAGGCTGCTGAGAAACGGCGCGATAGGATCGTCGCCTTTAGCTGGCTCACAGTTAGCTCATGGCAATTCAGCCGATCCGGTAAGAGCGTTTTGGGCCAGTTTCCTCGGCAATGATCCGGCCCCGGTTATCGCATACCCAGATGCCGTTTTCCTTCTCGACGATTCGAATGATCTCTTTCGGTTCCGGCGAGGAGCAAGCGATGATCGAGGCGCGTTGGTCGATCCACATTTGGCGCAGCAGTTCGCCTCAAACCCTGCACTGGTTGCCAAGGCCGGCCAACTCTACTACGAAAATGGATACACAGGCGCCGGCGAGCTCCAGGGTATTGCAATGTTGTCCAATCTTTTCGGGCAGATGGGGGTGAAGGCAACAATCAAACCCAGCCGCGACATTACCCCCGACGACCTCCGGCTACATAACGTGATTCTGCTTGGCTCGCCGTTCCAGAATGTTGCGGTTGCCCAACTCATTGCGATGGGAGATTTCAACTTCAAGAATCCGGACTCGCGACATGAGCAATGGAGGGCTCAGATCACCAACGCCCACCCTCGAGCCAATGAGTCTCCCACATACGGCACCGAACGCGATCCAAGTACCCTGGCATTGAGGACTGATTACGGCCTGGTTACTATACAGTCCGGCGTTATTCCTGGACGGTACATCGCGGTGTTGGGCGGTTTGGACACGACTGGAACTGAAGGCGCTACCTTGTTCGCAACGTCAAGGCCGGGAGTAGAGGAACTCTCCAATGCTCTGGCAGCCTCCGCAGCCCCCGAACCCTCCGGAGGAAAGAGCGAAATGCCTCTCTTTCAGGCCCTAATACGCGTTCGTCTCGAAAAGGGATACGACGTTTTAGGCGCCTCTCTAGTCACGGTGCACAGGATCCTCCCTCAGAATGCGCGCGGGACGGGCGGAACAACTCCTTAAGTATCAGCAGAATAAGTCCATTTCATGTCGCTTGGATTGTGGGCGTTCACGCAGTTCCGCAAACACGGCTTGACTGTACCTGCGAGCGGCCTTCAAAGCGGCGCAAGATTCAAATCGTTGTCCCCGTGCTTCAGACCAGGAAGAGGCAATCCGGCCGTGGCACGGAATCGCGCGCCCTCGATCTGGTATAAAACCACCTGCAATTCCATAAAGTATCTGTGTAACACGCCATGTAACGTTTGCGAAACATCCGCGAACATTGGCTGTAACCCTCATGTTTCAGATTCCCGTATCCCTCCCGTAACTAGTCAAATGCCGCATGATCCCTCTACAGTGGGCGCGTTCTTGCAGGATGCTTTCGGCTTGGTGAACACGTGTTCAGAATCTCAGTAAGTTTCTTCGGCATCGCTTTATCCTCCCTATCGGGATGGATTGACCGGAGCCAGCGGGAAAAATGCTCCTCGCTCTCGAATTTTCGAAGGAGCCGCACGGATCGCACCTTAGGCTGGACAAATCAGGCCGGAGCATTCACAACCATGAAGTGGATACGAGGAAGAAACGCCGTAGGAGGCTATATGCAATTTGGGAATTCCACTCGCAACCGGACCACCAATCAAAAGCGGCCACCGACACTCCAGATCAAGCTACTGGTACTCGTTTGTCTGCTGACAATCGTGCCCTTCGTTTTCGGCCAGGGCATAAGCGGTCACATCATCGGTACTGTCCAGGATTCAAGCAACGCAGTGATACCGAACGCACAGGTTACGATCACTAACCAGGAAACGGGAATAGTCACCCGCACCAAGTCGAACGCTGTCGGCGAATACCGTTCTGACAACCTACCTCCGGGCACCTATAGGGTCAAGGTCGAGGCGCCGGGCTTCCGTGACACGGTTTCGGACGGCAATATCGTAACTGTTGACAGCAACAATCGTGTGGACGTCAACCTGATGGTTGGCAAAGCGGATCAGACTGTGGAAGTGACTGCGGCAAATCCGCTCGTCGATACCACCGGATCCTCCCTCGGCGACGTGCTGAACGAACATGACGTCCAGAGCCTTCCCCTGAACGGGCGCATCTTTTCACAGTTGATCGACACTGTTCCCGGCGCCGTATCGAGCGGCTGGGCGAGCGCTCCGGAATCGGCCGCTGGCGCTGGCGCGCAAACTGACATTACGGCATCTGTGAACGGCCTGCCATGGGCAGGCACCACGTATACGCTCGACGGTGTCAGCGATATGGAGTTGTTGAACGCCTTCGAAACGGTTACACCCCCTCTGGATGCGCTCCAGGAAGTAAAGGCCTCAACTGCGAACGCGGATGCCACCGTAGGTGTGTATGGCGGTGCGCAGGTGAATGCTGTTGTGAAATCCGGTACGAATAAGTTCCATGGATCCGGTTATGAATTCTTCCGCGATGACATGCTGAATGCAATTCAGTGGCATGCCACTTCTAAAGCCCCGGACCGGGCCAACCAGTTTGGTGGGTCGTTGGGTGGTCCAATTATCCGGAACAAGGCTTTCTTTTTTGGTGACTATCAGAGCCTTCAGTTGAACAACGGTGTTTACTACACCGGATATACCGTACCGACGGATCTGATGAAGCAAGGATATTTCCTGACCAGCCAGTTCCACGCGATCTATGACCCTATGACGGGAGCTCCCTTTCCAATCGTAAACTCGTCGGGCGGTCCGGCCTATCAGATTCCCACGTCCCGGTTCGACCCGGTGGCAGCGGCCATGGTCGGCCCGGCCGATATATGGCCTGAACCCACTTCTCCCAGCCTCAGCGTCGCCAACTACACCGCCGCCAATTCGCAGCCGGACGACACCAATCAGTTCGATGAGAAGGTCGACTATCAAATCAATGATAAGAACCGGATATTCCAGCGGGAGTCGTATCAACACCGCGATCTGACCGCGCCATCCCCCGGTACTCGCTGGTTCCAAGTCGGCAATGTTAACGCGCAGAACCGCATGCACAACGCCGTCGTCGGCTACGATCACATTTTCTCGCCGCTTGCGACCAACGAGCTTCGTTTTGGTTTCAACCGCTTTTACACGCTGGACTTCGGCAATGATTACCAGACGAATGAGAATACCACGCTGGGAATCCCAAATGGGAACGTCGATCAATTCCCAAATGCGACTGGAATTGTGGTCATCTCTGCCGGCAACATTGCCCAGACGGGCGCGCAGAGTTGGACAGATTCGCATCGCATCACAAATGTCTACCAGCTCACCGACAACTATACAAAGGTTCTTGGCAAGCATACTCTCGTCTTTGGCGAAGACTACCGCCGGCTTCAGGCGTCGCTGACCAATGCGAACCAGAGCGGAAACGGCCAATTCAATTTCACAACCGATTACACCGGAAGTTGCGCGGGCAACTCCAGTTGTTCCGGGGCCACGGGCGGCAATGAATTCGCCAGCTTCCTGCTGGGACTTCCGTCTTCGATCAGCCGCGGATTCGTGAATACCGACCCAGCGACCCGTGCCAACCTTTGGGGCATCTAACAAGTTCAACCGCCAGTCGAATTTCGACACGAACACTGGCCTGCTCGATATATCTACTCCGAACAATCGCGCTCCCAATGTGGACAACACCTACGGCAACGTCGACCCCCGGGTCGGATTCTCGTATTCTCCGAATAATGGCAAGACAGCAATCCGCGCCGCTTTCGGAATCACCACGTTTACCGCTAATGGCGGTGGCATCGGTGGAAGCTTGGAACGCAACTTTCCATTCTTCGAGCAGTACTCCGTAACCCAGTCGACCTCCTATACTCCCTGGGCAACCATGGGAGGCGCCTCAGGCGTGAATCCTGCTTACGCGAGCTTCTATCACGGTCTGCCTGCGTTCGTAGCCCTCTCCACGGCCGCACCAGTTACTCCGCAACCCAACTCGAGCGTCTCTTTGATGGCGCTGCACTTCCGTCCGGACAACGCGAATGCATGGAACTTTGGCGTTGAACAACAACTCACGGCAACCACCGCCTTGAGCGTGACGTATGTCGGCACCAAGGGCTTGCACATCTTCCGGGAGCGGAATATCAACATTCCGCAGCCGGGGCCGGGCGCGCAGGCGCCGCGGCGTCCGTTTTACGCGCTAGCGCCCAACGTCTCGACGCTCAACTACTATGGCTCCGACGGCAAGTCAAACTACGACGCGCTGCAGGTCGAATTCACCAAGCGGATTTCGCATGGCCTGGCAGGCCGTCTTGCGTACACCTGGTCGAAGGAACTCGACAATACGAACGTGTTCGACCCGCTGCCCGGTCAGGACCGCATGAACTATGGCGAAGGCAACGAGCAGGCTCCGAACGTGCCGCAGAACTTTGTGGCCAGCCTTACCTACCAACTTCCCTTCGGACACGGCGCAATGTGGCTCTCGACCAGTCCCCGGACGGTGCAGGCGATTGTCGGTGGTTGGCAGGTCAGTACCATCACCATTGTGCAATCAGGCCAGCCGATGACGATCCACCTCACGTCGGACAATCTGAATAACGGCATGAACAACCGCGCCAACGCGACCTGTCCTGGGGTGGAAACGATCGGAAAGGTTTCAGAGTGGTTCAATACCAGTTGCTTCGCCACGCCTGCGCAGTATGTGATCGGCAACTCTGGATTGGATAAGGCAGTCAGTCCCGGTTATGTTGACTCCGACATCTCATTGTCGAAGACCGAAAGGTTCCACGATCAGATGAATCTTCGTTTGCAGGTCGATGCATTCAACGCATTCAATCATGCATATCTCGGTCACCCGAACACCACATGCTGCAGCAGCAGCAATTCCCTGTTTGGCGTAATCACCAGCGCAAACGGTCCGCCGCGCAATATCCAGCTGGGGGCTCATTTCGATTTCTGATCCTTCGAGTCGCGATTGAGCCGGCGCTGGTCAGCTACTGATCGGCGCCGGCCTTTGTTCAAAGTTCCATCCAGCGTGTTGATTGGACAGCAACGTGGGTGCGATCGTGCGCAAAAGAATTCGCTTCAGCAGATCTCCAATGTCTGCATTGGATCCAGAGCCTTCCAGACATAGTCCCGCAGTGAAATGCGTGCCGCATGTTCCGCATCGAGCAGGAATCAAGAAAGGGCAGAGTAGTGCATGGATAGGAGAACGTTTCTCGGAGCGGCAGTTGCCGCATCTCTTGTAAATGGAGCCGCGGGCCTTGTGGGAATGCCGAACCCGATGCAGAGAATCGGGCGAAGCCTGGTACCGGCGAAGCCGTCGGCGGTGCCAAATTACTGGTGTACCTGGGCCGCGCAGAATTATATGTACGGTCAGCATCGGGCCATGCTCGATCCTGCAATCCTTGAGGGAGAGCCGGGAAACAAGCTTGCCCATGAAGCTATGACCGAATTTGCCCTATTTGGAACAGACGGCTGGGCCAATCGTTTTTTTGCCAGGGTGCGTTCTGACTTGTTCTTCCTTTTGGACGATGGTTGGGAGTCCGGCGGAACTTCAACGTTTGAAGTGAATTCCGAGAAATTTCCTTCCTTTGCTGGCTCCTCTGAAGACCGCCTGAAGAAGCTCAATCGTGCCGTTCAAGAGCGTGGTTGGCGCGGCACAGGATTATGGTGCCGGAATACGCCCGGCGGAGCTGCGGATTTTAGGCTCGAAAGGTTGAGCGCCTCAGCGGAAATCCATTACTGGAAGATCGATATTGGCGATCCCAACTTCGATTTAATTCGTCTTCGCGACGCATCGCGCCTCCCGCTAACGCTTGAGCATGTGCACGGCGAGATGCCCATCAATGGAGACTGGAAAGCAGATGGCCGGTTTGAAGCGCAAGCTCCGACCTCAAGACGGATCGAGATCCTGAAACACACCGATGTTTACCGCACGTACGATGTGACGTCGATTCTCTCGCTGCCCACCACGCTTGACCGGGCTGCCGCAATGTTGAAGGGTGCTGAAGGCGACTCGGGAATTCGCGGTCTATTGAATGTCGAGGACGAGGTCTACGTAGCGGCAGTACTCGGTTGCACCATGGGCATCATGCGTCATCCCATGCTTGGCCTCCGGCCCGGAGATGACGTCGATCTGTTCTTTAACGGACCCCGCATGACGAAAAAGCGCATGGATGAAGTCGTGCGTGCTCTCCGGTGGCAGCGCATCGCACCTCCCTTCTCACCTGGCATTGGAGACCTCAAGATCAGCAGCGAAATCCTGACCGATTCCTGGCGCTTCGAGCGCGGCCAAGCGTGGCAAACCGAGATCATTGGGAACGACGTTCGACAGGGCGCGCCCGCTGTTATCACGCGCAATCTGGATTTGCCCGAGATTAAATCGCGAGGAGAGAAACCATTTATCTTTGCGTCGCGATTTCCCAATGGAGCGGTTGCCATCGCGGCGCAGGAGCGAACAGAAACCGGCAACGCCTGGTTCATGCCCCCGTGTGAAGTCTCGCTTTCCGTATCTGACGCACCCGGCCCCTTCGGTATATTCGGCCAGTTTGATTCACTCACGCTCGCTTCCGAAAAACCGTTCCAGGGCCGGCGAATTTTGGCGCAGGATTTGGCCGGCGACGACGCTTTCGACGTTTCACATGCTGTGTCGATAAACGGAAACAGTCTGCAAATACCAGGCAACCTCATTCGTGAGATTGGACTTCACAGTGCGACCCCAGGCGACATGTCTTCTCCGGGATTACTGCTGGCCATTGCTCCATGAAAGAGAAATCCGCGTTGATCCAGCTCGACCGCGTCACGAGGTGTCTCTTGTTGAACAGACGGGGCCGATCATGAAACGAGGCTTTGGCAAGGCACACGCCGCTGAACGGTTGCCGAGTTAGCCTATCGTAGTGCTATGCATGAAGAATAAAATGGCGGCTTCTTTTCATTTCCGGACTCTTGGCTCGATTGCCAGCTCGGCCATCATTGCGGCCTCGTTCCTCGTCAATGCACACGCGCAAACACCCAAGGTGCAATCAAGGCTGGAGCTACGATCTTCAGATCGCCGGCTGGTCATTGCATTTAACTGGGCCAAGCAGCAGGCGCTGGCTTATGTCCACGATGGCGATCCAGTTGGCCCTTGGTACGAGGCGGCACTCCCAGGGCGGCAAGCATTTTGCATGCGCGACGTTTCGCATCAGGCCGCCGGTGCGCAGGCGTTGGGGCTTGCCCGCCACACACACAACATGCTTCACCGCTTTGCCGAGAACATTTCCTCATCAAGGGACTGGTGCAGCTATTGGGAAATCAATCGCCTGAATCGCCCTGCACCGATTGACTATGTGAGCGATGGTGTGTTCTGGTACAACCTCCCCGCGAACTTCGATGTGCTCGACGCTTGTTACAGGATGTACCTTTGGTCGGGAGACAAGTCGTATATCGACGATCCGGTATTCCTCAACTTCTATCGCCATACGGTGACGGACTACGTGTCCCGCTGGGATCTGGATATTGCGCACGTGATGACGCGCGAAACCGTGCTACAGGACACTTCCTACTTTCGTGGCGATCCCAGTTACGCGGAAAGCCGGCGCGACATCGCGCTCGGCGCCGATCTCCTGGCAGCGCAATACGCTGGATATCGATCGTATGCGGCCATTGCGGCAATTCGGGGAGATGCTAGCACCGCGAAGGAGTACCAGGACGTCGCGGCGGATGTGAAGTTCCTGATCAATACAAAATGGTGGAGCCCCTCTACAAATGACTTCCATGGTTTTCTCGACAACAAACATCAATTTGTCGGTCGGGCCGGTGCCGACCTTCTCTATTGGGACGCAGTTGATGATGGACTTAAGGCACAAAGCGCTCTCGATACGCTTCTGAAAACCATGCGAGACGAGCCGGCGAGTGCAGTAGAGCCCGAGTCGCACTACGCAGAGATTCTCTACCGGTATGGGGACCCCGACGCGGCCTACGGGGAGATCATGGACCTCACGCGCGCTGGTAGAGAGCGGCGAGAATATCCGGAAGTTTCCTTTTCCACAATCGGAGCCATTGTCAACGGGCTAATGGGAATCAACGTCGAGCAAGCCGTTCCAATCGATGGTGCTGCGCAAAGCGAACATTTCGAGACAGTCGTCAGGACGTTGCCTCAACTGACATCGGGGACAGCGTGGGCTGAGCTACGCAACCTTCCCGTTGGAAATGGAACAATCACTGTGCGACATTACGGAGAGCGAAGCACGATTCTCGTCAACCAAGGAGAGGCAGAATTAAACTGGGAACCGACTTTTCCCGGCGCCTTTGCAACGCTTGTCGTAAATGGGAAGACCATCAGTGCCCATATCGAGTCTAGTAAATCTGGTCGTGCCGTAACGTGGGTCAGGGTACAAGTGCCGGCTGGGAAATCTGCGCGCGTTGAGGTGCCGAAATGAAATTCGCCGGTAAAGCGAAAACATATTCCGCAGCTCGTGAGACTTTACGATTATTGGATCCCCAAAGAGGCCTGAACGCAGTCGGAGATAGATGAAAGCAAGAGCAAAGAACGGACAGACCAAGCAAACGCCGCTGGCGCATGACAATGTCCATTGCCTTCCGTATGAGCTAGAAGCACCTCACGTTGGGTTAGTACTGGTATGTCGGCAAGTGTTTACAAATCCAGTCCACCTGGGCGTAAA
This sequence comes from Occallatibacter sp., assembly GCA_050013775.1. Lineage (GTDB taxonomy): Bacteria > Acidobacteriota > Terriglobia > Terriglobales > Acidobacteriaceae > Telmatobacter. The sequence goes on along the minus strand of JBEKEP010000171.1, from coordinate 1,601 downwards.
ACCGCCTATTAGGCAGTTGAGAATTTGTATAGCAGACACAGATTTCACTGACAAATTAACCTCATGATCCGCCGCAATGGAGGGCGGAAATCATGAGGAAAACGACACCGAATAAGACGAAGGGCAAGAAGAGCCGACCAAAGACCAAGCTTGGTATACCGGATCTGGAACACTCGAAAGCCGCAGTCCTGCGGAGCCTCGGTTCTCCCGACTCAGTGCGCGGATATCAACATGCCATCGACGAGTTCGTCGCCTGGTACTGTTCTGAACCACGATTGGCATTCAGCAAAACAGTGGTTTTGCGATATCGCTTTCACTTGGAGGAGCGTGGTCTCGCGTCCGGGACGATCAACCTGCGAATGGCTGCTGTGCGACGGCTTACTTACGAGGCAGCTGACTGCGGGCTGTTGAGCCCTGAATTGGCCGCCGGCATCCATCGGGTTAAGGGAGTTCGCAAGCTGGGCTGTCGTTTGGGCAACTGGCTTACCGCAGGCGAGGCGGCGGCTCTCTGGCAGATACCCGATGGACAAACTCTGACCGGAAAGCGCAATCGAGCGATCCTGGCCATACTGCTCGGGTGTGGTCTGCGCCGGCGCGAGCTTGCGGAACTCACACTGGAGAGCTTGCAGCGTCGGGAGAAGCGCTGGGCTATCGTCGATCTCGTTGGCAAGGGAAGGCACATACGAACCGTTCCTGTCCCGAATTGGGTGAAAGAGACCCTCGATGTGTGGCTAACCGCAGCCGGTATCGAGAGCGGCCCTCTTTTCCGATGTGTCTGTCGGGCAGGTAAGCCGTGGGGAGACGGCATTTCAGAAAAGACGGTTTGGCATGTTGTCAAGAAGACTGCCGCGACCATGAACATTCCGCATCTCGCGCCACATGATCTGCGGAGGTCCTGCGCCCGGCTCTGCCATGATTCCGGAGGCGAGTTGGAGCAGATCCAGTTTCTTCTCGGGCATGTGTCTGTGCAAACCACTGAACGCTATATTGGCTGCAGGCAGCGTTTGAGAGTAGCGGTAAACGACAGACTTGGTATCGAACCCGGGTGAGTTATTAGCCCCTCAGCTGGACATACGGCGACTAATCGCTCAAGTGGATTGCCGCTGCGAAATGCGCCCAACGGCATTCCCAGCCCCTAAGGCGTCTCGGGACCGATCCTGCTAGATCGCGGGCTTCTTCCCACCAATTGAGGTCCGCAGTCTCCCCGGTCCCCACGTGCGAGGGACCGGGGCCACCCGCCGTTTGGCACGTTCTGCAAGGACATTGGCGTCTTTTGCTAGTTACGCCGACCCGCTTTTGAGCCAAACTGAATTTGTGAGCTGGGGTCCTGAGAGCCATAGCGACCTTGGTAAAGCCGAAACCTCATGAAAGGTAACACAAATGAAAACGCATGAAACCACGACTCCAGTAAGAGCCTTTGATCGCGCCTATATCAACGGCCAGTTCGTCACTCCCCATGGAACCCAGGTCGTCGATCTGGTGAACCCGACCGACAACAAGGTTATCGGCAAGGTCACCATGGCAGACGAAATCGACACCCGAAAAGCTATCGGTGCTGCGAAAGAGGCCTTCAACACCTTTTCGCAAAGTAGCAAGGAATA
>JBEKEP010000170.1:0-9026 GCA_050013775.1 Occallatibacter sp. | reverse complement strand
CTCGATCTTGCCGCCCTTGGCCACGTAGTTTTCAACCGGCTCCGCCGAGCAGCGGTAGCCGATTTCGCCCTCGCGCACCACGTACGGCTCGCGCAAATAACCCAGATCGCAGACTCGGGTCCGCGCCTCGTAAACGCCGGACGATGAAGTGGTGCCCTCGAGCTGCGCAACCTTGAACGGAAACCCCGTCGGCGACGCCAGCGGATCGGTAAATACCTCGCCGGTACCCGCAATTGCCTGCTGGATCAACCGCGCCTTCAGGTCGGGTCTCATGCCCGATTCGCTGCTGAAAGCAAACGCGGTTCCCACCTGCACTCCCGCCGCCCCCTGATCGAGCGCCTCGCGCAGCTTAGCCGGGCTGCCATAGCCACCGGCCAGCCAGAAGGGAACGCCCAACGCGCGCAAGTCCGCAATGTTCACGCGATCGCGCTCGCCGTAGACCGGCTCCCCGCCCGCATTGAGCTGCAGCTTGCCCCGCGGTGGCGCATTGTGCCCTCCCGCGGTTGGACTTTCATTCACAAACCCGTCCACGCGCCCGTTGGCCCGCCGCAGCATGGTCGCGGCCAGCGTGTTCGACGAAACGATGGCTAGAAACCTGGGCCGGTCCAGCTCGGGCAGCGGTCCCTCCGCGTACTCGGCCGGATTGAGATGCATCAGCGTGTCCATACCCGCAAACTGCTCTTGTGCCGTGCCGGTCACAGCCAGGCGGTACTCAGCCTGCTGGTGGGCCGCAAATGCATCAAGCACGCCAGGGATGTGCAGGGGAATCCCTGCGCCAATCAGCACGTAGCCCACGCCGGCAAGCATGGCTCCATAAATCGATGCCAGATGCGGAATCTGCACTTTTTCAAGAAAATTGATTCCCACCGGATTGTCATGGCCTTCGCGCGCCAGAAAAACTTCAACGAAGTTGCTCACCATGCACAGCTCGACGAGCTTGCGCGAATCGTGCTTCTGATGCATGGGCAGTGGCTTATACGGAGCGCCGGCAGGCTTGCCGCCCGGCACGAAATACTCCTGCCAGATGCGCTTTGCCGTCTCCTGAAACGGAAATGCGTCCACTCCCCGGCGCATGTGCCCGCCCTGATCGCCGTCCGCGAGCCGGCGCACAAAGACCGAATCCAGCGCCGTGCCCGACACGACGCCCAACTGGCCGAGCCTTGAGACGGCTTGGGCGAGGCGCCAATTAGACACGCCGACACCCATCCCGCCCTGAATAATCCTTGGCAATTGGAGCATGTTTAGATTCTTTCACATATCCGGATAAATCCGGGTATTTTTCGCAGGATAGTCGAACGGAAGGTGCAGGAAGTGAGCAATATTGCTCACAAATGTCGGATTGAGGCGTGTAGCCCGGTCCGTGACCAAAGTTTCACAGTCTTTCGCGCAGAAAACTGATCACCTGCTCCGACTGCACGACACCAACCATGCGGCCCAGCGCATCTACGACGGGAAGGGAGTGGAGGTTGTATTTATCGAACATTTCAGCCAGTTCGTTCTGATGCATGTCGGCCGGGCAAGAAAGGACGCGGGGCTCGGCCAGGACCTTCAAGTGAGATTCCGGACGCGCCATGACCATGCGCGCCAGCGATACGGCGCCGCGCAGAATGCGCTTTTCGTCGAGCAGGTAGACCTCCGTGACGCCTTCCGGGTCACCGTCGAAGCTGCGCAGCGCCTCCACAGCCTGTGCCACGGTGGCATCTACGCCCAGGTAAACGAACTCCGTCGTCATTAAGCCGGCCGCGGAGTCTTCATCGAACTCGAGCAGCTCTGAGACCTCCTGCCGCTCCTCGGGTTCCATTTCTTCGAGAATCGCGTCGGACTGTTCCTCGGGCAATTCGGAGAGCAGGTCGGCTGCCGCGCCGGGGTCCATCTCTTCCACGATGTCGGCGATGCGTTCGTCGTCGAGTTTTTCGAGCAGCGCCTTTTGCAGCTTGGGCTCGACCTCTTCGAGAGTCTCGGCCGCAACATCCTCGTCAAGAGAAGTGAAAACGGCCTCGCGCTCCGCAGGTGCAAGATCTTCCAGAATGTCGGCCAGCTCAGAGGGGTGAATATCGGCCAGGCGCTCGTGTTCGATGCGTAGCCTGACACGGCGCGCGGGATCGGGCTCAATGACATCCACAAACTGCCAGGGAATGGCACGCGCCGTAAACTTGCGCGAGACAGCTTCCAGGCGGGTGCGCGGTAAAACCCCCTTGAATACGCGGCGAAAGGCCCCCCTCAAGCCGACTTCGACTTCAGCCACGCGCAGCAGGTGCGCCGCGCCCTGGCCCATCCACTCCAGGTCCACATCGTTCACGCGCACCACTTTGCGGCCATTGATGTCGATAATCTGACGGTCGACCAGGTCCTGCTGCAGAAAGAGAAAGTTGCCTTCTTCCTTCAGCGGGGTCAGAACATCAGCAGAGCGCACTTCTAGCGTACCGGCCGGGGTTTCTATCACTTCCTGAGAGGGAACAAGAGCAAGGCCGGTGCGCGTCTTGAGCACCAGTCCGGCCACCTTGCCGCCGTCGGGCCCGGTGGTAATGGCAACGTCTTTGAGCTTGCCGCACAGATGCCCCTGCGCGTCGGTCACCGGCATGCCGAGAATTGCCGTCAGGCTGACACGAGTCGCGATCCGCGGCTCGGTGTGCGCGTCAGTAGCATGCGAACCCATGGGTTGAGTGTAGACCTTTTGAGGCGGTTTTTATCCGGTCTGCGGACCGTCTCGAAGCGACATGTAAAACACCCGGAACCGCATTGACAGCGAATTGACCAAGCGCTCCGCGAGCAAGCGCGAGATGGCTCATCTGGTTCGCCTGATAGTGGAAGCGGCGTCTAAACATCAGATGCAGCCTTGACACAATCGCATCCAGACCTGAAACTGCCAGAAGATTCCCGGAGCAGGGGCGCTTGGCCCCAGCCGCTCCGGCGGAGGCGGAAGACAGCCCGGTGAGCGCACCCAGCAGAGGACGGCGGAGCTTCAAGCTGAGCTCCACCATGGATAGCGTCGGAGAGGTGGAGTCAGCCTCCGACCAAATGGCCATTGAGGCAGGTCTCGACGAGGACCAGCGCTTTCATATTGCCATGGCAGTGCGCGAAGCCGCCATTAACGCCGTGCTGCACGGCAACGAGTACGATCCCTCCCGGCAGATCGAGGTTTCTCTCGAAAATACCGGTGAGGACCTGAAGATCACCATCGCCGACGAAGGCCCGGGCTTCGATCCCGATAAAGTGCCCGATCCGTTGGCTCAGGAGAACCTGCTCCGCGGCACCGGCCGCGGTATCTTTCTCATCCGGTCGCTGATGGATGAGGTACACTTTCGACAACTGCACCCCGGGACCGAGCTGACGCTGGTAAAACATCTGGCGCCCGCCGCCGGAAAGCCTTAAGGTCCGACGTGCGGGATCAACCCTTCTCTCCCTGCGACCAGACCGGCCGAGGAATTTTCCTTGGAGCCGGAGGCCGTAAAGATGCTATAACCGAAGTACTGACAAGGAGGAATTTTCCGTGGCACTTGCGATAGCTTCCCGTGAAGTGGATGGCGTTACCGTTCTGGATCTCAGCGGGCGGATTACCCTCGGCGAAGGCAGCGTGCAGCTGCGCGACGCCATTCGCGACCTGATCAGCAAAGGACAGAAGAGCATCCTGCTCGATCTCGGCGATGTGAACTACATCGACAGCTCAGGCCTGGGCGAACTGGTGAGCGCTTACACCACCGCCCGGAACCAGGGCGCGACCCTTAAACTGCTCAAACTCACCAAGAAGGTCCACGATCTGCTGCAGCTGACCAAGCTCTACACCGTCTTCGACATCTCCGACGACGAGGCCAGCGCCATCGCATCCTTCAAGTAGATCATTCGGACAGAGTTTCCAGCCCAAAAGGCCATTCCGCGCACGCGGAATGGCCTTTTTGTGTTTGCTGCAACCAGAGCGAAACTCTAGAACTGCACCGACGGCGTAGATTGGGCGGCCTGGCTGGCCTGGAAGCGCGCGTTATTCACCTGGAACCCGGCGTAGCGCGCCCAAATGCTGTTCGGGAATTGCTGGATGTACGTGTTGTAATCCTGAAGCGCTTGATTGTACCGATTGCGAGCCACCGCAATCCGGTTTTCGGTGCCTGACAACTCATCCTGCAAACGCATGAACTGATCGCTGGAGCGCAGTTGCGGGTAGTTTTCGGTCAGGACGAGAACCTTGGCGAGAGCTGTATCGAGCTGTCCGTTCGCAGCGATCTTGTCCGTCGGGGTCTGGGCGTTCATCAGTCCATCCCGCGCCTGCGCGATCTCAGTGAACACGCTGCTTTCCTCTTTGGTGAAGCCCTTGACGGTTGCCACCAGGTTGGGAATCAGATCGGCGCGCCGCTCCAGTTGCACGTCCACATCGGACCAATTTGTTTTGACCACCTGATCCAGGGCCACCATCTGATTCTTGGCGCTGACGTAGCTGCCAAAACACATGGCGACGACCAACAGCAGAATGGCCACGATACCCAGGGTAATTCCAAGTCCTTTGCTCATAAACTCGACTCTCCTTGTTAAAACAGCTATCAACTCTTAACTACCAGCTTCCACCGGCGCCACCGCCGCCAAAACCACCGCCGCCGCCGCCGAATCCTCCGAAGCCTCCGCCTCCTCCACCACCGAATCCTCCACCACCGCCGCCGAAACCGCTGGAACCGCCGCGGCCTCCGCCAGAGAAGAGGCTCAGACCCCACAAGCCAAAGAGACCAAAGCTGCCCAGAATGCGAAGAATATAAAAGATGATGATTACGGCGACGATGATGCCCTCGAGAACTTTGGCTGCAGACGGTTCCTGTTGTTGAACAGGCTCGCTGGCAGGACCGGGCTGGGGTGCATTGTCCAGCGTGATATGGGCGTCGTCGGCGATGACCTGCGCCACCTCACCCACCGCCGTCGTCACCGCGCCGTCATAGTCGCCGGCCTTCAGGTCAGGAACCATGTCGCGGCCGATGTCGCCCGTCTTGCCGTCGGGCAGGATGCCTTCCAGTCCGTAGCCGACTTCAATGCGGTACTTGTGATCGGCGACTGCCAAAAGAACCATAGCGTAACGGTTCTGGCCCGTTGCCTTATCCCTGTCCCCCATCTTCCAGTGGTCTTCGAGCTGCGTGGCGTAGTCGGCCGCGTCGTCGCCGTCGAGATCGTGCACGGTCACCACGGCAATCTTCGCGTTGGCCGCGGTGTGGTCCAGTTGGGAACAGATGGAATCGAGCCGCGCGACCGCCTCAGGTGAGAGCACGTGCGCAAAATCGCTTACGTAGTCGGTGGGCTGGGGAAGGTCGGACACCTTCTCGGCATGCGCGGGAACCGCGAGAAATGCGAAAAGCGCCGCCAGCAGAGGCGGAAACAGGGCAAAACGCGCGCGGCCAGAACCTTTCATTTCTCCTCCATTGTACGTTGGCGGGGCGGCGGAGGTTCCCGCGCCGGCAGGTTCTACACTGGAGGAGAAATGACGGAGACAATGAGTCAATCCGGGATTCCCGCGCCGCCAACTGCCCGCAAACACCACACCGAAACCCAGACGCACGGAGTGCTGCTGGCCGACGACTACGCATGGCTGCGCGACAAAGATAACCCTGATGTGACCGCGTACCTTGAAGCCGAAAATGCCTATGCCACGGCCGTGATGGCGCCTCTCGACGGACTCCGTGAAGAGCTTTACCAGGAGATGCTCAGCCACGTAAAGCAGACGGACGTCTCGGTTCCCTACCGGGATGGCGATTGGTGGTACTACTCGCGCACGCAGGAAGGCCTGCAGTACGGCATCTATTGCCGCAAGCGGGGCGGCCCTGCCGGGCCGGAAGCCGATGCGGCCGAACAAATCCTGCTCGACGGCAACGAACTGGCGAAGGACCATTCATTTTTCGCAATCGGCGACACCGACATCACCGACGACGGGCGTTGGCTGGCTTACACCACCGATACCACGGGATTTCGCCAGTACACGCTGCGGATTAAGGACCTGGAAACCGGCGAGACGCTCGAGGACGAGGTGGAACGTGTGGGCTCCGTGGTGTGGGCTGCGGATAACAAGACTTTGTTTTACACAGTCGAGGACGAGCAGCAGAAGCGGCAATTCCAGCTTTATCGCGGCTCGGCCGGGAAGCTTTCGAAGGCCGTGCTGGTCTTTCAGGAAGACGACGAGCGTTTCAATATTGCGGCAGGGCGCACGCGCGACGGCAAGTACATTGTGCTCGAGTCAGCCAGTCACATCACCAGCGAGGCGCGGTTTCTAGCGGCCGGCGATCCAACCGGCGAATTCCACATCATTGCCCCGCGTGAAGACGAGCACGAGTACTCGCTCGACCACCGCAACGGACTGTGGTTCATTCGCACTAACGATCGCGGACGCAACTTCCGGCTGGTGACCGCTCCAGTGGAGACGCCGGGACGCGAACACTGGACGGAGTTGATTGCGCATCGCGACGCAGTAATGCTCGAAGACGTGGATCTCTTCGCCGGATTCTTCATCGCCTGCGAACGCGAGGATGGATTGCCACGGCTGCGCTTGTGGAAGTTTGCCGGCTCGGGGCCTGAAGCCGCTGCCGCCGGCGAGATTGCCTTTCCCGAACCCGCATACAGCGCGCACCCGCACATCAACCGTATCTTCGAGACGACGACCTTTCGCTATGGCTACCAGTCGCTGGTCACGCCCAGCTCGGTGTACGAGTACGACACGGCATCGGGCGCATCGACGCTGCTGAAGCAGTTGGAGATTCCCGGCGGATTCGACTGCACGCTCTACGCGAGCGAACGCATTCATGCCACGGCGCCGGATGGCGTTGCTGTTCCCATCTCCATCGTCTACCGCAAGGAACGCCGCACAGAGTCGAACCCGCTCTACGTCTACGGCTACGGGTCGTATGGATATTCATTACCGCTCGGGTTCAGCTCGAACCGGTTGAGTTTGCTTGATCGCGGCGTGGTGATGGCCTACGCGCACATCCGCGGCGGCGGCGACCTGGGCAAACCGTGGCACGACGCGGGCAAGATGCTCGCGAAGCGCAACACGTTTACCGATTTCATTGCCTGCGTGGAGCATTTGACCGCGGCGGGTTACGGCGATCCGAACCGCGTGGCGATCGAAGGCGGGTCGGCGGGAGGCTTGTTGATGGGCGCAGTAGCGAACATGAGCCCACGGCTCTTTCGCGCCGTGCTTTCGCACGTGCCGTTTGTGGACGTGATGAATACGATGCTCGACGCTTCCCTGCCCCTCACAGTTCCCGAGTATGAGGAGTGGGGAGACCCGAACCAGGAAGAATATTTCCGGTACATGTTGAGTTATTCGCCGTACGACAATCTGCGCACGGCGGAGTATCCGGCGATGCTGGTGAAGACCAGCCTGCACGACAGCCAGGTGATGTACTGGGAGCCGGCTAAGTATGTGGCGAAACTGCGCACCCTCAAAACCGACCACCATCCGCTGCTGCTGGTGACAAACATGCAGGCCGGGCACGGAGGGGCGAGCGGACGATACGACTACCTGAAGGAGATCGCGCTGGACTACGCGTTTGTGCTGAAAGAGCTGGGGATCGTGTGATAGAGTTGCTGCAATTCTCAGGACATGGCGATTCGCAATGCGAAATCTGTGTGCGTGTTTTGCGTTCCTTGTGCTGGTCGCGATTTCAAGTCATGGATTCGGGCGGCCAGTTCCCTCAACACAAGACAGGCCTGAATACGCCAAGCCTGTCCCGCCCAAGCCGGATAAGGATGGCGTTTATCAGGTAGGTCCCGGCATTGTTTCGCCGGGATTCGTGCATGCGGAACCTGCGGCGTACCCTCCAGGAGCAACCAAGACCGATGACCCGCATGGCGTGCTTCTCTCCGCGGTTATTGGTATTGACGGAAGGGCCAAGGCCCCCGAAGTGACTCGCCGCTACGACATCCCTATGGAAGACCTAGCGATTACCGCGGTACGAGACTCACTGTTCCGCCCCGGAACCTTGGACGGATCACCGGTCCCAGTCCTGGTTTGCATAAGGGTAATGTTCTACCGTCTCTGGCCCGCGATCCCCACGCTGGTTACTTGCTCTCCCGCTCCCGGCATAGGGAGCTCTGGCGATTCCAATCCTCAAACGCCCGATCCGTATCGGCTACCACCCGGAGCCAAGCCGCCGGTGGCAATCCATATGCCTCCCGCGCAGTTTTCAGCAGAGGCGAGCGCCGAGCATTTCCAAAGCGCGGTGATCGTCTCCACGATTGTCAACGAGGATGGTTTGCCAACCGATGTTCGCCTGGTGAGGGGAGCGGGGCATGGATTAGACGAAAACGCGATTGCTGCGGTCAGTCAATATCGGTTTCAGCCGGCCACGATTAACGGCAAACCCATCGCCACCCGAATCACCATCGAGATTGACTTCAAGCTCAAGTAAACGTGAGGGAAAAGATTCGCCCAGGTAAGTGCTCATCTATGCGTCTGATTTCAGCTCCGCCAGCGCCTTCTCCAAACTCGCCGCGTCTTCCACGTTCAGCGAATTCAGCCCCGGATCGATCTGTTTGAGCAGGCCGCAGAGCACCTTGCCGGGGCCAACTTCGATGAAGAGATCGGCGCCGGCGCCCTGGCCCTCCACGGACAGCGACCGGCCCTCGAGCGCCTGCATGCACTCCACCCAACGCACTGCGCCGGTGACTTGCCTGACAAGTGCGTCGCGTGCGGCGCTGGCGGTTGTGACGAGACCGCCGGTAACGTTCGCGGCGACGGGAATGCGCGGATCGTGCAGCGTAAGCCCGCCGAGCACGCGCGCCACTTCTTCCTGCGCGGGCTGCATGAGGGCGCAGTGGAAGGGCGCGCTGACGGGAAGCATGACAGTGCGGCGCGCGCCTTTGGCCTTGCAGAGCGCCGCGGCTTTTTCCACGGCCGCAGCCGCGCCGGAGATGACCGTCTGGTTGGGTGAATTCAGGTTCGCGGCCTGCACAACCAGTCCGGTCTCGCGCGCGGCCTCCTCGCAGGCCTCGGCCACCTGCGCGGCGCCGAGCGCGAGCACGGCGGCCATGGCGCCCTCACCGGCCGGAACCGCCTTCTGCAT
>JBEKEP010000169.1:0-9239 GCA_050013775.1 Occallatibacter sp. | reverse complement strand
GGGTTGAGGACTGGGTGTGGACGCGCGACTTTGCTGTTCCGCTTGTCGAGCGGCAACTGAATGTGCATTCGCTGGAGGGGTTCGGGCTGAACGGGCACGAGCCGGCAGCGATTGCGGCCGGAGCCGTGCTCCACTACGTGCGCACCACGCAAAAGAATGAAGCGCTGCACATCGATTCGCTGAAATTCGAGGAACATTCGACGGCCCTGGAACTGGACCAGGTAACGGTGCGGAATCTGGAACTGGTAGAGCCTCTGTTTTCCGGCCAGGATGATCGTGTCACGTTGTTTCGCACCCTGGATGCCTGCCTGACGCCGATGGGCAAGCGGCTGCTTCGGGCGACAATTCTGCGGCCACTGAATGCTGCCCCGGAAATCGCCGCGCGCTACGAAGCGGTCAGTGAAGCGCACGTCGACTTACTGAAACGCGAGGAGATGCGGCGGGCATTCGGCGGCATCTTGGATCTCGAACGGCTTCTGGCGCGGATTTCTCTCGATTCCGCGGGCCCGCGCGACGTGCGCGCGCTCGCTAGCAGTCTGGCGCGGCTGCCCGGACTGAAAGTCGCGCTCGAAGCCATGACGGCGCCGCGATGGCGCGCCATCGCCGCTCATCTCGACACGCTTGACGACGTGACCGCGCGCATTGTGCGCACGCTGGTGGCCGAGCCGCCGCTGACTCTCGTCGATGGCGGCGCCATCGCTCCGAATATCGACGCGGAGCTCGATGAGTTGCGCTCAGTCTCGTCCTCAGGGCGGCAGGCCATTGCGGCCATCGAGGATCGCGAGCGGCGACGCACCGGCATCGGCTCGCTGAAGGTGCGCTATAACTCGGTTTTCGGCTATTACATCGAGATCACGAAGGCAAGCCTGGCACTGGCGCCCGACGACTACGAACGCAAACAAACGCTGGTGAACGCCGAACGCTTTACCACGCCGGAGTTGAAGGACTACGAGCGCAAGATCCTCACCGCACACGACCGCTGCATCGAAATTGAGAAGCGCATCTTTGCCGAGCTGAGAAGGTTCGTCCTTGAGAGCGCGGGCCGTATCCGTCGCAGCTCCGCGGCCGCGGCCGAGGCAGATCTGCTGGCGTGCTTTGCGCACCTGGCCTCGGCTCGGCGCTACGTGCGCCCCCAGTTGGTTGACGAGCCGGTGCTCGAGGCCGTTGCCGCGCGTCATCCCGTCATCGAGCAGTGGATGGAAGAGACCCGCGAGGGGCGGTTCATTGCCAACGATCTGTACCTCTGCGCCTGCGACGAATCTTCTCCAAAGAATAAAACCGCGCAAGCGGCGAGCCTATTGCTGGTGACCGGGCCCAACATGGGCGGCAAGAGCACCTATCTGCGGCAGGCCGCGATGCTGGTGCTCATGGCACAGATGGGCAGCTTTGTTCCTGCCGACTCCATGCGCTTCGGTCTGGTCGATCGCATTTACACACGCATCGGCGCCTCGGACAACGTCGCTCGCGGCCGGTCGACTTTCATGGTCGAAATGACGGAGACGGCAACGATCCTGAACACGGCGACGCGACGCTCGCTGATTCTGCTCGATGAGATGGGCCGCGGAACAGCGACCTTCGACGGGCTCTCGCTGGCGTGGGCAACGGTGGAGTTTTTGCACGCCGAAGTGGGTGCGCGCACGCTGTTTGCCACGCATTATCATGAGCTAACCATGCTGGCGGAGAAGTTGCCGCGCGTGCGCAATTTGCGCGTGGGCGTCAAGGAGTCGGCGAGCGGCATCGTGTTTCTACACAACATTGAACCCGGCGCAGCCAGCAAGAGCTACGGCATTGAAGTGGCGCGGCTGGCCGGACTGCCAGCTGCAGTGATCGAGCGCGCCAAACACGTCCTGCGCCAGCACGAGAAGCAGGAGCGCCAGAGCGTACAGGTGGAGACGGAGCCGGACCCAATGCAGATGACGATCTTCACGCCACTCTCGCAAAGGATTGTGGACCGCATCGAGGCTACGGATGTGAATGTGCTGACGCCACTGCAGGCGCTGAACCTGTTGGAAGAGTTGCAGCAGGAACTGAAGAAGAGCAAGGACTGAGGGACAAGGACTAATACTACAGTTGGAGTTAAGGATTTCGGAGGGAGCAGGGGCCTTCAGGCCCCTGAAAACCGGGCAAAAAAGAAACGGCCTTTAGGCCCTGACCTCTATCCTCCGGCCAAATGCAAATGTAGTTCTAAGTGATTGAGGGATTATGAAAGATAGTTTGCGTCAGGCTGCCGGAAGTTTGCTGGTTGTAGGATTGGGCGACAACAATCTCACCGCGATGGAGCGCGCGTGGCTCAAACTCATCCGTCCAGCGGGCATCATTCTCTTCAAGCGAAATATTATCGATCGCCTACAAACGCGCGCATTGCTCGCTGAGGCAACCAGCTTCTGCCCGCCGCACTGCGGCGCCTTTGTCGACGTGGAAGGCGGGACGGTGGACCGGCTCCGCGACGTGCTGGCTCCGATTCCCTCGGTTCAGGCTGTGGCGCAAGCAGCGCGTGCAACGGGCCGCGCCGCGCTTCAGCGTGAGCATGGGGAACTGGTGGCGCGCGCAGTAAAAGCCTTCGGGTTCAACTCCTCGTTTGCGCCCGTGCTCGACTTGGCACTGCCGGAGTCGCGCAAAGTGATGGGAACGCGCTGCGCTGCCGAAACCGGCGCCGGCGTTACAGCCTACGCGCGCGAGTTTCTCGCAGGGCTGGCTGCGCAAGGCGTTACAGGATGCGGCAAACACTTTCCCGGGCTCGGCGGAGGGACACTGGATTCGCACCTGGAGACTCCGAAGATCGAGCGCACATGGCAGCAGTTGTGGCAGGAGGACCTGGAACCCTACCGCGCATTGCGCACGAATTTGCCAATCGTGATGGTGAACCACGCGGCCTATCCATTGACCGCTGACCCTGTGCATCCGGCTACGGTGTCGAAGTTCTGGATGCAAACCGTGTTGCGCAAGCGCATCGGCTACCGAGGCATCGTTGTCTCTGACGATCTGGAGATGGGCGGCGTGACCAAGTTCATGCCCATCGCCGAGGCCGCGATTGCAACCGTGCGCATGGGTGCCGACCTGGCTTTAATTTGCCATCACCCCGAGCCAATTCTGCAGACGTTCGAAGCTCTCATTCGCGAAGGCGAGCGTTCTGCGGCGTTCCAAAAGGTTCTGCTCGCGCGTGCGAGGGAGTCGGCGCGGAAAAGGGCCAGGACATTCCCGGCAAAGGTGCCGGCCGCGCTCAACCCGAAACAATTTGAAGCGCTGCGCACTCGGATCGTGCGCTTCGGTGAGACGGTGGCGAAGGCCGCCGCTCAGGAGACTGCATGAAGACGCATGCCATGACAGTCGCCGGTGTGATGAGCGGCACGTCTGCCGATGGAATCGATGTGGCCGTGGTCCGCATCGCTCCTGGCAAGCTGCGCCCCACGCTTACACTCTCGGCGCACGAACACTTTGCTTATCCTGCGGCGCTGCGGGGCGCTGTGCTCGCCGCGATGAATGCCTCATCCACTTCGACAGCCGAACTGGCGCGGCTCAATTGGCGGCTGGGCCTTGCGTACACGGATGCGGTAAAGCAAACAGCGAAGAGGCACAGTCTTCAACTCGATCTCGTCGGTTGCCACGGACAAACGCTTTACCACCAGGCGCGCGCGGAGAACTACGCAGGCCGAAAGTTTGCGTGCACGTGGCAGGCAGGCGAAGCGCAGGCGATCGCCGCAGAGTTGGGCGTTCCGGTGGTATCGAACTTCCGCCCCGCCGACATGTTGGCCGGCGGCCAGGGAGCGCCGCTGGTCCCGCTGTTGGACTACGTGCTCTTCGCCGATACAAAGCGCGGGCGCGTTTTGCAAAACATTGGCGGCATCGCAAACCTGACTGCGCTCCCGGCCAAGAGTCTGCCGCGCGCAGTGCTTGCATTCGATAATGGGCCGGGGAACATGGTCATCGACTGGCTGGCGCAAAAGCTCTTCGACAAGCCTTACGATCGCAACGGGTCGCTGGCGGCGCGCGGAACTGTGATCGAGCCCGTGCTCAAAAAAGCGTTGCGGCACCCTTACTTCAAACTGCGCCCGCCGAAGACCGCGGGGCGCGAGCAGTTTGGTCGCGCTTACGCCGCCGAATTTTTAGAAAAGTGTCTTGCAAAATCCAATAACCCCAACGATGCGCTCGCGACCGCGACGGCCCTGACCGCAGAAAGCATTGCACGCAGCTACTCACGTTACGTCCAATCACGCATGAAAAGCCGTCCCGTGGATTTCATCGTCTCTGGTGGCGGCGTACGTAATCGGACGCTAATGAAAATGCTGGCCGCAAGGCTCGAACCACAGGGATGCACGTTGTGCGACAGCGACGCCTTTGGATTGCCCGCCGAAGCCAAAGAAGCGGCGGCGTTTGCGTTGCTGGCGTGGCGCACATGGCATCGGCTGCCGGGCAATGTGCCCAGCGCGACGGGAGCGAAGCGCGCGGTAATTCTGGGGCAGGTCACGTATGTGTAATCGGGCCTCGGAAAAAAGCTTGTAGAAAGTTATCCCCTTCTGGGAACGGCGGAGTTACCCGAGCCCTGAATCGGGCGCCCTAAAGCAACGTTGGTTTCTGCTCGCAGTTTTTCCTTGCGCATCTCTGCTACCATAAACATGATTGCGGTTCCCGGCGCCAGGCTGATTTCTCGATATTTTGAGAGTTGAGCGCAAAGGTAGCGAGAGCCACCCAAAGGAGAATTTTTATGCCTCTAGTTTCCATGCGGCAGCTCCTCGACGAAGCTGCCAAGGGCGGATACGGCGTCGGTGCGTTCAACGTGAACGATATGGAGCAGATTCAGGCCATCATGATGGCCGCCCGGCAGACCAACTCGCCGGTCATTGTTCAGGCCAGCCGCGGCGCGCGCGCGTTTGCCGAGGATCTCTACCTTTTCAAGCTGATCCAGGCCGCGGCGGAGCTGAATCCCGGGATTCCCATTGCCATGCATCAGGATCACGGCAACAGTTTTGAGACCTGTAAGAGCGCCATCGCCCTGGGTTACACCTCCGTGATGATGGACGGCTCGCTGAAAGAAGACGGCAAGACACCGTCGACGTTCGACGAGAATGTGGACGTGACGCGGCGCGTGGTGGATTACGCCCACGAGCGCGGCGTCACCGTGGAAGGCGAGATTGGCGTGCTGGGCGGCGTGGAAGACGGTCATGGCGCGGGCGGTACAGGCCTGGAGCACATCACCGATCCCGATCAGGCAGTTGAGTTTGCCGAGCGCACCGGCGTGGACGCGCTGGCCATTGCCATCGGCACCAGCCACGGCGCCTACAAGTTCAACAAGAAGCCCGACGGCTCAGTACTCAAGATGGACGTGCTCATCGCGATTCACAAACGGTTGCCATACACGCACCTGGTCATGCACGGCAGTTCCTCGGTACCGAAGGAATTGCAGGACATCGTGAACAAGTACGGCGGCAATCTGAAGCCCACCTGGGGCGTGCCCGTCGAAGAAATTCAGCTGGGCATTCGCAACGGTGTGCGCAAGATCAACGTGGATACCGACAACCGCCTGGCAATTACCGGCGCTATTCGCAAGGTCTTCGCGGAGTCACCGGAGAAGTTCGATCCGCGCGACTACATGAAGCCGGCGCGCGAGGCGATGGCGAAGGTTGTGGCGGAGCGGATGACGGAATTCGGCCAGGCAGGCCACGCCGGCGACTATGCGCCGATCCCGATCAGCGTCATGGCAGAAGGATACAGGAGCGGCAAGCTCGATACGCGCCCCTCCGTTGCCGCAAAGTAGCTCCGGCAACAAGCTTAAAAAATGAATGCGCCACTCGTGATTGCGGGTGGCGCATTTTTCGTGCAGGTAAAGATTTTCCGGCCCTTGCCAGTGGCTAGATCAGAGGCCGTACCCGAATTCACTGCTCTCTTCGCTGCTCAACTCCTCTTCGCGGCGGATGGGCATCGGTTTCATGTCGCGCGGCACCACGACCGTCCGCTCGATGTTGTCTTTCGCCTTCATCGCCTCTTCGACGCCGAACGTCATGGCAAGCTCGTCGATCTTGTCCCCGAACTGGCGGCGTAGGAGCAAGAGGTCGGCGCGCAATTCAGCGCGTTGCTCGGGGTCCTGGTCGTCGGAGGCCTCCCATCTCGCCGTAAGAATAATGGAGAAGCGCAGGGCGGCCAGCTCTTCAGTTTCGAAAGTCAGCAGTGCCTCGCGGGTTTCTTTCATGTAGCGCGAAGCGGGTCCCATCAGCGATGAATGAAGCGGGGCGTGAAGCAATTCCGTGGACATGGTAGCTCTCCCTCCGCGATTTCCCGCGGGGTCGATCTGAGCGATCAGCCGGAAAGCTTCAGCCTCGAGAGCACCGGCCCGTTGCCCCAATACTTCGGCTGGAATGGACCTAGTGTGGAGAGAGTTTCAGGAGTGCGCTGTGAGCTAAATCACTCAACGTCGAGTCGAGGTTCGAAACAGAGTCGCCTTGTTTGCGCTAAAGCGCTTCAATCCAACACAGTGCGTGCCGGTAGAAGCGAATGATCGAGGTTGTAACCTTCGTAACGAGCTAGACCACTTCAGTAGAGATCGGCGCAGGCGTAACACCGTGTGTCTCGCTCGAGCCGCCCGGCTGCATCAGGAGCCAGAAGTGGAAGCCGTCCACAATGGCCATAAGCGCGGCTTGGTTTAGATCGCTGCTCACGCCTGCGGTAGTCCACGGCTCGTGGCCGTCGGCGTTAAAGCTCACCGTCACACGCACATGAGCGGCCGAATCATGCGCAGAAACGTCGAGAGCCGCAACCGTGAATGTGCCCAGGCGCATGTGTTTAAGCGCGGGATACGTTTTGTCGAGCTCGCGGCGCATGGCCTTGGTAAGTGCATCCACCGGGCCTTCGCCTTCTGCGCGTGCGCTGGCAATCGTGGAGTCGCCGACGCTGAGCGTCATGAATGCCTGCACATAGCGGCCGCCGATCTCGTCGGACTCATCGAGAACGCGCCAGCCTTTGACGCCGAACCAGTTGCGCAGGGTCCCCAGAGTTCTCATGCAGGCCAGGCGGAATGAGACTTCGCTCGCCGTAAAGCCGCCGCCCTCGATCATGGCCGCATTCGTTTCCATCAGCGTCTGCGCCTGCGCGGAGTCAAGCGGCACACCCATCGACTCTGCCAACAGCATTATGTTGGCTTTGCCCGATTGCGCGTTCACGCCGATGATCGGACTTGCCCCCACGCGCGCGGGATCGCACCACAGGTAAGCACCGGGATTCTTTCGCTCGCTCGACCCATGCATGCCGGCCCAGGTGCCGAACGCGCCGGCGCCGACGATGGGCGCGCCGTGCGGCGGATCGAGAGCAAAGGCCGCGTAGGTCGAATGCGCCAGACTCGTCAATCCCGTGAGCGCCTGCGGCGAAACAAACTCGGCTTCCCCACGCAACTGCATGGCACCGACCAACGTGGTCAGGTTCACGTTGCCACAGCGCTCGCCGGTGCCGATGAGTGTTCCCTGCACCTGGATAGCGCCCGCCAGGATGGCAGCGCGCGTGTTGGCCACGCCCAGGCCCCGATCGGTGTGGCCATGAAATCCAAAGCCCGCGCCGGGGAAATTGCGCTGGAGTTGCTCGAGGGCGTGCACCACTTCTTCAGGACCGGCGCCACCGTTGGTGTCGCACACGACGATGCGGCTCACGCTCTGGCGAACGCACTGTTCGGTGAGCTGTTGAAAGTGGTCGAATGCGCGCTTGGCATACTCGTCGCCGCAGGGATTGCCGTTTTCACAGCGACCGCATCGCGCATCCATCGCGTGCTCGAGATCGACGATCACCTCGAGGCCGTGCGATTGCAGGTGGTCGATGGTCTCCCACGTCATGCGCAAATTTTCTTCTGGGCTGACGCCGAGTGAGCGCTCCACATCGAGGAGCCGCGACTTGACCACGATGACCGCAACGGGAACGCGCCGCTTGTGGCGCAGAATGAATTGCACATCGGGCCAATCTTCAACCTTGGCGCCCCGCCCGCGCGTGCGTCCGAAGAGTGCCAGCTTCATGGAGCCGGTACTGACATTCGCGAGGGCGCTGGTGAGATCGCTGACGAAGTGATTGGCGCCAGCGAATCCGATCTCGGCATAGTGCACGCCGAAGGCCGCCATGCGCTCCAGCAAGAGCACGGCATTGGGCACAGAAATCTCCAAATTCGGCTGCTGCATGCCGTCGCGGAGACTGGTGTCGAAGATCTCGACTTTTCTGGTGATCTTTTCCGTCATCTCTTCCTGCAATCGGTCGCGTGCCACTGGTTTTTCTGCGGTTGGGCGGGAAAACCCTCACTTTACCATCATATCGTGGCTGAATATTTCGGGCACTACAACGTCCGATGCAAAACCTTGGCGACTAAGAACCAACGAAAACAATAGCTTGCAGTGGACGCCGCCCCGTCTCCTGTTTTCTTGGTCCCTTGTTCCCTCGTTTCCTGTCGGGCCCCCAACGAGCGACTTTTGCTCGATGGGTGGCTTGGTCCCTGCTTTTCTCACACGGCGGGTGCGGCCGAGGGCTCCCGCGAAGGCGGCACAAGCGCCCCGTTCTCCTGATCCTTGTACTGCAACTGGTAGAGCTTCCAGTAAAGGCCGCGCTGCGCCAGCAGTTCCTGGTGCGTGCCCATCTCACGCAACTGGCCCTTGTGCATCACCAGAATGGTTTCGGCTCTTTGGACTGTTGACAGCCGGTGCGCGATCAGCACACTGGTGCGCCCTTCGACCATGCGTTCGAGCGCGCCGCGAATGCGCAACTCCGTGTC
Source organism: Occallatibacter sp. (assembly GCA_050013775.1). Lineage (GTDB taxonomy): Bacteria > Acidobacteriota > Terriglobia > Terriglobales > Acidobacteriaceae > Telmatobacter. The sequence goes on along the minus strand of JBEKEP010000169.1, from coordinate 508 downwards.
AGTGTCGACGCTCGACGTGGCCTCATCGAGGATGAGAATGTGCGGGTTGTAGGCCAGCGCGCGGGCGAAATTGATGAGCTGCTTCTGGCCCGTTGAGAGCGAGTTGCCGCGCTCGCGTACCAGCTCATCAAAGCCGTTGGGAAGCGACTCGATGAAGTCGAGCACATTGACGTCCCTCGCGGCACGGCGCATGGTGGCGTCGGTGATCTCTTCGTTGCCGAGGCGAATGTTTTCGCCAATGGTGCCCGAGAAGAGAAACGGATCCTGCAACACCACCGCGAAGTGCTTGCGCAACGCCGTCAAATCGTGTTCGCGCAGGTCAACGCCGTCAATGAGAATGCGGCCGGCGGTCACTTCATAGAAGCGCATCATCAGGCTGGTGAGCGTGGTCTTGCCCGCGCCGGTGTGACCGACAATCGCAATCGTCTGCCCCGGCTCGATCGTGAAGGATACGTCTTTAAGAATCCACTCGATGCCTTCGAGGCCCGCTAGTTCCGCTCCGTTCGCC